>NZ_JBICUF010000004.1:147718-307019 GCF_043198035.1 Micromonospora sp. NPDC048898
GCATCACCCTGAGCGCCTTGCGCGCCCTGGACGCCGGTCTCGCCCTGAGCACCTTGCGCACCCACGTCGCCCTGGAAGCCCTGCGCACCCTGAACGCCAGCATCACCCTGAGCACCAACAGCGCCCTGCGCACCCTGAACGCCAGCGTCACCCTGAGCGCCTTGCGCGCCCTGGACGCCGGTCTCGCCCTGAGCACCTTGCGCACCCACGTCGCCCTGGAAGCCCTGCGCACCCTGAACGCCGGCTTCACCCTGAGCACCAACAGCGCCCTGCGCACCCTGAACGCCGGCTTCACCCTGCGCTCCGACGTTGCCCTGAGCACCCTGAACCCCAGCATCGCCTGGCGCGCCCTGAACCCCAGTGTCGCCCTGAGCGCCCTGCGCACCCGTGTTGCCCTGGAAACCCTGGAAACCTTGCGCACCCTGAACGCCGGCATCACCCTGAGCGCCTTGCGCCCCCTGGACGCCGCTGTCGCCTTGAGCACCTTGAGCACCCACGTCACCCTGGAAACCCTGAACGCCGGCATCACCCTGCGCTCCGACAGCACCCTGCGCGCCCTGAACGCCAGCGTCGCCCTGGGCACCCGTGTCGCCCTGGAAGCCCTGGAAACCTTGCGCGCCCTGGACACCGGCTTCACCCTGCGCTCCGACATTGCCTTGAGCGCCCTGGGCGCCCGTGTCGCCCTGGAAGCCCTGCGCACCCTGAACACCGGCGTCACCCTGCGCACCCTGCGTACCGGCCTCGCCCTGCGCACCTTGGACGCCTTGCGCACCCTGAGCGCCCTGGATGCCGGTGCCACCCTGCGCACCCGGTGCGCCCTGAGCCCCCGCGTCACCCTGGAAGCCCTGGGAGCCCTGGAAACCTTGAGCACCCTGCGCACCCGCACTGCCCTGAGCACCCTGAGCACCGGCCTCGCCCTGCGCACCCTCAGCACCCTGCGCGCCCACGGCGCCCTGAGCTCCCTGCGCGCCGGCGTCCCCCTGCGCACCTTCAACACCTTGCGCACCCTGAGCGCCCTGAACCCCGACGTCGCCCTGAGCACCTGTCTCGCCCTGGAGACCTTGGAACCCTTGGGCGCCCTGAACGCCGGCCACACCCTGCTCACCCTGCGCGCCCTGAACGCCTGCATCGCCCTGCGCGCCTTGGAACCCCTGAGCACCCTGAGAGCCCACACCGCCCTGCGCACCCTGAGCACCTTGCGCGCCGGACTCACCCTGCGCGCCCTGAACACCTTGAGCGCCCGTTGCCCCCTGGGCACCCTCGATTCCCTGGGGACCTTGGGCGCCGCTGTCGCCTTGCGCGCCGGTGTTGCCCTGAGCGCCAATGTCGCCTCGGGCACCTTGGAAGCCCTGCGCACCCTGAGCGCCGGTGTCGCCCTGCGGGCCTTGAGTGCCCTTGGGACCATGCGAATCGTGAGGGTACGGGTGCTTGCCCTCGTCGTGTTTACCCCACGGGCCCTGCCAGCCCTGGGGGCCACAGTCCGTTGACGTCCCCGGGAACTGGTCCGACGAATCAAGATCGCCGCCGTCCTGGCGGACTGTCGACCAGGACGACGGCCACCCGCCGTACTGCCCAAGCGGGCCCGGAGTGCCTACGTGCACGCCCCGGGCAGAGGATGTCGCCTCCTCGGGCCGCGCTGCGGCTGCAGGTCCGCCCGTCATTCCGACTACCAGTAGGGCAGAACTCAGCCCTGAAGCGGCGCGTCCATGCTTCAGGGCGCGCTGCAGCCGTCGGTCGTTGCTCATGACCCCTCCAGAGAGCCACCCCGGACACACCCAGAGCTACTTTGCAATGACTTACCGTCACTTATCGGGCAATTTGCAGCGTATGGGAGTGAGCTATCCAGAGAAGGCGGTTTACCAAGAGATGCCTGCTTTTCGGATCAATGTGGATATTAGTCACGATCTGCCGCCCCGACCGCAGCTTGCAGCGACAACCCGATACCACTTATCCGAAAGACTTACAGTTCGGCGGTGAGTCACCGCCAGGTCTGGCCGGCGGTGGCCGCTCCGCTTGTGGCGACGCACGCGAGGCCGGACGTCGACCACGGCTCAACCGTGATCGCCCGGCACGGCGTCGTATTTCCACAGGAGCGCTGGCGGCCATCCGGATGCGCCGGCACCGCGGCAGTCGGGCGCCTACACCCGACCGGGCGTACATCCGCCCCCGGAGCGTCCACGAGCGGCCGCAATGGGGCGACGAACGTCGCGGTCGCCGTGGCGTTGCTATTCAAGGCCACCGGTACGCGTCGACGCGCTGCACCTCTCCGCGACACGACGGTGCGGCGTCCACTGAAGACCGACTGACGATGGCGTGGCGGTGCACCGGCCGCCTTCACCATGGTTGGGGCTGGCGCCGGAGGCCCTTCCGCACTACGGACTTCTCGGCTGCGGGTGCACTACTGCCACCCAACACCCACGGCACCCGGTGTCCTGGGAGCGGTCGACGGTTCCTACAGCTCGTCAGGGGCGGGCCGAAGCACACCCAACTGCGGATCGAAGCAGACCAGGCCGTGTTCCGCCGCGATTCGTGCGGCACCAGCCGAGACCTCCGCACAGCGGCTGTACACCATCGGGAAGTAGACGAACGGTCCCGATGCCTCCCCCATCAGTGGCCCCGTTGACCACGGGCTCCGCTCGTCGTCGTCTCGGCCTCCCGTTGCGGCACTCCGCCTACCGAAACATGCGACACACCATCACCTACTCCACAAACGTGCGAGAGCCACGGCCGAGGCTCTATACATGAAGGCCCTGATCAGGCATTCACGATGCTCAACCAGTCCGCGCATACCCCCGACGGCTCTACTGCCTCCGGCCGCGCAACAACGCCCCGGACGCTCTGGACGGGCCGGGCGACCACGGTGGCACGCTCCCACGGGAAAGGGACGACCCCCGTCGGGGGGAGACGGGGGTCGTCGAAGGTTCGGCTCCGGGGGGGTCGAGCCGAACCACTCAGCGGCCACGGGGGGTGCAACCGCTGAGGGCTTGTCTGTTTCGAGGATGTGAAAGCTCGTCGTACGGACAAGTCTGCCTGAGCGGACCCGTCACGTCGAGTGGTGTCGACCCCACTCACTGCGAAAATCTCCTCGCAGAGTGTGAGCGTGATCACGCAGAGCGGGATTAATGGTGCCAGCCGGCAGGTCCTGGACGGGTGGCCTGCCCCCGGGCACCCGCCGACGATAGACCATCCGGCTAGACTTTCGCGCCGTGGGCCGAAGTGCCGCTTTCTTCGATCTGGACAAGACCGTCATCGCCAAGTCGAGCGCCCTGGCGTTCGGTCGGCCGTTCTACCGGGACGGGCTGATCACCCGGCGTGACGTGGTCAAGTCGGCGTACGCGCAGCTGATGTTCCGGCTGGGCGGCACCGACGAGCAGACCATGGCCCGAACACGGGACTATCTGGCTGCGCTCTGCAAGGGCTGGCAGGTGGAGCAGGTCCGCCAGATCGTCGCGGAGACACTGCACGAGCTGATCAACCCCTATGTGTACGCCGAAGCCGCCGTGTTGATCGCGGAGCACCAGGCGGCCGGGCGGGACGTGGTCCTGGTGTCGGCCTCGGGCGAGGAGATGGTCCGCCCGATCGGCGAGTTGCTCGGTGTCACCGACGTGATCGCCACCCGGATGACGGTCCGGGACGGCCGGTACAGCGGCGAGGTCGAGTTCTACGCGGCCGGTCCGAGCAAGGTCGAGGCGGTCGGCGAGCTGGCCGCCGCCCGGGGTTACGACCTGGCCGACTCGTACGCCTACTCCGACTCGTACAGCGATCGTCCTCTGCTGGAGTGCGTCGGGCACCCGAGTGTGGTCAACCCGGACCGGCAGCTGCGCAAGCTGGCCTCGGAGAACGCCTGGCCGGTCCTGGAGTTCCGGCACCCGATCCCGCTGGGCCGCCGCCTGCGGGAACGACCCGCCGTCCCGGTGGCCGCGGCGGCCCTGGGCGTCGGGGTGGGCGTTGCGATCGGGATCGCCTGGTACGGCCGCCACCGTCGCACCCGCGCCGCCGCCACCACCGCCTAACCACCACCCCACCCCCACGCCACCCACCCACTCTCGCGTCGATCATGGAGTCGTGGTGGGCATCTTCGACCGATTGGCGCCTTTTGCGGCCCACCACAACTGCATGATCGACGCCACAGGGGCGCGGCACAGGGGCGCGGCACAGGGGCGCGGCACAGGGGCGCGGCACAGGGGCGCGGCACAGGGGCGCGGCGCAGGGGCGCGGCGCAGGGGCGCGGCGCAGGGGGTCCGCTCAGGTGGCGGTGAGGATCTCGTCGCCGATGGCGGTGAGTTGGTCGGCGCCGACCTCGACGGCCGACATGTAGTGGCGTAGCCAGGAACGCAGTCCGTCCGGGGTGCCGGTGGCAAAGGCACCTGCCGAACCGACGTACTCGGGCTCGCGCTCGCGGTGCCCGACATCGACGGCGAGTAGGCCGCGCGGGTCGAGGCCGCTGGCGAGCAGCACCAGCCGGGCGGCGCCCCGGGCCACCACGCCGGACGGCCCGGCGAACGGGCGCAGGTTCAACAGCTCTCCGTGGACGACCGCGGCAAGCACCAGCGGGGAGACCTTCGTGCCACCGGCGACCAGCCCGGCGAGCCCGTCCAGCCGGGTGGCGACCACCGGATCGGCCACCGGGCGGCCCAGCTCTGCCTCCGGCACGATGTCGCGCGCGGCGAGCACGTGCAGTTTGGCGAGAGCCTGGCGGGGCGCCTTCGGCCACAGGTCACTCAGGCTGGGCAGTGCGCCGGCGACCCGCAGGGCTCCCTGGAGCACCGGATCGGTCACGGTGCCGGCCCGGACCGCCTCGCGTTCGTGCACGGCCCCCTCAAGGGCGGCGCTGGCCACCGCGGAGCGGAGGCTGACCTCGGCGGCGACCTGCCCACCGTGCCGGCGCAGCGCCCGGTGCCCGAGCGCCTGGTCGAATCGTTCCCGGGCCCGCTCGACGGCGGCGGGGACGTCGGCGAGCGCGAGCAGGGGCGCGAGCGGGTCGGTGGTCACCCCGTCACGCTAACGACCCGGCCCGACCCGGCGGGGCGCACCCGGCCGCAGCGCGACCCGGACCACGCGCCCCGGCACCCCGTTCAGGCCGACGCCCGTTGCGAGCAAGGTCAACACGGGTGTCGATCAAGGCGACACGGGCAACGACCGCGGGGTGTCCGCCTGGCCTGGACACCCCGACTTCAAGGAACCCGTGTCGATCACGGTGCCACGTGCGGCGACCCGGGTGGGGAGGCCGTCGGGCGCGCGGCGGGGGCCGCTCGGCGCGACGGGGCGGGCAGCGGTCGCCGCCCGGAGGACCCGCGACTACCCTCAGGCCCAGCGAGACGCAGGTCACCCGAGGACGAGGAGTCACGGCATGAGCGAGGCATTGGCCAATCTGCTGAACGAGACGCGCCAGTTCCCCCCGCCGGCCGAACTCGCCGCGCACGCCAACGTCACCATCGACGCCTATGCCGAGGCCGAGGCCGACCGGCTCGCCTTCTGGGCGAAGCAGGCCGACCGGCTGGCCTGGTCGAAGAAGTGGGACGAGGTGCTCGACTGGTCGAACCCGCCGTTCGCGAAGTGGTTCGTCGGTGGGCAGCTCAACGTCGCGTACAACTGTCTGGATCGGCACGTCGAGGCGGGCCGGGGCGACAAGGTCGCCATCCACTGGGAGGGCGAGCCGGGCGACACCCGGACCATCACGTACGCCGACCTGCACGAGCTGACCTGCCGGGCGGCGAACACGCTCACCGAGCTGGGTGTCACGGCCGGCGACCGGGTGGCGATCTACCTGCCGATGATCCCGGAGGCGGCGGTCGCGATGCTGGCCTGCGCCCGGATCGGCGCGGCGCACAGTGTGGTCTTCGGCGGCTTCTCCGCCGACTCGTTGAGCAACCGGATCCAGGACGCCAGTGCCAAGGTGGTGATCACCGCCGATGGTGGCTACCGGCGGGGCAAGCCGTCGGCGCTGAAGCCGACGGTGGACGAGGCGGTGGCGAGTTGCCCGTCGGTGGAGCACGTGCTGGTGGTCCGCCGCACCGGCGAGGAGGTGGCCTGGTCGGCGAAGGACCACTGGTGGCACGAGACGGTGGAGACCGCGTCGGCGGAGCACACCGCGCAGCCGTTCGACGCCGAGCACCCGCTGTTCATCCTCTACACCAGCGGCACCACGGCCCGGCCGAAGGGCATCCTGCACACCACCGGCGGCTACCTGACCCAGGCGTCGTACACGACGCACGCGGTCTTCGACCTCAAGCCGGAGACGGACGTCTACTGGTGCACCGCCGACATCGGCTGGGTCACCGGCCACACCTACATCGTGTACGGCCCGCTCTCCAACGGCGCGACCCAGGTGATGTACGAGGGCACCCCGGACACCCCGCACAAGGGCCGGTTCTGGGACATCGTCGAGAAGTACAGGGTCAGCATCCTCTACACCGCGCCGACGCTGATCCGCACGATGATGAAGTGGGGCGAGGACATTCCGGCCGGCCACGACCTGTCGTCGCTGCGGCTGCTCGGCAGCGTCGGCGAGCCGATCAACCCCGAGGCCTGGATGTGGTACAGGGAGTTCATCGGCGGCGGAGCGCTGCCCATCGTCGACACCTGGTGGCAGACCGAGACGGGCGCCATGATGATCTCCCCGTTGCCGGGGGTGACGGCGACGAAGCCGGGGTCGGCGATGGCCCCGCTGCCGGGCATCGTGGCCGACGTGGTGGACGACCAGGGCCAGTCGGTGCCGAACGGTGGTGGCGGTTACCTGGTGCTGCGCGAGCCGTGGCCGTCGATGCTGCGCACCATCTGGGGTGACGACGACCGGTTCATCGAGACCTACTGGAGCCGGTTCGAGGGCATGTACTTCGCCGGTGACGGGGCGAAGAAGGACGACGACGGGCACATCTGGCTGCTCGGCCGGGTCGACGACGTGATGCTGGTGTCCGGGCACAACATCTCCACCACGGAGGTGGAGTCGGCGCTGGTGTCGCACCCGTCGGTGGCCGAGGCGGCGGTGGTGGGTGCGACCGACCCGACCACCGGGCAGGCCATCGTCGCGTTCGCCATTCCGCGCGGCAGCACCGACATCGCCGGCGACGCGGGTGAGCAGCTCATCGCCGAGCTGCGCAACCACGTGTCGAAGACGCTCGGGCCGATCGCCAAGCCGCGGCAGATCATGCTGGTGCCGGAGCTGCCGAAGACCCGCTCGGGCAAGATCATGCGCCGGTTGCTGCGCGATGTCGCGGAGAACCGGTCGCTCGGTGACGTGACCACGTTGCAGGACTCGTCGGTGATGGAGTTGATCTCCTCGGGGATGAGCGGGGCCAAGTCCGACGAGGACTGACGGCAGGCGTACACACCGGAGGGTGGCGGTCCGTGCGGACCGCCACCCTCCGTCATTTCTTACGGGTACGACTCACACCGACGCGCCGCTGTCACATCGGTCGGTCGGCCGACCCGACAGCGGCTAAACGGCCACAGACGGCGGGCCACCACTGTCCTTTCAGCCGGTTGTGACTTAGGTTCACGCAGGTTGGGAGAGTTCGACACCTGTCACATCGACGGTCGAGCGACCCCATGTCCTCCTCCCCATGCCCGAGAAACGGAGCGGCATGAACCACAAACCCCAGTCCGGGTCGCGCCGACGGCTACTCGTCGCGCTACCCGCCATCGCCCTCGCAGCCACGTCACTGACCGTGACCGGCAGCGCGGCAGCCCAGTCGGCGTCCCCGACGCCCCGGGCGGTGATCGGCGCCGATGAGTACTACATCAACTACGCCGAGCCCGAGGTGCAGAAGGACTCCACCGGCCGCGAGGTGAAGGGCAAGGGCGGCGTCTACACCCCTGCCGTGGAGTCCGCGCGCGAGTTCGACCAGAAGCACGCTCGGGGTAACCCGGTGACCGCTCGGCAGCTGGCCAAGGACGAGGCCAAGTCGCTGAAGACCGGTCAGAACCCCCGCAAGTTCAAGAGGGCGCCGACCACGCAGACGGCGAAGCTGTTGACGTTGCTCGTCGAGTTCAACGACAAGGCCAACGACGACTTCACCGGCGTGATGGTCCCGAAGACGGTGTTCGAGGACCGCACCTGCGTGCCCGGCACCGTGCAGAACGGGCCGAAGCACAACAAGATCCCGGACCCGTCGCGGCTGCCGCACGAGGACAACAACTCGATGTGGGTGCCGGACTTCTCGCCGTCGCACTACAACAAGATGCTGTACAGCAAGAAGGGCATCACCGAGCGGGTCCGCAAGGATCTGAAGGGCCCGGACGGCAAGAAGGGCATCGACCTCTCTGGTCGCACCATGCACAACATGTACCTGGAGATGTCCAAGAACGCGTACACGGTGGACGGGCAGGCCAGCCCGTGGATCACCGTGCCGCACTCGGAGGGCTGGTACGCGGCCAACCGCTGCTTCCAGGACGAGACCGGCGCGTGGGTTCCCGGCCGGGAGCAGTCCATGAACGGCCACCCGGACAACCCGGCCGGCGCGGGCCGCCTGGCGACCGACGCGATCGACGCGCTCGTCGCCAAGGACCCGACGTTCCCGTGGGCCGACTACGACATCGAGGACCAGGCCGACCGCGACGGTGACGGCAACGTCTACGAGCCGGACGGCGTGATCGACCACCTCGTGCTGGTGCACGCCGGGCAGGGCAAGTCCCGTGGTGGCGGCGCCGAGGGCGTCTACGCCGTGTGGGCGCACTCCTCCACGGTCGCCGGTGGCTACACCATCCCGGGCACCAACCTGAAGGCGTCGAACTACATCGTGCAGCCGGAGGACGCCGGCGTCGGCGTCTTCGCCCACGAGTTCGGCCACGACCTGGGCCTGCCGGACCTCTACGACACGTCCGGCAACGCCGACTCCGACGTGGACTTCTGGGACCTGATGGCCTCGGGCTCGCACTCGGGTGAGATCTTCCAGGCGCTGCCCACGCACATGGGCATCTGGGACAAGTGGGTGCTCGGCTGGGCCGACCCGCTGACCATCCGCCCAGGGTCCAACCCGCGCGAGGTGAAGCTCGGGCAGACCTCGCGGACGCCTATCGACTCCGAGGACGGCATCAAGGTCGACCTGCCGGACAAGGTGACGACGCTGGCCACCCCGCACAGCGGCACCAAGATGTGGCACAGCAACAACGACCAGGAGTGGGCCGACGTCAAGCTGAGCCGCTCGGTCGACGTGCCGGCGGCGGCCGACTCGAAGTTCTGGATGTGGAACAACTACATCATCGAGGAGGACTGGGACTACGGCTTCGTCGAGCTCTCCACCGACGGCGGCACGACCTGGACCGAGCAGAAGGTGTACGCCGAGGGTGGCACCGTGGTCACCACGCCCGACGGTTACCCGGACCCGAACGGCCGGATGAACGACTTCGGCGGCAAGAAGTACGGCCTGACCGGCAGCACCAACGGCTGGCGTCACGACTACGTCGACCTGTCGGCGTACGCGGGGACGACCGTCCAGGTGCGGCTGCGTCTCGCCACCGACGAGGCGTTCGAGGAGCGCAACTGGTTCGTCGACGACTTCTCGGTCACCGGCGGCGGCGCCACCACGTGGAGCGACGACGTCGAGGGCGGTGACAACGGCTGGACCGCCACCGGCGGCACCTTCGTCGACACCTCCGGCGGGGGTTGGAAGGTCTCCAGCGGCACCGAGGTGCACGCGCAGTACTACCTGGCCGAGTGGCGCAACTTCGACGGCTTCGACAAGGGCCTGAAGTACGCGTACGACACGATCTACTCGCACGAGGCGTGGAAGGTCGACCGGATCTCCTACAACGCGCCGGGCATGCTGCTCTGGTACCGGGACACCGCGCTCGGCGACGTCAACCACGTCACCGGGCAGATGACCGCCCTGCCCAGCTATGGCGCGAAGGGCGGGTTGCTCATCGTCGACTCGCACTTCGACCCGTACCGCCGCACGGGCGAGGCGGCGGTGAAGGACCCGTCGGTGACGGACAACCTGCCCAGCCGTCCGCAGTCGGCCAACGCGGCCTTCGGCCTCCAGAAGACGTACCCCTTCACGGAGTGCCTGGAGGCGGCGGGCGAGCCGTACAGCGCGTACTGCACGAAGTTCAAGGCGCAGGCACCGGTGAAGTCCTTCACCGACGCCAAGACCTGGTACCCGGGTATCGAGATGCGGGACGGGGCTCCGTACGCCCGGGACAACGACGCGTCGGTGGTCGTTCCGTCGCGGAACAACGCGCCGTACACCACCCGGGTCACCCACCCGGACGGCAGCCCGGCGCCGGAGTTCTACGGCGTGACCCTGAGCGGTGGCGCGATCGTGCTGGGCACCGGCAACCCCGGTGACGCGGGCGTGAACTACGGCGTGTCGCTCACCGTCAAGAAGACCGCGAAGGACAACTCGTCCGCCACGATCTTCGTCACCCCGGCGAAGAAGTAGTCGTCCGGTTGAGCGGTAACTGATTTCAGCGGTGTTGGTGGGGCCGGTGGCGGAGACGCCTCCGGCCCCACTGTCGTACATCGATCACATTGATCGAAATACGTCGTTGCAATCCGGGGGTGGCCGAGCCTCCGCTGGTCAACGTGGCTGATGAAGCGTTGGGGTGTGACGGTGGAAAGCATTCCCAACAAAATCTTGCAACAAATCGACGCGTTCGTCTTCCCACCCGTCCCAGCAGTAACTATGTTCACCATTGGTCCCACTCGTGGGATCGATCTCCCACCGGCCTCTACCCCCGTTGGGCCGGTTCCCTCACACCGGAGGTACCACGTGCGCAAAGTCGCAGTGGGTCTGCTCGGGCTCTCACTGACGGCGACAGGCCTGGCTTTCGGCCCGTCCGCCTCGGCGGCGCCTCAGCCCAAACTGCCGGTAGCAGCACCCGCCGCTGCCGAACCGCAGGCACTGAAGGATGAGCTCCCCGACAAGCTCGAGGACAAGCGCCGTGCCCTGCGTGAGCAGGGTCTCAGCGACGTGCTGAGCGGTCGCAGCAAGCCGATCGAGCGCAACGGCAGCACTGTCGTCAAGGTCGGCGAGGTCGGCAAGGCCGCCACCAACGGCAACGCCCGCTCCGCCGCTGGCGCTCAGGCCACCCAGGATCAGTACGTCGAGCTTGAGCGTGAGCGGACCGACAAGATCTTCGTGATCCTGGCCGAGTTCGGTGACGAGCGGCACCCGTCCTTCCCGGACAAGGACATGAACCCGGACATCGCCGGTCCGTCGACGTTCGAAGGGCCGCTGCACAACAAGATCCCCGAGCCCAACCGGGCCGTAGACAACTCCACCATCTGGCAGCCGGACTTCAGCCCGGAGCACTTCCGCCAGATCTACTTCGGCACCAACCCGGGCGACGAGTCGCTCAAGCAGTACTACGAGGCACAGTCCTCGGGTCGCTACACCGTCGAGGGTGAGGTGACCGACTGGGTCAAGGTCCGGTACAACGAGGCCCGTTACGGTCGCTCCGACGACCCGATCCCGGACCCGCTGCCCGGCCAGCCGATCGACCCGCGGGACGACCGGGCCGTCTGCGCCGACAACGTCTGCTCCAACACCTGGAACCTGATCCGCGACGCCGCGAACCAGTGGGTCGTCGACCAGAAGGCCAAGGGTCGGACGGACGCGCAGATCGCCGAGGAGATGAAGTCCTTCGACCAGTGGGACCGGTTCGACTACGACGGTGACGGCGACTTCAACGAGTCGGACGGCTACATCGACCACTTCCAGATCGTCCACTCCGGCGGCGACCAGGCCGACGGTGACCCGCAGCAGGGTGAGGACGCCATCTGGAGCCACCGCTGGTCGGCGTTCAACAGCTCGCCCGTCGGCCCGCCGAACTTCCCGATCGGCGGCACCGAGATCGGCAACACCGGCGTCTGGATCCGCGACTACACGATCCAGCCGGAAAACGGCGGCCGCAGCGTCTTCTACCACGAGTACGGCCACGACCTGGGCCTGCCGGACGACTACGGACCCGGGGACAACAACAACGAGCACTGGACCCTGATGGCCCAGAGCCGGCTCGGTGCCAAGAACGACGCGGGCATCGGCGACCGGGGCGGCGACCTCGGCGCGTGGAACAAGCTCCAGCTCGGCTGGCTCGACTACAAGGTGATCGTGGCCGGCCAGGACAAGAAGGTGGACCTCGGTCCACAGGAGTACAACTCCGAGAAGGCGCAGGCCGCCGTGGTGGTGCTGCCCCAGCGGGAGTACACCTTCAACTACGGCGCACCTGTCGAAGGCTCCAAACAGTATTTCTCCGGTAACGAGGACGACCTCGACAGCAGTATGACGAGGACGTTCGATCTCACCGGCAAGTCGTCCGCGGCGCTGTCGCTCAAGGGCAAGTACAGCATCGAATCCAACTACGACTACCTCTACTTCGAGGCGTCGACGGATGGCGGCAAGAGCTGGATCGACCTGGACGGCACGGCCAACGGCCAGCCGATCGGCGTCGACGGCGCAGGCCGCCCGGCCCTCTCCGGCAGCAGCAACGGCACCTGGGTCGACATCAACATCCCGCTGACCGCGGTCGCCGGCAAGGCGGCGCAGGTTCGCCTGCACTACGTCACCGACGGCGGCGTCTCCGAGGGTGGTTTCTTCGGTGACGCGATCACCGTGACCGCCGACGGTCAGACCGTGTTCAGCGACGGCGCCGAGACCGACGCCGGCTGGGCCCTGGAGGACTTCCAGGTGGTCGGTGCGACCTACACCCGGCTGTTCGACAACTTCTACATCGCCGGCAACCGGTCGTACGTCTCGTACGACAAGTACCTGAAGACCGGCCCGTACTTCTTCGGCTACGCGAACACCCGCCCGGACTGGGTGGACCACTACGCGTACCAGGAGGGCCTGCTCATCTCGTACTGGAACACCCGGTTCTCCGACAACAACACCGCGCCTGCGTCGGAGGCCAACCCGGGTGGTCACCCGGGTGAGGGTCGCAACCTGTACATCGACTCGCGCCCGGAGCCGATCTACAACCTGACCGGTGCTCCGTGGCGGGCCCGGATCCAGGTCTACGACGCGCCGTTCAGCCTCAAGAAGGCCGACTCGTTCACCCTGCGCCTCAACAGCCAGCCGCAGTACATCCGCGGTGAGGCTGCCCAGCCCCTGTTCGACGACACCAAGAAGTACTTCTACGAGGAGCTGCCGAACCACGGCGTCAAGCTCCCCGCGACCGGTGTCAAGATCAAGGTTCTGGAGCAGGACGGCACCTCGATGAAGATCCGGATCTTCTGACCGACGATCCCGCACCACCCAGCGGGGGGGGGGGGGGGGGGGGGGGCGGGGGGGCGCCCCCCCCCCCCCCCCCCCCCCCCCCCCCCCCCCCCCCCCCCCGCCCTTTGTCCAGCCGGCCGCGCCGTGCTCGTCCCGCCGAGCGGGGTTCGCGCCGGCATCGGCACCCGCTGACGCGGCCGACCCGCACCAACGTGTCGCTAGGGGACATCCCGGGCTTCTCCCTGTTCAACGCGACCACCAGGGCCGTCGCGGGTGACCGGGTCCTAGGCTGTCTGCCATGACCGACCAGCGCGGCGGAGTCGTCGACGAGTCCCGTGTCCTCACCGAGGGGCCGTGGACGCACCGTTTCGTCGGCGCCAACGGCACCCGGTTCCATGTGGTCGAGGCCGGCACCGGGCCGATGGTGCTCTTCCTGCACGGCTTCCCGGAGCACTGGTGGGCGTGGCACCGGATGCTCCCGGCGGTCGCCGACGCCGGCTTCCGGGCGGTCGCCGTCGACCTGCGCGGCTACGGCGCCAGCGACAAACCACCCCGGGGGTACGACGGTTACACCCTCGCGGCCGACATCGCCGGGTTGATCCGCGCACTCGGTGAACGCTCGGCGACGATCGTGGGCAGCGGTGTCGGCGGCATGGTGGGCTGGACGGTGGCGTCGTTCCACCCGGCCCTGGTCCGCCGGCTCGTGGTGTTGGGGGCACCGCACCCGCTGCGCCTGCGCGCCGGCATCTTCGCCGACCCACGCGGGCAGTTCGCCGCCTCCACCCCCGCGCTGAAATTCCAACTCCCCCGCTACGAGCACGTACTGACCCGCGATGGCGCGGCTGCCGTCGCGGAGATCCTGCGCCGCTGGGGTGGGCCACACTGGGTCGACGGGCCGGACTTCGACGCGTACGCCGAGCGGTGCCGGGAGGCGATGTGCATCCCGCAGGCCGCGTTCTGCGCGTTGGAGGGCTACCGCTGGGCGTTCCGCTCACTGCTGCGGCTGCACGGGTACCGGTTCGTCCGCCTGATGCAGAAGCCACTGGCCACCCCGACCCTGCAACTGCACGGCGCGCTGGACCCCGCCTCCCTGCCGCGCACCGCCCTGGGCTCCGGGCGCTACGTCGTCGCCCCGTACGAGTGGCGGCTGCTCGACGGGGTGGGGCACTTCCCGCACCTGGAGGCGCCGGAGTTGGTGCTCGGCGAGATCCTGCGCTGGGCCAAGAGCTGACCGCTCAGACCCGCTGCTCCCGCAGGTCGGTGACCTCGGAGGCCGGAGCCCAACCCTGGTAGACGCCGAAGTCGAAGACCTCCAGCCGCATCGCCTCGGCCACCGGCCAGCGGCCACCTGTGTATTCCACCCGCAACCAGGCGTCATGCTCGCCGAGCACGATGAACGGCTGCCCCTGCCAGGTGCAGGTGGTCCGCACGTACGCCAGGTCCTCGACCTCGGTCGCCGGCAGCACCCGGACGTACCGACCCGCGCGGACCTCCTCGAAACCCTCCCCCGGCTCGGGTTGGTACAGGCGGATGTTGTCGCCATCCGGGCTGGCCTGGTATTCCCGGCCCTGCCACCGGGCCACGTAACCGTCGCGCATCACGCCTCACCGACCCGTCGCCAGACCACCGTGTCGGTGTCGAGCTCCGCGACCACCCGCTCGGTGCCGTCCGCGCCGATCCGCCAGAGTTGCGTGCCGTGCGGGAGGCGCGCGCTGTCCACCTTGAACTCCGCGACCACGTCGCTGCTCTCGCCCGGGGCGAAGCCGTTGCCCCGGAACGGCGGGCGTTCGATGACCCAGCCCTCCATGGCCCGCATCGCCGGCTCGTTCTGACCGCCGTACGGGATCCGGTAGAGGCTCGGGCGGTGCGCCGGCCAGCGCAACACGTAGATCTCCTCGGCATCGCGGGCGAACGGCGATCCGGGGTAGCTGAGGCCGAGCGCGTCGTGCACCTGCGCGGGCGTGGTCAGGTGGGCCAGCTCACCGGCCCGGTGCACGAAGCCGGAGACCCGGTCGTACCCCCGATCCAGGTAGTACGCGAGCTGGCTGGGCGCGACCGCCTTCTGCATGACTGTCGGTCGGGCCGGGTCGACCGCCGCCGGAGCGTACCGGGGGCGGGCGATGGGCTCCGCCACGGCCGGCGCTTCCTCCGGGTCCACCTCAAGGTCGTCACCGAGCCCCACCTCGGCGGCCCAGTTGGCCAACGCGACGATCTGTTCCCCGGGCAGCTTGGCACCGACCGGGGTGCCCGGGTTCACGGCGAACGACCAGTCCTCGTCCGGCCACCGCCGGATCAGTTGGGCGAACTTCACACCGACGGTGGTGACGTCGCCCTCGACGTGGTCGGCGAGGCGCTCCGGCGACGTGTAGACCACCACGTACGTCTCACCGTCGAGCTGCGCCGTACGCCAGACGAAACCCGCGTCACCGGGGCGGCTGCCCGGCACCGAATCAGGTGCCGCCGGCAGCAGCACCCGAGCCAGCAGCAGGGTGGACAGGAACGTGTCAGTGCTGCCGGCACCGGCGGCACCGAGCAGGTCCTCCTCGACGGTGTTGGCCGGCTCGAACTCGACCGGGGCCGGCTCGTCGACGGGCGGCGACTGCCCGACGCCGTCCCCGGTCGCGGTCACACCACTGCCGACCCGATCCGCGTCGGTCGCGTCGACCGACGAGCCGTCGATGTCGGTGCGTTCGCCGCTGACCGGGACGCCACCGCGGTCATCGCTGTGCCCGCCGCCCGTGCCGGCACCGACCAGACCGTCCGCGGCAGGCCCACCACTGGTGGGTGGCACCGACGGGCTCGGACCGGGGTTGGACGACGCGGGACCGGATCGGCTCGGACTGGACGACGACGGACTGAACAGGTCCGGACCGGAGTGCGCCGAGTCGAACGGTCGCGGGGCGGCCTCGGCGGGGCGGGGCTGCCGGGCCGCGTCGAACAGGCCGTTGGCCTCGACCGGGTCGGTGAGGTCGCGGGACTCGATGATGGTGCCCTCGATGACGATGGGCGTGAAGCCGCGACGCGGTGCGGGCGGGCTGGAGACCGGTTCCGCGGCGGACACCGACAGCTCTTCCACCGGCCCGAATCGGCTCGGCCGGTCGCGTGGGATCGCCTGGGTCTGCTCCGCGGCCGGGCCGGGCCGCTCCGCCGCTGCGCTCGTCGGCGGCTCGCTGGTCAGCCGAAAGGCGCGCGTGGGTTCCTCCGCCATCGGGTCGGGTCTGCGCGGTGGCAGGGGCTGGGTGATCTCCTCAGCCGGTGCCGGCGCGCGGACCCCGCGGGACGCACCGAGGTCGCCGGTCGGCCGCCGCAGCGGCCGGGTGGCGTCCGGGTCCGTCATCGGAAAGGCGCGTGTCGCGGCCTCCCCGGCCGACGCGTCGGCCGGGCGGCGACGTGGGAAGGGCTGGCTGCCCCGCCCGAATCGAGTCGGTGGGGCCGCGCGGTCGGCGGGGCGACCCCCGCCCGGCGTGGGGTCGGACGCCCGGTCCCGGGCGGTGGTGGGTTCGAAGAAGGAGCGCCGCGGGGGCTGGGGGCCGCCGTTGCCGTTACCGGCGGCCGGGCCGTCGACGTCGCTCGGCCGATTCGCGGCCGGCCAACCCGGGCCGGGAGACTCGGCCGGCCAACCCGGGCCGGGAGACTCGGCCGGCCAACCCGGGCCGGAGGACTCGGCCGGCCGACCGGGGCTGGGGGATTCGGCCGGGCCGGCACCGGGACGGTCGGCGGGCGCCAACGGTACGAACCGGGACGACCGACCGGTGCGGGGCGGGGGGCCGGCGCCAGCCGCGCCTGGTTGCGGCGGGCCGCTCGGGTGCCGGTGACCGGCGGCGGGCAGGTCATCCTGGCCAGGTCGGCGCGACGGCTCGGCGGGGCCCGGCGTCCGCGACGCCGGGCCGGGCATCGGCGGGGTGCCCGCCGCCCGGGGCGTCGGACCCCACGCGGCCCTGCGGGGCGGGACCGCGGCAGAGGGGAACGGCGGAGGCGGAACCGCGGCCGGCGGGACCGCAGCCGGGGGGACCGCAGCAGGCGGGACCGCGGCAGGGGGAAACGGCGGAGGCGGGACCGCAGCAGGTGGGACCGCGCCAGGCGCGACCGCGGCAGGTGGGACCGGGGCTGGCCCGGACGGCGTCGCGCCCATCGCGGGAGGTGCTCCAGCAGCTGGTGTGGTGTCCCGGCCCGGTGCGCCGGTGCGGGTGCGGGCCAGGGTCTCCGCCCGCTCCAGCCGAGCGCGGGCACCCATGGTGCGGCCAGGCAGGCGCACGTCGCCCCGGGAGAGTTGCGACACGAACCACGCCGGCAGGTAGCCCTCGACCGGCAGACCCGGGTTGACGGCGAGCCACCACTCCTGGTTGGGCCAGCCGACCGCGAGGTCGGCGAAGGGCACGCGTCGGTTACTGCCGGGGTGCTCACCGAGGCAGGCCCGCAGTGCGGCGGCGGACGTGAAGGCCAGCACGTGTGTCCGGCCACCGGTGGTCCAGGTGCCCCAGCCGGGGGGTGCCTGGCCGGGTTGCGCCGGCGCGGAGACCGGCAGCAGCAGATCGGTGCGGGACAGGAGCCGGAAGTAGAGCTCCTGGTCGTTGGCGCGCAGCGCGTCGCGCATCGCCACCTCGGCCTCCGTGGCCGGCTCCCATTCGGTCACGGCCACCTCCCCTTCCGAGAACAGGCCACAGGTATCGCGTACAACCTACAAGGTGGTATCAAGATCACAATGGCTGGCCGGCGGCGGTCTGCCGGGGCGCGGGCAAGGCGATAACATCCCGTCCCGGAGCCGACACGATACGGAGGCTGTCGATGTCCCGATCGATCATGCGCCCGGTCCTCGCAGGTCTGGCCGCGAGCCTGCTGACCGTGCCGGCCCTCCCGACCGCCACCGCCACCGCCAGGATCCGGACGGCACCGGCGTGCGCGACCCCCCTCGCCCCTGTCCGGCCGGTCACGGCCGCGCCGTGGCCACAGCAACGGTACGACCCGACCCGCCTCGCGCCACTGGCCACCGGTGCCGGAGTGACAGTCGCGGTGGTGGACTCCGGGGTGGACCGGGTGCACCCCCAACTGGCCGGACGCGTGCTGACCGGCACCGACCTGCTCGACCCCGGCGGCGACGGCAGTCGCGACTGCGCCGGGCACGGCACCGGCGTGGCGAGCATCATCGCGGCGGCACCCCAACCCGGAGTCGCCTTCCGCGGTCTGGCACCGGGTGCCCGGATCATGCCGGTGCGGGTGAGTGAGCAGCAGGTGGTGCAGGGGCGGGAGTCGGGGCGTACGGTCGGCGCCGACGAGTTCGCCCAGGCCATTCGGTGGGCCGTCGACCACGACGCGGACGTGGTGAACCTGTCGGTGGTGTTGTATGCCGACGATCCGGAGGTCCGTGCTGCCGTGAGGTATGCCCAGGACCGGGACGTGGTGCTGGTGGCCGCCGCTGGCAACCTGCACGACGGCGGGGATCCCCGACCGTTTCCCGCCGCCTACGACGGGGTGCTCGGCGTGGGGGCGATCGGCGCCGACGGTGGGCGGGCGACCTTCTCGCAGACCGGATCGTACGTCGACCTGGTCGCGCCGGGCAGCGAGGTTTTGACCGCCGCCCCCGGGTCGGGCCATCGTCAGGCCGAGGGCACCAGCTACGCGGCACCGTTCGTGGCCGCCACCGCCGCGTTGCTGCGCGAGTACCGGCCCGAGTTGACAGCTGCCCAGGTGGCGGCACGGATCATCGCTACCGCCGATCCAGCTCCCGGAACGGGCCACGGCGGCGGGTACGGTGCCGGCGTGCTGAACCCGTACCGGGCGGTCACCGAGACCAGCGGCGACCGCGCGGCCGGCCCTCGTCCGGTCGCCGTGCTCGCCGACGACCGGGCCGACCCGGCGCTGCTCGCCCGCCAGGCCCGCCGGTCGACCGCGCGGGAGCGGGCCCTGCTGGTCGGTGCGGCGGTCGGCACGACGGCAGTCACCGTGGCGCTGCTCGCCCTGGTGTTGCCCCGTGGCGCCCGCCGACGCTGGCGCCCGGCCGACCCGGCCTGACTCCGGAAGCTGACCGCCCGGACCGACGACCCGCGGCGGCCGGGCAGCGGACCGGGACACGGTCAGCTCTCCCGGCCGGCCGCGGTCACTGGAACAGCCCGGTGTTCTTCTTTTCGGTGTCCAGGTAGTCGGTGGCCGAGTCGTGCACCGCCAACCTGATGTCCCGCAGCATCGCCTGGAGATCCTGCGAGGCGGACCGCCACCGCGCCTGCCGCTGCTCGTAGGCCTGACGGGCCTCGCCCGTCCAACCCGCCACCAGCGGGGCAGCGTCTCGTTCGAGTTGGCCGAGCTGCGAGTCGAGCGTGTTCAGCGCCTTTTGGATGTCCGCGCCGGCCTGTTGGAGCGCGGCGAAGTTGACGACCAGCACACCATGGTCCATCGGATTTCCCTCCCGAGCGGGATCAGAGCGGCAGCTGGATGCCGCCGCGATTGGTGCCGGCAACCCGGCTGGCCACCTCGTCGTCCGAGACGTCGTACTGTCGGCCGGCGGTGCGGATCGCCCCGGCGGTCTCCCGCAGCGCCCGGTGCAGCGCCGCCTGGTCCTCTGACCACTGCTGCTTGACCTGCTCGAAGGAGCGGCCACCAGCACCACGCCAGGCCTGCTGCAACACCTGCAGCTCGGCCAGCAGGCCGGTCAGCATGGACTGCAACGACTGGTCAACCTGCTCGAACTTCGCGGCGGTCTGCTGCATCACCGCGGCTTCTGCCTGGGTCTGGGACACCCGGACGTCACCTCGTCTCCCTGATCGCACCTTTGGCCCTCGACGCGCCCTGTGAACGCGTCGTTCGCTTGGCCCGGTCGTCGAGCACTGAGACGCGGGTCAGCGATGACTTCGTGGCTGACGGTAGCGGCCTCGTAGCGGTTCGGCTACCCCACCCTTCTCCCCTGTGGACAACCGCGAGAGCCATCGGTCGCTTACGATGTGCCGCAGCCACGTCGCGGCGCGTGACGGGCCGCCGTAGGGCGGCCGGACGCCCGACCCGGGTTCCCACTGGTCGAGGAGGCACGGTGCCGGCGATCACCACCGGAGGGCCGCACCCGGCGACCCCGGTCGGGTCCGGGCCGAGCCCTGCGGCACGAGCAGTCGGGCCGGGCGAGCCGGCCGGGTCGGACCGACCCGCCGAGGGCAGCCCGGGTTCCGCCGGTCCGCGCACACCCGGCCGCCGGTCCCCCCTCGACCGCCGTGCCTGGTCCGACCGCCGTGCCTGGTCCGATCGGCGGTCCGGTGCCGGGGTGTGGGCCGGGCAACTGGTGACCGCGCAGGTCGCGGCGGCGCTCGTCCTCGCTGCGTTCGGCCGACCCGCGCCGGTCATCGTCGCGGCCGCACTGGTAGCCGTGCTGCTGGTGGCGACCGTCGGGGTCCGGTTCCGGGGCCGGTGGCTGTTCCAGTGGCTGGGCACCGCCGTCGGGCACCTGACCCGACGTCGGGCGCTCGCCGGCCCGGCCGGCGCGGCCGGCCTGCTCGACCTGGTCGCTCCCGGCACCGTCGTCCGCTCCACGGAGCTGACCGGCGGTCCGGCCGCCGTGCTGGAGGACACCGCCGGCATGGTGGCGCTCCTGGAGCTCGGCGACCCCGGTGACCTGCTCGGCGACGTGTCCCAGGCGATTCCCCCGCCATCGGCGTTGCTGCCCACGGCCGGGCCGGACATGCCCCCGCTGCGGGTCCAGCTGCTGCTCGCCGGCGCACCCGCACCGGTCCCGGCTGCCGGCACGGCCGGCACGTCGTACCGGCAGCTCACCGACGGGCGGCTCGCCGGACGGGAGCGGGCGGTGGTGGCGGTCCGGGTGCTGCGGGTGGACGGGTGGTCTGCGGAGGACCTGCGCCGGGTGCTCGCCGGGACGGTCCGCCGCATCGTCCGCCGGTTCGGATCGCTGACCGCGCGGCCGCTCGGCGTACCGGCCGCGCTGCGGGTCCTGGCCGAGCTGGCCCACCACGACGGCCATCCGGTACGGGAGTCCTGGCCGACACTCCGGTCCGGCGCCCTGATCCAGGCCACGTTCCGGCTGGTCCGGTGGCCGGAGGCGGGCGGTGCGGGTGGGCGGCGCCTGGTGCCCCGGATGCTCGCGCTGCCGGCGACCGCGACGACGGTGTCGATCACCGCGGGTCCGTCGCCGACCAGCGGTGCCGGGCCGGCGCCGACCGAGCTGACCGTACGCCTGGCCGCCGCGACGGCGACCGAGTTGACCGCGGCCACCGAGGCGCTGGAGCGTCTGGTGACCGACCTGGGCGGGGAGCTGCGACGTCTCGACGGCGCACACCTGCACGGGTTGGCCGCCACGCTGCCACTGGCGCTGACCACACCCGGGCCGCAGCAACGCTCCGCGATGGACGACTGGGAGCTGACGCTGGGCGACGCGGGGATGATGGTCGGCACGAACCGGCACGGCCGAGCCGTCACCGTGCGACTCTTCCGGCCGGAGAGCACCCGGGTGCTGCTGGTCGGTGGGGTGCGTGCCGCCCAGCTGGTGGCCCTGCGCGCACTGGCCCTCGGCGCCCTGGTGGTGGTGCAGACCACCCGGCCGCGCGCCTGGGAGCCGTTCGTCCGGGGGGTGGGCGCGCCGGGCGGGACGATCCCGTTGCTGCCGCCAGGTCGACCGGTCGCCGACGGGGTGGGCACCGCCCTGCGTCCGTTGCTGCTCGTCGTCGACGCCGGCCCGGTGACGGCCGAGGCCGAGCCGGGTCCGCCGTGGCGGGCCACCCTCGTCGTACGGGACGAGCTGACCCCCGCGGACGTCGACGCGTTGAGCCGGGCCGACCTCGCGTTGCTGCAACCGTTGGACGCCGCCGAGGCCGCGTTGGCCGGCGCAGCCCTGGGGCTGGGCGGCTCGGCCGAGTGGTTGACCCGGATCCGGGACGACATGGTCGCCGTGGTCAACCGGAGGGCGCTGCGTTGGGCGCTGCTCTCCCCCACGCCGATCGAGGCGCAACTGATCGGGCGGCCGGCGCGCGGCTGATCCACACCGATGGTCAACCGCCGGGTTACACCGGTACGGGGTCCGTGGCACGATCCCCGCCATGGGTTTCCTGAAAGGTCTGCTGATTCGGCTGGCCAGCACAGCGCTGGCTTTCTGGCTGGCCACACTTCTCATCCCCGGCATCTCGCTGGAATCGGACTCCGCCGTCGAGACGGTCACCACGCTGCTCCTGGTGGCGGTGATCTTCGGCGTGGTCAACGCGGTCCTCCAGCCGGTCATCAAGACCGTCGGTTGCGGCTTCTACCTGCTGACCCTGGGTCTCATCGCGCTGGTGGTGAACGGGCTGCTGTTCCTGCTCACCAGTTGGATCGCCGACCAGGCCGGGCTGCCGTTCACGGTGGACGGTTTCTGGCCGGCCGCCGTGCTCGGTGCGCTGTTCGTGAGCATCGTGACCTGGATCCTCGGCGCCGTCCTCGACCGGGACTGACCGCCCGCGGGCCAACACCGACCCGCCCCCTCGGGGCGACGACCACGGCCGGCCGATGACCAGAATCTGGGAATTGGCCGGCCGGGTCGCCCACCGCGGCGGCTAGCGTCGCAGCGTGTTCTCGCTGACCCGCACCGACGGCCATCTGCTCAGCACCGACCCTGCCCGGCTCGATCTGGCCCTAATCCATCTCTGGTTGTCCACCGACGCGTACTGGGCGCTCGGCCGGGACCGGGAGACCACAGCGCGAGCGTTCGCCGGCTCGCTGCCGTTCGGCGTCTACCGACCCGAGGACGACCGGCAGGTGGCGGTGGCCCGGGTGGTGACCGACGGCGCCACCTTCGCCTGGCTCTGCGACGTGTACGTCGACCGTGCCGCCCGGGGCCGCGGGTTGGGCGGCTGGCTCGTCGCCGCGATCCGCGACCACCTGGACGACCTCGGCGTACGCCGGATCCTGCTGGCCACCAACGACGCTCACGAGGTGTACGCGCGGGTGGGCTTCACGCCCCTGGACGCGCCGGAGCGGTGGATGCAGCTCGACCGGCGCGTACCGGTGACCCCGATCACGGGAAAGGAGCAAAGCGTCGATACGCCCCTTACGGTGGAGGGGTGACGCCACTCCGCCTGGGATACCTCTACGGCTTCGGCGCGTACCTGATCTGGGGTTTCTTTCCGCTCTATCTCAGGCTCCTGCGACCTGCTGGTCCACTGGAGATCCTGGCCCACCGGATCGTCTGGTCGGTGGTCTTCGTGGCGCTGCTGCTGGCGGCGCTGCGCAACGTCGGCTTCCTGCGGGCGCTGCTGCGACGTCCCTGGGCGGTGGCCGGGGTCGTCGCCGCCGCCGCGCTGATCGCCGTCAACTGGGGCGCGTACATCTACGGGGTCAACTCCGACCGGGTGGTGGAGACCGCGCTCGGCTACTTCATCAATCCGCTGGTCGTGGTGCTGCTCGGGGTGACGGTGCTGCGGGAGCGGCTACGCCCGGCACAGTGGGTGGCGCTGGGGATCGGCGCGTCGGCGGTCGCGGTGCTCACCGTGGACTACGGTCGACTGCCCTGGTTGGCGTTGACCCTGGCGTTCAGTTTCGCCGGCTACGGCCTGGTCAAGAAGCGCCTCGGGCTGCCACCGGCGGAGGGCCTGTTCGTCGAGTCGGCGGTGCTGGCGCTGCCGGCGCTGGGCTACCTGGGGTGGCTCACGAGTCGTGCCGAGTCGACGTTCGGGCACGTCTCGGCCGGGCACACCGCGCTGCTGGTGCTGGCCGGTGCGGCCACGGCGATCCCGCTGCTCCTGTTCGCCGGGGCGACCAACCGGCTGCCCCTGAGCGGCCTCGGCATGATCCAGTATCTGGCGCCCATCCTTCAGCTCGGCTGCGGCGTGTTGATCTTCCATGAGCCGATGCCGCCAGCCCGCCTCGTGGGTTTCGCGCTGGTCTGGCTGGCCCTGATCGTCTTCACCGCCGACGCCGTCGGCAAGGCCCGCCAAAACCGCCAACCCAAACCCCAAACCCAACCCCAAACCCCCATCCCCACCCCGTAACCCGACCCCGGTTAGGGGACTGCGTAGGTGAGGATTGGTGTGCCGTCGATTCGTTGGAGTTCCACGCTCACCAGCTCGGCAGCGGTGAACCTGGTGGCACCGTTGAGCTGGAGGGCGTCGCCCGGCGCCGCCAACCAGGAGCCGATCTGTTCGCTGGCACCGTTCGGGCCGCGCGCCACCAGCCGAAACGGGTACGCCTTGCCGTAGCTCGTCCGCGTGTCGTAGCCGCAGCGCATGGTCACCTCGGTGCCCCACTTGGTGCCGGTGAGCCCGATGTCGGCGTGCACCGGCCCGGTGTTGGCCACCGGTCGCATGGGGACCATCGACACCTGTGGTGCGGGCGTGCTGCCCTGCGCCACCGGAGGGCCGGACGGGCCGGCGGGCCGGGGCAGCACCAGGGCGGTGCCCACACCCACCAGCAGGGCCAGCCCGGCGGCGGCGAGCGTGGTCAGCGCGTACCGTCGGCGGTCCGCGGCGCGTTCCCGACGCCTGCGGCGCCGGGCCTCCTCAAGCAGCGCGGGCGCCCGGGGCGGGGCTGGCGGCGGCAGGATCTGCTCCAACCCCGCCGGATCGAGGCGCCCGAGCAACCCGGGCAGGACGGCGATCTCGGCGACCGCCTCCCGGCAGGAGGCGCAGCCGCCCAGGTGCCGCTCGTAGGCCGCCCGTTCGGCGGGGGCGAGAGCGCCCAGCACGTACGCGCCGTCGTCGTACGCGAACTCGCACTGCGTCATCCCGTCACCCCCATCTCGGCCAGCACCAACCGTAGAGACCGCAGCGCGTAGTGGGTGCGGGACTTCACGGTCCCCGGCGGTACGCCCAGGCGCGACGCCGCCTCGGCCACCGATCGTCCCTGGTAGAAGCACTCGATGAGCACCTCGCGGTGGGTCGGGCTGAGCCGGTTGAGTGCCTCGGCGACGGTCCACGCCTCCACTGCCCGCTCGGCCTCGTCGACAGCCTCGGCTGGTTCGGGAAGATCGTCGGTGAAGACCTCGCCGACCCGGGTGGAGCGCCGCCGCCAGGCGTCGATCGCCAGGTTACGGGCGGTGGTGAAGAGCCAGGACCGCACCGAACCACGCCGCGGGTCGAGGGATTCCGGGTGGCGCCAGGCCCGCAGCAGCGTCTCCTGCACCAGGTCCTCGGCGCGCTGCCGGTCACCGTTGACCAACCGCAGAGCATGGGCGTACAGCGCCTCTGCGTGCTCGTCGTGCAGCGCGCGCAGCAGTTGGGCGTCGTGGTCGCTGATGGCGGTCTCCTCGCTTCCGGCGCGCGTCCGGCGGTGCGTCCGCTCGGAAATACGTGCGGTCACGCCGAACGGTTCAGACCGAGGTCAGACCGGTTGCGTCCACGAAGGTGTTCACGCCCGGTTCACATCGTGGCCGACGTGCGCTCACCGCGTCCTCCTAGCGTCCGGCTGGTACGCCGCCTGTCGTGCCACCGACTTCTCTGGAGGCTTCCCCCATGAGCGACCGCCCCCGGCTGCTCCCGCTGCTGACCGGCTCCCGCCACGGCAGCCGTGACGCCATGACCTGCCTGTACCGCTGCGGAAACGCCTGTGACCACCCGGTGCCGAACACCTCCGACAACGCGTACTTCGGAGACGTGGTGAACGCGGAGGTCTCGCGACGCGGCGTGGTCCGGGCCGGCGCGGTCGGTGCGCTGGTCCTCGGCTTCGGCGGCGCGGCTGCCGGTGCGCTGGCCGGTGCGGCCCCGGCCATGGCGGCCCCCACCACCCCGGACGTCCCGGAGGCCTTCGGTTTCGGCCGTCCCAGCACCGGCGTCGGCAACGGCGCGCTGACCTTCAAGCCGATCCCACCGAACAAGCTGGACACCCTTGTCGTCCCGAACGGCTACGACCACGCCGTGGTGATCAAGTGGGGTGACCCGGTGCTGCCGGGCGCGCCGGAGTTCGACCTGCACCACCAGAGCGCCGCGGCACAGTCGAAGCAGTTCGGTTACAACAACGACTTCGTGGGCGTGCTGCCGCTGGACAAGCAGGGCAAGCGGGCACTGCTCGTGGTCAACCACGAGTACACGAACGAGGACCTGATGTTCCCGGGCTTCCCCGGCCTGGACGGGCTCTCCGTCGAGCAGTTGCGCACCGCCATGGCCGCCCACGGCATGTCGGTGGTGGAACTGGAACGGGTCGCGGGCACCGGGCAGTGGAAGCCGGTCGACAACGGCCGCCGGCCGTACAACCGGCGGGTCACCGCGCTGAGCACCAAGTTCGACCTCACCGGCCCGGCCGCCGGCTCGGCCTGGCTGAAGACCGCCGCCGATCCCAAGGGTCGTACGGTCGTCGGCACGCTCAACAACTGCGCCGGTGGCGTGACCCCGTGGGGCACGGTGCTCTCCGGTGAGGAGAACTTCAACCAGTACTTCGTGGGCGCCGACGCCGCCCCGGCCGAGCTGAAGCCGAAGCTGGACCGTTACGGCATCGGCACCGCGAGCCGCTACCCCAGCGGCAGCCGCAAGTGGGAGCGCGCCGACGAGCGTTTCGACCTGGCCAAGCACCCCAACGAGGCGCACCGGTTCGGTTGGGTCGTCGAGATCGACCCGTTCGACCCGGAGAGCCGCCCGCGCAAGCACACCGCGATGGGCCGGTTCAAGCACGAGGGCGCGAACGTGATCGTCGCGAAGGACGGTCACGTGGTCGCGTACATGGGCGACGACGAGCGGTTCGACTACCTCTACAAGTTCGTCTCGGACAAGAAGTTCCTGAAGGGCAACTCCTGGGCCGCCCGCAAGCACAACCTGACCCTGCTGGAGTCCGGCACGCTCTACGTGGCGAAGCTCGACGAGACGAGCGCCGCCGAGATCGACGGCTCGGGCCAGCTCCCCACGGACGGCGCGTTCAACGGCCGGGGCCGCTGGATCAGGCTGGTCAGCGGCAACCGGTCGTTCGTCGACGGGATGACCGCCGCGGACGTGCTCACCTTCACCCGGATCGCCGGTGACAAGGTCGGCGCGACCAAGATGGACCGCCCCGAGGACGTCGAGCCGAGCCTGCTCACCGGCAAGGTGTACGTGGCGCTGACCAACAACACCGACCGCGGCAAGGTTGGCAAGGCCCCGGCCGACGAGGCCAACCCGCGCAACGCCAACAAGCACGGGCAGATCCTGGAACTGGTCGAGGACCGCAACGACAACACGGCCGAGACCTTCGCCTGGTCGCTGCCGATCGTCTGCGGCGACCCGACCGACCCGTCGACCTTCTTCGCCGGGTACGACAGGACCCGGGTCTCCCCGATCTCCTGCCCGGACAACGTCGCCTTCGACGCCACCGGCAACCTGTGGATCTCCACCGACGGCAACGCGCTGGGCAGCAACGACGGCCTGTTCGCCACCGCCGTGGAGGGCCCGGAGCGGGGTCACCTCAAGCAGTTCCTGACCGTGCCACTCGGGGCGGAGACCTGCGGGCCGTTCATCACCGGCGACAACCGCTCGGTCTTCGTCGCCGTGCAGCACCCGGGTGAGATCACCGGCGCCTCGGTGGAGAACCCGGCCTCGAACTGGCCCGACGGCGACTACGCCAAGCCGGGCGTGGTGGTCACCTGGCGCCTCGACGGCGGCCCGGTGGGCAGCTGACGGTGCCACCGCGGCCGGCGGGCCGCTGAACGTCACCTCACTGGCGGGTCCGGCGCTGGACCGCCACGAGAGGCCCTCTCCCAGCCCGGGAGAGGGCCTCTCGTCGTCGGTTGGGGTCAGGAGTCGGCGGCGATGCCGTCAGCGACGCTACGGGCCACCGTGAGCAGTTTGGCGCGGACCACCCGGGCGGAGGTCATCATCTCGCTGGCCGGCAACGCGCAGGCCAGCACGACGCGGCGTTCCATGTCCTTGTCCGGGGCGACGAGCACCGCCGCGCAGGCCACCCCCTGACGGAACTGCCCCATCTCCAACTGCATGCCGCGCCGGTCGCCGGCGGCCAGGTCGGCCTCGAACGCCTCGGTGGTGGTCAGCGTGGCGCTGGTGAACGGGCGCATGCCGTACTCCCGCAGATAGCGGTAGCGCTGGTCGACGGTGAGGGTGGCGAGCAGCGACTTGCCGAGAGCCGTCGCGTGCGCCCCCTCGTCGAAGCCGGGGACCAGATCCTCCAGGTAGGGCGAGCGGTGCCCCTCGGCGACCGCCGTGATGGCCACCTGCCCGCCGACGAAGCGACCCAGATAGTGGCTGTAGCCGGTGTCCAGAGCGGCCCGCCGCAACGTCTCACCCACCACCGGCGGCCCCCGGAAGGCGGTCACCAACTCCCGGTAGCGGTCGGCCACCTCCAACCCCACGATGTACGTGCCGTCCTCGCGACGAATCACGTAGCCCTCGTAGGCGAGCGTGCGGACCAGGTGGTAGGTGGTGGCCACGGTCAGCTCACACCGCCGGGCGATCTGCTTGACGGTCAGGCCTTTCGGGGCACGACCGACCGACTCCAACACCCGCAGCGCTCGGGACACGCTGCGGATCAGGTCCGAAGGTTCTGCCAAGGGGTCGCGCACAACCACCTCCGCCGCCGGGGACTTACACCATATGAAAAACAGGCCCACTGCGAAATGCCTGTTCGGGTGGAGGATGCCAGATCATCACCCACAGCGTGTACCCCCCCGGTCACCATGAGTGGTTCGAGCAGGGTTCACGTAGCTTTGCCGGACGATGACCAACACCGTCTCCACCTCCGCCCCGATCGCCGCCCGACCCCACCCGGTCCGGGCCAGTGCCGGCGCGGTCGTCACCACCGTGGCGTGCGTACTGCCCGTCTTCCTGCTCGGCGGTCTCGCCGTGCAGATGGGCACCGACCTCGGCTTTTCCCCGGCCGGCCTCGGCCTGGCCGTGGCCGTCTACTTCGGGGTCAGCGCGCTCGCCTCGGTGCCCTCCGGCCGACTTGTCGAGCGGTACGGGCCGGCCCTGGTGGCCCGCTGCGGCATCCTGCTGGCCGCCGGGTCGACGCTGGCCGTGGCCGCTTTCGCCCGGTCGTACCCGATGCTCGTCGGCCTGCTGGCGCTCAGCGCCGCCGCGAACGCGCTGGGCCAGTTGGCCAGCAACGCGGCGCTGGCCCAGCACGTGCCGGCCCGCCGGCAGGGCCTGTCGTTCGGCGTCAAGCAGGCCGCCATCCCCGCCTCCACCCTGCTGGCAGGTCTGGCGGTGCCCACCTTCGCGCTCACCGTCGGCTGGCGCTGGGCGTTCGTGGCCGCCGCCGTGGCCGCGTTGACGGCGCTGCCCGCCGTACCCCGGCAGTTGCCCGACCCGGCGCGACCGTCCGGTGCCTCGCGCACCGGTCGGGCCACGGCGGCGCTCGTGGTGCTCGGCGCGGCGGCGACGTTGGCCGCGGCGGCGGCCAACGCGCTGGGCACCTTCCTGGTGGACTCCGCCGCGGCTCGGGGCCTCTCGCCCGGCCTCGCCGGCCTCACCCTGACCCTGGGCGGCGCGGCCTGCATGACGGCACGGGTCGGTGCGGGCTGGTTGGCCGACCGTCGCGACACCGGTCACATCGCCGTCATCGCCGCGATGCTCGTCGTCGGCGCGGCCGGGCTGGTCCTGCTCGCGCTGACCGGCTCGGTGCCGCTGGTGGCTGGCGTGGTGCTCGGCTTCGGCCTGGGTTGGGCCTGGCCGGGCCTGATGAACTTCGCGGTGGTCCGACTCCACCCGCAGTCGCCGGCCACCGCCACCTCGATCACCCAGACCGGGGTGTACGCGGGCGGCTGCCTCGGCCCACTGAGCCTCGGCCCCCTCGCCGCCCACTTCGGCTACCCCGCCATGTGGAACGTGGCGGCGGTGGCGATGCTGTTCGCCGCCGCCCTCATGCTCGTCGGCGGTCGCCTCTTGACCGCGGCCCGCCCCGAGCCGGTCGCCCGCCCCGCCCACCTCCGTTGATCATGAGGTTGTCGTCGGATCCCCGGCGTGTCGCAGCTATAACCTCATGATCACCGCTGAGGGGCGGGGGTCAGCCGGTGCGGTCGGCTATGTAGTCGCAGAGGGATTCGAGGGCCCGGCGGGACGGCCCCTGCGGGAGCGGGGCCAGCCGCGCGCGGGCGTCCTCGGCGTAACTGCGGACGGTCTCCCGGGCCCGCTTGAGGGCCGGACTCTCCCGCAGCAGCCCCAACGCCTCCGTGTGCAGCGCGTCGTCGGTCAGCGGACCGGTCGCCAGGATCTCCCGCAGACGCACCGAGGACGCGTCGGCGTCGTCCGCCGCGCGCGCGTAGAGCACCGGCAGCGTCGGGACACCCTCGCGCAGGTCCGTGCCGGGCGTCTTGCCCGACTGCCCCGACTCGGAGGCGATGTCCAGCAGGTCGTCGGAGAGTTGGAAGGCGACACCGATCGTCTCGCCGTACCCGGCGAGGGCCTCGACGTGCTCCGCCGGGGCGCCACCGAACATCCCGCCGAACCGGGCCGACGTCGCGATGAGCGAGCCGGTCTTCTCGGCGATCACGTGCAGGTAGTGGGCCACCGGGTCGTCGTCGGCCCGCGGACCGACGGTCTCCGCGATCTGACCGTGCACCAGCCGGGCGAAGGTGCGTGCCTGCAACCGGACCGCCTCGGGGCCCAGATCGGCGGCGATGTCCGCCGCCCGGGCGAAGAGGTAGTCGCCGACCAGGATCGCGACCGAGTTGGTCCAGCGGGAGTTGGCGCTCGGCGCACCCCGGCGCACGGCGGCCTCGTCCATCACGTCGTCGTGGTAGAGGGTGGCGAGGTGCGTGAGCTCCATCACCACGGCGGCCGGGACCACCTGCGCGGCACCTGGGTCGCCGAACTGGGCGCCGAGCGCCACCAGCAGCGGCCGGAAACGCTTCCCGCCGGCTTCCAGGAGGTGCCGGGCCGCCTCGCTGACGAACGGGTCGGCACTGGACACACTGGCCCGCAGCTCGACCTCGACCGTGTCCAGCACGCCGAGCACGGAAGCCTCGACACGGGGATCGGCGAGGTGCAGGCCGAGCGCACCGAACTGACTCGTGCTCGCCCGACCCCGCCGACCGCCGGAGCCGGAGGAACCTGAACGCTCGCCCGCCGGATTCACCACGCTATCAACCATGCCACACCCGTTCTACCTGCTCCGGGCCGGGGATACGCACCGGGGGCCGGCACGTGAACACGCGCCAACCCCCGGTAGTCGATCTCTCGGTCATCGAACGAATTCGGCAGCTCCGGTGGCCAGCTCGATCAGCGGCGCCGGGGCGACGCCCAGCACCAGGGTCGCCAGCACACCGATCATCAGCGCCGCGGAGGTGAGCCCACCGGGCACCGTGACCGTCGGGGTGGACTCGCCCGGCTCGGAGAGCCACATCATCACCACGACCCGCAGGTACGGGAACGCGAGCACCATGCTGGTCAGCACACCGGCGATCACCAGCCAGGTCTGACCACCCTCCAGCGCCGGCCCGAAGACCGCGAACTTGCTCATGAAGCCACTGGTGAGCGGGATACCGGCGAAGGCCAGCAGGATGAAGGTGAACAGGGCGGCGAAGAACGGCGAGCGTCGACCCAGCCCGGCCCAGCGGGACAGGTGGGTGGCCTCCCCGTCGGCGTCGCGCACCAGGGTCACCACCGCGAACGCGGCAAGCACCGAGAAGCCGTACGCGACCAGGTAGAACATCGTGCCGGCGAGCCCCTCGCGGCTCGGCGCCAGCACACCGACGAGCAGGTAGCCGGCGTTGGCGATCGAGGAGTACGCGAGCAGCCGCTTGATGTCGGTCTGGGTGACCGCGAGCACGGCGCCGATCAGCATGGTCAGCACCGCCACCACGCCGAGGACCGGGGTGAAGTCCCAGGTGGCGTCGGCGAACGCGACGTGGAAGACACGCAGCAGGGCACCGAACGCGGCGACCTTGGTGCAGGCCGCCATGAAGCCGGTGACCGGGGTCGGCGCACCCTGGTAGACGTCCGGGGTCCAGACGTGGAACGGTGCCGCCGCGGCCTTGAACAGCAGACCGATGGCGAGCAGCGCCATACCGGCGAAGAGCAGCACCTGACTGGCCGGAGACTCGCTCACCGCCGCGTCGATGGTGGCGAAGTCGACGCCGGCCACCCGACCCGGCATACCGGCGGTGAAGCCGTAGATCAGGGCCACGCCGAACAGGAAGAAGGCGGAGGCGTACGCGCCGAGCAGGAAGTACTTCATCGCCGCCTCCTGGCTCAGCAGGCGGCGGCGACGGGCCAGCGCGCAGAGCAGGTAGAGCGGCAGGGAGAAGACTTCCAGCGCGATGAACATGGTCAGCAGGTCGTTCGCCGCCACGAAGATCAGCATGCCGCCGATGGCGAACGTGGTCAGCGGGTAGATCTCGGTGAGGCCGTTGCGCCCCTCGGCCTGCCGCCGGTCGTCGGCCGACTCGGCGGTCACCGCGGCCTGGGCGACGAACGCCCCGCCCAGTTCGACCGAGCGGTCACCGATCAGCAGCAGCGCCATCGCGGCCAGCACCAGGATCGCGCCCTGGAGGAACAGCGTCGGGCCGTCCACCGCGATGGCCTGACCCGCGGTGATCATCCGCTCGTCGGCGTTGAGCACCACCATGGTCAGTGCCGCGAGCACCGCCACCAGCGCGAGCGTCAACTGCACCACGTGCCGCGAGCGCCGGGGCACGAAGGCCTCGACCAGCACGCCGAGCAGCGCGGTGCCCAGCATGATCAGGATCGGGGAGAGCGCCGCGTAGTCGATCGACGGCAGTTCGAAATCGGTCACTTTGCCGCCTCCTGGACGGTGCCCACCGACGGGGCCGGGTCGGTTCTGCCGATGTCGTCCATGGTCGCCTGGACGGCCGGGTTGATCACGTCAGTGACCGGCTTGGGGAAGAAGCCGAGCAGCACGATCAGTGCGATCAGTGGAGCGACGACGACCTTCTCGCGCAGGTTGAGGTCCCGGCGCATGCCGTCGACCTCGGTGAGCGTCGGGTTGAGGGTGCCCTGGGTGGTGCGCTGCACCATCCACAGCACGTACGCGGCGGCCAGGATGATGCCGAGCGTGGCGATGATCGCGACCGGCTTGTTCACCGTGAAGGTGCCGATCAGCACCAGGAACTCGGAGATGAACGGTGCCGTACCGGGCAGCGCGAGCGACGCGAGACCGGCGAAGAAGAGCACCCCGGCGAGCACCGGGACCAGCTTGCCGGCCCCACCGAAGTCGCTGATCAGCGCGGAACCACGCCGGGAGATGAGCATGCCCACGACCAGGAACAGCAGGCCGGTCGCCAGACCGTGGTTGAGCATGTAGAGCACCGCGCCGGTGCCGGCCTGGGTGGTGAAGGCGAAGATGCCCACCCCGATGAAACCGAAGTGCGCGATCGAGGTGTACGACACCAGCCGCTTGAGGTCGTTCTGACCGACCGCCAGCAGCGCGGCGTAGACGATGCCGATCACGCCCAGCGCCAGCGCCCACGGCGCGAACCACTTCGACGCCTCGGGGAACAGCGGCAGGCAGTAGCGCAGGATGCCGAACGTGCCGACCTTGTCCAGCACACCGACCAGCAGTGCCGCGGCGCCCGCCGGGGCCGCGCCACCGGCGTCCGGCAGCCAGGTGTGGAACGGGAAGAACGGGGCCTTGATGGCGAACGCGAGGAAGAAGCCGAGGAACAGCCACCGCTCGGTGCCGGTGCTGATGTCGACCTCCGACAGCGCCTGCCAGTCGAAGGTCTTGCCACCGACCACCCACAGCCCGATCACGGCGGCCAGCATGAACAGACCGCCGACGAGCGAGTAGAGGAAGAACTTCACCGCCGCGTACTGCCGCTGGTGGCCGCCGTAACTGCCGATCAGGAAGTACATCGGGACCAGCATGACCTCGAAGAACACGTAGAACAGGAAGACGTCGGCGGCCGCGAAGACGCCGATCATCGTGCACTCGAGGACCAGCAGCAGCGCGAAGTAGACGGGCACCGACCGCTTCGACGACTCAGCGTCGTGCCAGGACGCCAGGATCACCAGCGGCACCAGCACCGCGATCAGCATCAGCATGACCAGCGCGATGCCGTCGGCGGCGAAGGTGAAGCTGACACCCCAGTCCGGGATCCACGAGTACGACTCGCGGAACTGGAACCGGTCACCGCCGGCCTTGAAGCTGACCCACATCACCACCGAGAGCACCAGCACGAGCAGCGACCAGACGAACGCCACCTGCTTGGCCAGCTCCGGCCGGTGGCGCGGCAGGAAGGCCACCACCAGGGCGCCCACCAGTGGCGCCACGGTGAGCACCGAGAGGAACGGGAAGTTGGACATTATGCGGCCTTACCTCCGTCGTGGATGCGTGGTCCGCCGGCGGGGGCGGGCGTATTGCGGTCGATCACGCCAACCACCCCGCCTGCACCGCCAGGAACGCCGCCATCACCAGCAGCGCACCGGCGAGGATCGAGGTGGCGTACGAGCGGACGAAGCCGGTCTGCATCCGCCGGAGCCGACCCGAGCCACCGCCGACCGCGGCGGCGAGCCCGTTGACCAGCCCGTCGATGCCCCGGTTGTCGAGGTAGACGAGCGCCCGGGTGAGGAAGATGCCCGGCTTCTCGAAGATCGCCTCGTTGACCGCGTCCGCGTACAGGTTGCGCCGGGCGGCGGTGACCAGGACCCCGGCCGGCTGCGGTGCGGTGGCCGTGCCGGCCCGGAACAGGAACCAGGCCAGCCCCGCGCCGAGCACGGTCACCAGCAGCGAGAGCGTGGTGATCACGGCGTGCGAGAGGACCGCCTCGTGCTCCGCGTGCTCGCCACCCAGCCCGGCGGTCGCCGTCAGCCAGTCGGGCACCGACGTGGAGAGCAGGAAACCGGCGCCGACGGAACCGGCGCCCAGCAGGATCAGCGGGATGGTCATCAGCTTCGGCGACTCGTGCGGGTGCTCGATGTCCTCGGTCCAACGCTTCGGACCGTGGAAGGTGAGCACGAACAGCCGGGTCATGTAGAACGCGGTGAGCCCCGCGCCGAGCAGCGCCGCCCCGCCGAAGAGCCAGGCGGTCCAGTCCTCCCGCTCGAAGGCGGCCACGATGATCGGCTCCTTGGAGAAGAAGCCGGAGAACGGGAACATGCCGATGATGGCCAGCCAACCCATCATGAAGGTCAACCAGGTGACCTTCATGTACGTCGACAGCCCGCCGAAGCGGCGGATGTCGACCTGGTCCTTCATCCCGTGCATCACCGAACCGGCGCCCAGGAACATGTTGGCCTTGAAGAACCCGTGCGCCAGCAGGTGCACGATGGCCAGCGCGTACGCCCCGCCGCCGAGGCCGACACCGAGGAACATGTAGCCGATCTGGCTCACCGTCGACCAGGCGAGCACCCGCTTGATGTCGTCCTTGGCCGCGCCGATGATGCAGCCCATCAGCAGGGTGAGCGCGCCGACGCTGACCACCACGAGTTGGAGCGTCGTGTTGGCGGAGAAGACCGGGTTGGAGCGGGCGATCAGGTAGACGCCCGCGGTGACCATGGTGGCCGCGTGGATGAGCGCCGACACCGGGGTGGGGCCCTCCATGGCGTCCGGCAGCCACGCCTGCAGGGGGAACTGACCGGACTTGCCGGCCGCGCCGAGCAGCAGCAACAGACCGAGGACCAGCACGGTGGTGCCGGTCAGCGAACCGACACCGTTGAACACCTCGTCGTACTGGGTGGTGCCCAGGGTGGCGAACATGATGAAGATGCCGATGGCCAGGCCGGCGTCGCCGACCCGGTTCATCAGGAACGCCTTCTTGCCGGCGGTGGCCGCGCTCGGCCGCTCGGTCCAGAAGGAGATCAGCAGGTACGACGCCAGACCGACGCCCTCCCAGCCGAAGTACAGCATCACGTAGTTGTTGCCGAGCACCAGCAGCAGCATCGCCGCGACGAACAGGTTGAAGTACGCGAAGAACCGGCGACGGCCCGCGTCGTGCGCCATGTACTCCACCGCGTACAGGTGGATCAGGAAACCCACCCCGGTGATCAGCAGTACGAAGACCGCGGCCAGGGGGTCGAACAGCAGGCCGAAGTCGACGCGCAGGTCACCGACCGCGATGAAGTCCCAGAGGCTCAGCTCGACCGACTTGTTCTCCAGGCCACGCAGCTGGAAGAAGAAGCTCAGGCCGAGCACGAACGCGGCGCCGATGGCGGCGACGCCCAACCAGTGCCCCCAGCGGTCGGCCCGGCGGCCGAGCAGCAGCAGGATGGCCGCGCTGAGCAGCGGGATCGCCACCAGCAGCCAGACGCCCCCGAGCAGCCCCGTGGCCTGGGCGTATTCCACAGTCTCTTCCACCGGTGGACCCCTCTAGTACTTGAGCAGGTTGGCGTCGTCGACACTCGCCGAGCGTCGCGTCCGGAAGATGGACATGATGATCGCGAGTCCGACCACGACCTCGGCCGCCGCCACCACCATCACGAAGAACGCCATGATCTGACCGTTGAGATCACCGTTGATCCGGCTGAAGGTGACCAGCGTCAGGTTGGCCGCGTTGAGCATCAGCTCCACGCACATGAACAGCACGATCGCGTTGCGCCGGATCAGCACCCCGGCGGCGCCGATGGTGAACAGCACCGCGGCGAGCACGAGGTAGTAGGTCGGCTCGACCGAGAAGAACGATCCCATTACGTGGTTTGCCTTCCGTTCGCGACTGCGGGGCTCCGCTCCGCTGCACTCCTCGCGCTCACCGGTCCGTACCCTTCAGAGCCGTCTCCTCGGCGGTCAGCTCGCGCTGCGGAAGGATCGCCGGGGTGCTGCGGTCGGTCAGGCGGCCGTCGGGCAACCGTGCGGGGGTGGCCACCGAGGAGGAGGTCGCGAAGACGCCCGGCCCCGGCTTCGGGCCGGGGTAGTTGCCCGGGGCGAAGCGCGCCCGCATGGTCGACACCTGGTCGACCTTGTCCTGCTTACGCCGCTCGACGTGGGCCAGCACCATGGCACCGACCGCCGCGGTGATCAGCAGTGCCGAGGTCAGCTCGAACGCGAAGACATACTTGGTGAACAGCAGCCGGGCGATGCCCTGCACGTTGCCCTCGGCGTTGGCCTGCTCCAGGCCGACCGCGTTGGTCCGGTCCAGTGCCTGGTAGAGACCGGTGCCGACCAGGCCGGCGAAGCCCAGGCCGAGCACGATCGCGGCGACCCGCTGGCCGCGCAGCGTCTCGATCAGCGAGTCGGTGGAGTCCCGGCCGACGAGCATCAGCACGAACAGGAAGAGCATCATGATCGCGCCGGTGTAGACGATGATCTGCACCATGCCGATGAACGGACCGGCCTGGAGCACGTAGAACACGCCCAGGCAGAGCATGGTCAACACCAGCCACAGCGCCGAGTGCACGGCGTTGCGCGCGGCCACCATCCCGATCCCGCCGATCAGCGCGAGCGGGGCGAGGATCCAGAAGGTGACCGCCTCGCCGCCGGAGACCGAACCGGCGGCGGCGAGCACCGAAGACGTGTTCATGCTTGCTCTCCCTTGCCGGCCGCGGCCCGCTGGGCGGCCTGCTCGGCGCCCGGGAACGTCACGCCGGGGTGCTCCTCGACCCGGTAGCGGCCGGGGCCCATCGGCGACGTCTCCGCACCGGCGGAGGTGCCCGGGTTGTCCAACGCGCCGATGTAGTAGTCCTTCTCGCTGTCACCCAGCCGCATCGGGTGCGGCGGCTGCTCCATGCCCTCCAGCAACGGCGCGAGCAACTGCTCCTTGGTGAAGATCAGGTCCTGCCGGTTGTCCCGGGCCAGCTCGTACTCGTTACTCATGGTGAGCGAACGGGTCGGGCAGGCCTCGATGCACAGCCCACAGAAGATGCACCGGGCGTAGTTGATCTGGTAGATGCTGGCGTACCGCTCACCCGGCGAGAAGCGCTGCTCGTCGGTGTTGTCGCCACCCTCGACGTAGATCGCGTCCGCCGGGCAGGCCCACGCGCACAGCTCGCAGCCGATGCACTTCTCCAGGCCGTCCGGGTGCCGGTTGAGGATGTGCCGCCCGTGGTAGCGCGGCGCCGACACCGGCGGCTTGAACGGGTAGTCGGTCGTGACGACCTTCCTGAACATGTGCGAGAAGGTGACACCGAATCCCTTGAACGTTCCGGTGATCGCGCCCACGTCACACCTCCCTGGAGTCCGAGCCGGCAACGATGTTGGCCGGCTCCCGCTCGGCGACCACGCGCGTGATGCGCGGGCTCGGTGGTACCTGAAGATCCATCGGCGGCAGCGGGAAGCTCCCGTACGGCCGGTTGTCGACCTGCTCCTGCGTCGTCGGCGTCGTCTTCGGCTTCCGGCTGGGCCAGAAGATCGTGACGAGCAGCAGGATGCCGGCCGGAATGCCGACGGCGATGACCTTGCCGCGCGAGTCCCAGTCCTCGATGGACCGCAGGCCCGACAGGACCAGGATCCAGACCAGGTTGATCGGCAGCAGCACCTTCCAACCGAGGCGCATGAACTGGTCGTAGCGCAGCCGGGGCAGCGTGCCGCGCAGCCACACGAAGACGAAGACCAGCGCGATCACCTTGCCGAAGAACCAGAGCATCGGCCACCAACCGGAGTTGGCGCCCTCCCACAGCGTGATCGGCCACGGTGCGCGCCAACCGCCGAGGAACAGCGTGGTGGTGACCGCGGACATGGTCACCATGGCGACGTACTCGCTGAGCATGAAGAGCGCGAACTTCAGCGAGCTGTATTCCGTCATGAAGCCCGCGACCAGCTCGGACTCGGCCTCGGGCAGGTCGAACGGCGCCCGGTTGGTCTCACCAACGGTGGCGATGAAGAAGATGACGAAGCTGGGCAGCAGCAGGATCGCGTACCAGCCCGGTGCCGGGATCTCGGTGCCGAAGATGGTCAGCCGGGTGGCGTCGCCCTGAGCGGCGACGATCCCGCTGGTGCTCATCGTGCCGGCGGTCATGAAGACCGCCACGATGCTCAGGCCCATGGCAACCTCGTAGGAGATCATCTGGGCGCTGGACCGCAGACCGCCGAGGAGCGGGTACGTCGAGCCGGAGGCCCAACCACCCAGCACGATGCCGTAGACGCCCATCGAGGAGCAGGCCAGCAGCAGCAGCACCGCCACCGGCACGTCGGTGACCTGCAACGGCGTGTGGTGGCCGAAGATGCTCACCATCGGGCCGAACGGCACCACCGACAGGGCGGTGACGGCGCAGATCACCGAGATGGTCGGTGCGAAGAAGTAGACGACCTTGTCGGCCGCCTTCGGCAGGATGTCCTCCTTGAAGGCCATCTTCAGGCCGTCGGCGAGGGTCTGCAGCAGACCGAACGGGCCGACCTGGTTGGGGCCGGGCCGCACCTGCATGTAGCCGACCACACGCCGCTCGAACCAGACGCCGAGCAGGGTGGCCAGCAGACCGAAGGCGAACGCGAAGACGATCTTGCCGAGAACCAGCCACCACGGATCCCGACCGAAGTCGGCCAGCGTCGGATCCTGGGCGAGAAGGGGACTCACGGTGCCCACCTTTCGTTCGCGACTGCGGGGCTCACTCGCTGCGCTCGTTCACTCCTCGCGCTCACTGGTTACCCCCGGAGTTGAGGAGCGGACCCGGGAGACCGGTCTCGTCGGCCGCCGCACGCCCGGCCGGGATTGCCGGGCTCGCCGCGGGGACGGAGATCCGGACGACCGCGCCGGACGTCGCCCCGAGGCTGCGTCGCACGGTCGAACCGGGTGAGTTGGTCGGCAGCCAGACGACGCCGTCCGGCATTTCGGTCAGCTCGGCCGGCAGGGTCAGCGCCCCCCGGTCGGTGCCGACCGTGACCGCGTCGCCGTCGGCGACACCGAGTGCGTCGGCGGTGCCCTTGCCCAGCCGGACCACCGGCGGGCGAGCGGTGCCGGCGAGGTTCTCGTCACCCTCGGTCAGGCTGCCGAGGTCCACGAGCTGGTGCCAGGTCGCCAACACGGCCTCCCCGGCGCCCGGGTGCGGCACCCGGCCCGGCGCCACCGACGGCGTGGACGGCCGAGTCGTACGAGTCGCCGGCAGCCCGCCCAGTTCGCGACGCACGCTCGGCACATCCGCGGTGCCGAGCCGCACGTCGAGCAGCGCGGCCAGCGCGTCGAGCACCCGACCGTCGGTCATCGCGGCGGTGGTCAGCACCGCCTCGAACGGGCGCAGCCGACCCTCCCAGTCCAGGAAGCTGCCGGCCTTCTCGGCCACCGGGGCGATCGGCAGCACCACGTTCGCCCGCCGGGTCACCGCGGTGGGGCGCAGCTCCAGGCTCACCAGGAACGGCACCGCGTCCAGGGCGGACTCGGCCAGTCGCGGGTCGGCCAGGTCAGCCGGGTCGACACCGCCGACGACGAGCGCGCCGAGCTGCCCGTTGGCAGCGGCGGTGAGGATGCCGTCGGTGTCCCGACCGGCCTGGCTCGGGATCACCCCGGCCGGGATGTCCCACGCCTCACCCAGCTCGGCCCGCGCGGCCGGCTCGGTGACCAGCCGGCCACCGGGGAGCAGGTTGGGCAGGCAGCCCGCGTCGACCGCGCCGCGGTCACCCGCGCGCCGCGGCACCCAGGCCAGCTTCGCACCGGTACGCCGGGCCACGTCCGCCGCGGCGGAGAGCCCGCCCGGCACACTCGCCAACCGCTCGCCGACGATCAAGATCGCGCCCGGCGCGCTCAGCGCCTCGGCGACCGTGGCGTGCTCGGCGAGCACGCTGGCCTCCTCGCCCGGCACGACCCGGGCCAGCTTGGCACCGAGCTTCTCCAGGCCGCGGGTGGCGAACGGCGCCAGCGCGTACACCGTCAGGGTCTTCTTCAGGTACGCCTTGCGCAGCCGCAGGAAGAGGATCGGGCACTCCTCCTCCGGCTCCAGGCCGACAAGCACCACCGCCGGCGCGTTCTCCACGTCGGTGTAGGTGACGTCGGTGACCCCGGCGACCGAGCTGGCCAGGAAGTCGGCCTCCTCGCGGGAGACCGGCCGGGCCCGGAAGTCGATGTCGTTGGTGTTGAGTGCGACCCGGGCGAACTTCGCGTACGCGTACGCGTCCTCGACGGTCAGCCGACCGCCGGTGAGCACCGCCGTGCCCTGCCCGCCCTCCCGGGCGGCGTGCAGCCCCTCGGCGGCCACGGTGAGCGCCTCGCTCCAGGACGCCTCGCGCAGCTCACCGGTGCGCTCGTCGCGCACCAGCGGAGTGGTCAGCCGGTCGGTGGCCCGGGTGTACTGGAAGCCCCACCGGCCCTTGTCGCAGTTCCACTCCTCGTTGACCTGCGGTTCGTCACCGGCCAGCCGGCGCAGCACCTTGCCGCGCCGCCAGTCGGTGCGCTGCCCGCAGCCGGCCGAGCAGTGCTCGCAGACGCTCGGGCTGGAGACCAGGTCGAACGGGCGGGCCCGGAAGCGGTACTGCGCACCGGTCAGCGCACCCACCGGGCAGATCTGCACGGTGTTGCCGGAGAAGTAGGAGTTGAACGGCACGTCGCCGGCGTCGCCCTCCTCGCCGTACGCGTCGTCCCGGTAGATGTTGATCTCCTCGGCGGACGACCGGCCCATCAGGTCGATGAACTTGTCGCCGGCGATCTCCTCGGAGAACCGGGTGCACCGCTGGCAGAGGACACAACGCTCGCGGTCCAGCAGCACCTGGCTGCTGATCGCCATCGGCTTCTCGTACTCCCGCTTGTGCTCGTGGAAGCGCGAGTCGGTGCGGCCGGTGGACATCGCCTGGTTCTGCAGGGGGCACTCGCCGCCCTTGTCACACATCGGGCAGTCCAGTGGGTGGTTGAGCAGCAGCAGCTCCATCACCCCCTCCTGCGCCTTCTTGGCGACCGGCGAGGTGAGTTGGGTGCGGACCACCATGCCGTCGGCGACGGTCTGGGTGCAGGAGGCCACCGGCTTGCGCTGGCCCTCCACCTCGACCAGGCACTGCCGGCACGCGCCGGCCGGGGCCAGCAGTGGGTGGTCGCAGAACCGGGGGATCTCGGTGCCCATCTGCTCGGCGACCCGGATCAGCAGCGTCCCCTTGGGGGCGGTGACCTCGACGCCGTCGATGGTGAGCGTGACGGTCTCGGTCTGCTTGGCTACGTCGGTCATCAGTGCGCCCCTACCAGGGTCTTCTCCGACAGCTTGGGTGCGGTACGTCCCTCGATGTAGTCGAGGTAGTCCTGCTTGAAGTACTTCAGCGAGGAGGTCACCGAGCTGGTCGCGCCGTCACCGAGGCCGCAGAACGAGCGGCCGAGGATGTTGTCGCAGGTGTCCAGCAGGGTGTCCAGGTCCTCGTGGGTGCCCTGGCCGGCGAGGATCCGCCGGTAGACCCGGACCATCCAGTAGTTGCCCTCGCGGCACGGGGTGCACTTGCCGCACGACTCGTGGTGGTAGAACTCCAACCACCGGTACGTCGCGTAGACCGGGCAGTCCTGGTCGGAGAAGATCTGGGTGGCCGTGGTGCCGAGGATCGAGCCGGCCGCCGCCACCCCCTCGAAGTCCAGTGGCACGTCCAGGTGCTCGGCGGCGAGCAGCGGGGTCGACGAGCCCCCCGGAGTCCAGAACCGCAGGTTGTGACCGGGCTGCATCCCACCGGCCAGCTCCAGCAGCTCGCGCAGCGTGACGCCCATCGAGCACTCGTACTGGCCCGGGTTGACGATCCGACCGGACAGCGAGTAGATCATCGGCCCGGAGGACTTCTCGGTGCCCATGGACTTCCACCAGTCGGCCCCACCGAGCACGATCGGCGGCACGCTGGCGATGGTGCCGACGTTGTTGACCACCGTCGGGCTCGCGTACAGGCCGTGGGTGGCCGGGAACGGCGGGCGCAGCCGAGGCTGACCCCGGAAGCCCTCCAGCGAGTCCAGCAGCGCCGTCTCCTCACCGCAGATGTACGCCCCGGCGCCGGAGTGCACCACCAGCTCCAGGTCGTAGCCGCTGCGCAGGATGTTGCGGCCCAGGTAGCCCTTGTCGTACGCCTCCTGGACGGCGTTGCGCAGCCGACGCGCGGCGTGCACCGCCTCGCCCCGGATGTAGATGTAGGCGCGGCTGGCCCGGATCGCGTACGACGCGATGATCACGCCCTCGACCAGCGCGTGCGGGTCGTGGGTCATCAGCGGTAGGTCCTTGCAGGTGCCCGGCTCGCCCTCGTCGGCGTTGACCACCAGGTAGTGCGGCTTGCCATCGCCCTGGGGGATGAAGCCCCACTTGAGACCTGTCGGGAAGCCCGCGCCACCCCGACCCCGCAGCCCGGAGTCCTTGATCAGCTGGATCAGGTCGTCCGGGTGGGCCTTGAGTGCCTTGCGCAGGGCGGCGTAGCCGTCGAGCTGCTCGTACGTGCCGATGCGCCAGGCGTCCGGCGACAGCCAGCGCTTGGTCAGCACCGGCGTCAGCTTGGCCACGGTCTCCGGGCGGGGAGTGGTCACTTCTGGGCCCCCGTTTCGTTCGCGTCCGCCGGACCGGCGCCGTCGGCGTCCGTACCAGCCTTCGCTTCGGTGAGGTTGCGCTCCTGCGCCCCGGCCTCGTCGCCGGCGGGCTTGCCGTCGCCGGCCGGCGCGTTGGCCGCCACGCCAGCGGCCTCGGCCGAGCGCGCGTCGCGCGGCTCGGGCGCGGTGCTGTCCGCCGGGACCTTGGTGCCCGGGGCGTCCGGCACCGCCGTGCCCGCGTCCGGTTGCCGGGTCTCGGCGGCGCGCACCTCCGGCGACTTGTCGTCCGGTGCCTTGACGTCCCGCGTGGTGCTGCCGGCGGCATCCACCGGCTTCGCCGTCTCGGTGGCAGCTGCCGGCTCGGCGACCGCGGCTGCCCCGGTCGGGGCGGACGCCCCGTCGCCGCCCTTGACCGGGGCCGCGCTGGCCTCGACGGGCGCCGGTTTGGCGGCCTCCGCCTTCGCCTTCGCCTCGGCGGCGGCCTTGTCCGCCTCCGCCTTGCTCCGGATCGGGGTGTTCGGGTCGAAGCCCGGCACCGAGACGCCGTGCTGCTGGGCCAGCCGCAGCCCGCGCAGGGTCGGCTCGCCCGGGTCGCCGTCGGCGACCGCGCCGTCGCGGTCGTCGGCGAAACCGGCGAGCTGCACCGCCATCTCCTTGAGCGTGCAGAGCCGGGCACCCCGGGTCGGCATCGGCCGGCCGCCCGCGCGCAGCTCGTCGACCACACCGACCGCCGTCGACGGGTCCACGCGGTCGAAGAAGTCGTAGTTGACTGTCATCACCGGGCCGTAGTCGCACGCCGCCAGGCACTCGGCGTGCTCCAGCGTGATCGTGCCGTCGCCGGTCGTCTCGTCGTGCCCGACGCCCAGGTGCTCGGACAGGGTGTCGTAGACCTCCTGGCCACCGAGCACGTTGCACATGGTGTTGGTGCAGACGCTGACCAGGAAGTCACCAGTCGGCTTGCGCTTGTACATCGTGTAGAAGGTGGCCACCGCACCGACCTGGGCCTTGTTCAGCCCCAGCACCTCGGCGCAGAACGCGACCCCGGCCGGGGACACGTACCCCTCCTGCGCCTGCACCAGGTGCAGCAGCGGCAGCAACGCCGAGCGGGACCGGTCCGCCGGGTAACGGGCGATGATCTCGCGCGCCCGATCCCGGGTCTCGTCAGTGAAAGTCGTCGTCATCAGAGCCGCCTTCCGTTCGCGACTGCGCCGCCGTCTGCCCGCGACTGCGGGGCTCGCTCCGCTCGCTCCTCGCGCGGGCGGCTGGGGCTCGCAAGCTCACTCCTCGCACTCACCTGTCACAACCCCCCATGACCGGGTCCAGAGAGGCGCCGCCGGCGATCACGTCGGCGATCAGGCCACCCTCGGCCATCGCCGGGAGGGCCTGGAGGTTGACGAAGCTCGGCTCCCGGTAGTGCACCCGGTACGGCCGGGTGCCACCGTCGGAGACCGCGTGCACGCCCAACTCGCCGCGGGGCGCCTCGATGGCGACGTACACCTGGCCGGGCGGCACCCGGAAGCCCTCGGTCACCAGCTTGAAGTGGTGGATCAGCGACTCCATCGACTGACCCATGATCTTCGCGACGTGCTCCAGCGAGTTGCCCATGCCGTCCACGCCGATGGCGAGCTGCGCCGGCCAGGCGATCTTGCGATCGGCGACCATGACCGGTCCCGGACGAAGCCGGTCCAGGGCCTGCTCGACAAGCTTCATCGACTCCCGGATCTCGGCGAGCCGGACCTGGTAGCGGCCCCACACGTCACCGTCGGGGTGGGTCGGCACGTCGAACTCGTAGTTCTCGTAACCGCAGTACGGCATGGTCTTGCGCAGGTCCCAGGCGAGGCCCGCGGAGCGCAGCACCGGCCCGGTGATGCCGAGCGCCACGCAGCCGGTGACGTCCAGCACCGCGACGTTCTTCGTCCGCTCGGTCCAGATCGGCTGACCGGAGAGCAGGTCCTCGTACTCCTTGAGCTTCTTCGGCATCATCTTGAGGAACTCGCGGATCTTGACGATCGCGTCGTCCGGCACGTCCTGTGCCACACCGCCCGGCCGCACGTACGCGTGGTTCATCCGCAGGCCGGTGATGGTCTCGAAGATGTCGAGGATGTACTCCCGCTCGCGGAAGCCGTACAGCATGATCGAGATCGCGCCCAGCTCCATGCCGGTGGTGGCCAGCCAGACCAGGTGCGACGAGATCCGGTTGAGCTCCATCATCAGCACGCGGATGGTGGTGGCCCGCTCGGTGATGTCGTCGGTGATGCCGAGCAGCTTCTCGACGGCGAGGGCGTACGCCGTCTCGTTGAAGATCGGGGCGAGGTAGTCCATCCGGGTCACGAACGTCGAGCCCTGGACCCAGTTGCGGTATTCGAGGTTCTTCTCGATGCCGGTGTGCAGGTAGCCGATGACGGACCGGGCCTCGCGGACCGTCTCGCCCTCCAGCTCCAGGATCAGCCGCAACACCCCGTGCGTGGACGGGTGCTGCGGACCCATGTTGACGACGATCCGCTCGTCGTTGATCGGGTCGGTGCCCGAGACGATGGTGTCCCAGTCCCCACCGGTGACGGTGAAGACCCGGCCTTCTTCGGTCTCGTACTCGCTGGCGTAGTTCGACGTCGTCACTGGTACGACCTCCGCTCGTTCGGCGGTTGGATCTCCGCGCCCTTGTACTCGACGGGGACACCGCCGAGCGGGTAGTCCTTGCGCTGCGGGTGGCCCTCCCAGTCGTCCGGCATGAGGATCCGGGTCAGGTTGGGGTGACCGTCGAAGACGATGCCGAACATGTCGTACGCCTCCCGCTCCTGCCAGTCCGCGGTCGGGTAGACGGCCGTCACGCTGGGCAGGTGCGGGGCCGCCACGGAGACCGCGGCCTCCAGCCGGATCCGCCGCCGGTACGTCATCGAGGTGAGCAGGTAGACCACGTGCAGGCGGCGCTCGTCGGCACCCAGGTAGTCCACGCCGGACACCGAGGAGCACAGCTCGAACCGCAGCGCCAGGTCGTCGCGCAGCACCTGGCAGACCTCGGCGATCCGCTCCGGCCGGACGTGCAGGGTCAGCTCGCCCCGGTCGACCACGACCTTCTCGATCGCGTCACCGAAGGCCGGGTACGCCTCCTCCAGCGCGTCGCGGACCTCGTCGAAGTAGCCCCCGTACGGTCGGGGCGCCTCCTCGATGGGTTGGCGCTGGCGGACCAGGCCGCCGTAGCCGGACACGTCGCCGGTGCCGTGGTTGCCGAACATCCCGCGCCCGGCGGGGCTGGACGGCGGCAACTCGGCGGGGGCACCACTCGTGGCGCCGGCCGGCACCACCGGCAGCGGTACGCCGCCGTCGTTGGGCTTGTCCGTGGGTGACGTCATTTGGGGCCTGCCTGCGGGTGGAGGTGGTTCTGAGCGTTCATCCAGTTCTCGATGCGCAGCTGCTCCTCGCGGCCCTCGCGGACCGCCCGGGTCCACTCGGCACGCCGGGCCTTGTCGCTGCGGTACGACGAGGGCATGGAGCCGTAGGGCACGACCGGAACGTCGCCGCGCTCCTGACGGGCAGCCAGCATCTTGCGGCCGTTCGGGCCCAGCGGCTCATACATGATCTTCTCGCGGAGCTTGAGGATCGCGTCGATGAGCATCTCCGGCCGGGGCGGGCAGCCGGGCAGGTACATGTCGACAGGCACGACGTGGTCGACGCCCTGCACGATCGCGTAGTTGTTGAACATGCCGCCGCTGCTGGCGCAGACGCCCATGGAGAGCACCCAGCGGGGCTCGGCCATCTGGTCGTAGATCTGGCGCAGCACCGGAGCCATCTTCTGGCTCACCCGGCCGGCGACGATCATCAGGTCGGCCTGTCGGGGGGACGCCCGGAAGACCTCCATGCCCCAGCGGCCCATGTCGTAGTGCGGACCACCGGCGGCCATCATCTCGATGGCGCAGCAGGCCAGGCCGAAGGTCGCGCCCCACACGGACGACTTCCGGGACCAGTTGACCAGCTTCTCCACCGAGGTGAGCAGGACGCCGGCGGGAAGCTTCTCCTCGATGCCCATCTGACGTTCCTTCCTCAGTCCCAGTCCAGGCCGCCGCGCCGCCACACGTAGGCGTACGCAACGAAGACCGCGACGATGAACAGGACCATCTCCACGAAGCCGAAGATCGGCAGAGCGTCGAACGTGACCGCCCAGGGGTAGAGGAAGATGATCTCGATGTCGAAGACGATGAAGAGCATCGCCGTCAGGTAGAACTTGATCGGGAACCGGCCGCCGCCGACCGGCTGCGGGCTGGGCTCGATGCCGCACTCGTAAGCCTCGAGTTTGGCCTTGTTGTAGCGACGTGGCCCGGCGAAGCGGGCGGCGCCGACGGAGAACAGCGAGAACGCCGCGGCGAGGGCGAACAGCCCGATGATCGGTGCGTAAGGCGAGAGCGACATCGTTTTCTCCTGCTCGTCCTTCCCTGCCCTCGGTGCTTGACGAAAATCACACTATTCACGTCCCTCGCAGTGGCAGTCGGCGGGGGTCGATCTTTGTCAGCGTCGGGGCCGTGACCAGCACCGATGCCGTCCTACTCAGACAGCTGGCGCGGCCTTCGTCATCGCGTTGATGACCCGGTCCATCGCATCCCCACCGCGTGGGTCGGTCAGGTTGGCCAACAGCTTCAGCACGAAACGCATCAGCGTCGGGTGCGGCATGCCGTGTTTGGTGGCGATCCGCATGATCTCGGGGCGGCCGATCAGTTTCACGAAGATGCCACCCAATCGGTAGTAGCCGCCGAGCCGGGCCTTCAGCTCGTTCGGGTACGCCAGCAGCGCGCGCTCGCGTTCCGGGCCGGCGGGCCGGGCGAGCGCCTGGACCGCGACCTCCGCGGCCAGCTCACCGGACTCCATCGCGTACGCGATGCCCTCGCCGTTGAACGGGTTGACCATGCCACCCGAGTCGCCGACCAGCAGCACACCCCGGGTGTAGTGCGGCACCCGGTTGAAGCCCATCGGCAGCGCGGCGCCGAGGATCGGACCGTCGGCGTTCGTCTCGTCGGTCATCCCCCAGTCTTGCGGGGTGTTGGCGAGCCAGTCGGTGAGCAGCCGGCGGTAGTTGGTCTTGCCGAACGCCGAGGACGAGTTGAGCACGCCGAGGCCGACGTTGACCCGCCCGTCACCGAGGCCGAAGATCCAGCCGTACCCGGGCAGCAGGTTGTCGCCGCTGTCCTTGCTGCGCAACTCCAGCCAGGACTCCAGGTAGTTGTCCTCGTGCTTGGCCGGCGAGCGGTAGTAGCGGCGGACGGCCACGCCGATCGGCCGGTCCTCCCGCTTGGCCAGCCCGAGCGCGAGCGGGAACCGGCCGGAGACCCCGTCGGCCGCGACGACGAGCGGGGCGTGGAAGGTGGTCGGCTCCTTACCCGGGCCGACCTCCGCCTCGACGCCGGTGACCCGGCCGTCGCCGTCGAGCACCGGGCCCAACACGTTGACGTTGGTGCGCAGCTTGGCACCGGCGGCCACCGCCCGCTGCGCGAGCAGGTCGTCGAAGTCCAGCCGCGTGCGGACCAGCCCGTAGTTGGGGAAGCTGGCCAGCTCGGGCCAGTCCAGCTCCAGGCGGACGCCGCCGCCGATGACCCGCAGGCCCCGGTTGTGCAGCCAGCCCGCCTCGGGCGAGGTGTCCACACCCATCCGAATGAGCTGGCGCACGGCGCGTGGGGTCAACCCGTCGCCGCAGACCTTCTCCCGGGGGAACTCGGTCTTCTCCAACAACAGCACCCGTACGCCGTGCCGGGCCAGGTGGTACGCGGTCGCTGACCCACCGGGACCGGCGCCCACGACGATGACGTCGGCGTCGTGTTCCACCGCGGTCATTCGCGCCTCCTCCCGCACGCTCGTGAAATCCTTCACAAGCCAGACGGGACGAGTGTATGACCGGCGTCATACCTGCGCAGGATCAGGGGTACCTAACTCGCCGATGTGACAGCCGATGATCGTCCACAGCGGTCGAGTGTCAGGCCGGGCTGGGTGCGTCCAGGCCCGCATCGACCCGGATGGCCTCCGGCAGATGCTCCCGGAGTGCCCCACCCGCTGCCCGGTCCAGCGCCGCCAACACCTCGGCGACCACCTGCCGGACCTCCACCGGATCGGCTCCGGCCAACGCGCGCAACTGGGCGATGAGTTCGGCCGCGTCGTCGTCGGTGGCGGCCACCGGGTCCGCCGGGTCTACTCCGGTCATGCGAACGAGCGTACGGGGCAAAGTGGACTAAAACCCGATATTCACGAAACCTGAGCAATGTCCGGGTCGGTCGCTCCGACTACTCGCGGATCCCCCGGTGCAGGGCCACCACGCCACCGGTCAGGTTGCGCCACGCCACCCGGCCCCACCCGGCCGCGGCGACCCGTCCGGCCAGCGCCTCCTGCGCCGGCCAGGCCCGGACCGACTCGGCGAGGTAGACGTACGCGTCGGGGTTGCTCGACACCGAGCGGGCGACCACCGGCAGCGACCGCATCAGGTACGACAGGTAGACCGTCCGGAAGACCGGGTTGACCGGGGTGCTGAACTCGCACACCACCAGCCGTCCACCCGGCCGGGTGACCCGCGCCAACTCGCGCAGGGCCGCGTCGGTGTCGCTGACGTTGCGCAGCGCGAAGGAGATGGTCACCGCGTCGAAGCTGGCGTCGGCGAACGGCAGCCGCAACGCGTCGCCGGCCAGCAGCGGCACCTCGGGACGGACCCGCTTGCCGGCGTACAGCATGCCCAGCGACAGGTCAGCCCCCACCGCGTACGCCCCGGACTGCGCCAACTCCCGGGTCGAGACGCCGGTGCCCGCGCCCACGTCCAGCACCCGCTCGCCCGGCCGCAGCCCGAGCGCCGACCGGGTGGCCCGACGCCAGGACCGGTCCTGGCCGAAGGAGATCACCGTGTTGGTCAGGTCGTAGCGCTCCGCCACGCCATCGAACATCGCGGCGACCTCGTGCGGCTGCTTGTCCAGACTGGCGCGCTGGCCCTGCGGGGAACGGCTCACCCCCTCCACTCTGCCAGCCGCCCGCCACCCGGCACTCATGGGGTGACGCGAACGGGCAGGGTGGTCACCCACCCCGCCCGCACGTCGTACCGGTTGTCGCGACGCCTCGTCAGCGTGTCACCTGTCAGTCGGTCGACTTCTCGTCGCTCGGGGCGACCAGGACGACCTTGCGCCGACGGGAGAGCACCAGCAGCGCACCGCCCACCAGCAGGATGAGACCACCGATGCCACCGATCAGGCCGACCTGCACACCGGTGACCGGCAGACCACCACCACCGGAGCCACCGGCAGTTGGCGACGTGGTCGTGCCCGGCGTCGCCGTGCCGCCCGGGGTGGGCGTGCCGCCCGGCGTCGGGGTGGCCGTCCCGCCCGGGGTCGGCGTGGCCGTGGGCGTCGGGGTGACGGTGGGGCTCGGGGTCGGCTGGGCGCTCAGGTCGACGAAGACATCGAAGATCGCCTGGTTGTCTCCCTCGTCGACCTCGGTGAAGGCCTTCCGCTGGGCGCTGGTCGCCACCTCGGGCCGCTCCTCGGCCTGACCCGTCGCGGCGTCGAGACCCTGCGCGACGAGCTCGCCGACCCGCAGCACCGGCTCGGTGACGTTCGCGCCGACCGTCACCCTGACGTCCGCCGTGTAGTACTCACCGGGCTTGATCACCGCGCCGTCGTCCTGGCAGAGCGCCTGGGCGACGTCGGCGAAGGTCTGCGACACGCAGGTGTCCGGAAGCGTGGCGAAGGTGACCCCGACCGGGAGCGTGAGCACGTAGGACAGGCCGGTGGCCTTGCGGCTGCCGTCGTTGTAGACCGCCCAGTCCAGCGGCACCGTCTCGCCACGCCTGACCGGCCGGAGGTTGGGGTCGTCGCCCTGGACGCCGTTCACCACGACGTTCGCGTGGACGTCCTGCACCCAACTGGTCAGGTCGTAGCCGCGCTTGCCGACGGTGATGTCGTGCTCGACCCTGTTGTCCTTCTTCTTGGGGTCGGCGGTGGCCGAGGTGATGGTGACCACCAGCGTGCCGGCCTCGCCGCGCGCACCGGTGGAGAACAGCGGAATGCCGAAGTCCTCGCTGGTGCCGGCCGGCACGTCGCCGAGCGGGCAGGTGAACGTCTTGCCCTTCACCTGGCAGCCCTTGGGCACGACGACCCCGACCACGCTCTTGCGCAGGTTGCTGGTGTCCACGGTGTAGCTGACGCCCTTGGCGGCGACCGTGCTCCGGGTGTTGTCGACCAGGAACTTGAACGGCTTGGCCTTGGCCGCCTTGACACCCTTGGCCAGCTCGAAGCTGAGCGGCGTCAGAGCCAGATCGGCCTGGTCGGCGGCCTGCGCCGGGGCGGCCACGGCGGCCAGGCCACCGGCCGCGAGCACTGCCACAACGCCGGCGCGGGCCAGGGCCGAGCGGTGGAACGCTGTCATCGGTCCCCCGGGGGTAGGGAAAGTAAGAGTGGTTGCGGAACGAGCGGACGTTATCGAAGGTGGATCACGCACGCCAGCATCGGAGACCCTTTTCATCCGTCCGGCCCGGGGTGGGCAGACGGTACGGGCGGGATGGTCACCCATCCCGCCCGTACCGCCGTGCGTTATATGAACGACCCGCAACGGGCCGATGGAGGACAGCCCACGAACGACCATCAGACCACCCGCCACCAGCACGATCGCGCTGAATCACCGGTCGCCGGTGGTGACGGATATGAGCCGGGACGCTAGCCGCCGACGATCATCTCCACCACCCCGCGACGGACAGCCTGACGCTGCGGCGGACGGGACCACCCGTACCGCCGGGGCCGGCCGGCGGGAGCATGAGCCTCGATCAGCCGAACGGTCGGGCGTCGAGCCGCGTCAGTTGACCTCGACAAGTGGCAGGGACCGGCCCGCGCCACCGCCGGGGAGCGCGATCGAGGAGAAGTGCGAGACCACCCGCTCGTCGGTCGGGTCGTCGGCCGGCGTGTGGTGCACGGCGAGCCGGTTGTAGAGGGTGTCACGCTGCGCGGGAATCCGGTCCGCCGAGCGGATCATGCCGATCAGCTCGTGCAGGTTGGAGCGGTGTCGCGCGCCGGCCGAGGAGATCACGTTCTCCTCCAGCATGATCGAGCCGAGGTCGTCGACGCCCATGTGCAGCGCGAGCTGCCCGACGTCCTTGCCGGTCGTCAGCCAGGACGCCTGCAGGTGCGGCACGGTCTCGAAGAAGAGTCGGGCCACCGCGACGAGGCGCAGGTATTCCAGCGTGGTCGCCTGGGTGCGGCCCTTGAGGTGGTTGTTCTCCGGCTGGTACGTCCACGGGATGAAGGACCGGAACCCGCGGGTGCGGTCCTGCACGTCCCGGATCATGCGCAGGTGCTCGATCCGCTCGGCGTGCGTCTCGCCGGTGCCCATCATCATGGTGGCGGTCGACTCGATGCCCTGCCGGTGCGCCAGCTCCATGACCTCCAGCCAGCGCTCGCCCGACTCCTTGAGCGGCGCGATGGCCTTCCGCGGACGCTCCGGCAGCATCTCCGCGCCGGCGCCCGCGATCGAGTCCAGACCGGCGATCTTGATCCGGGCGATGGCCTCGTCCAGGCTCACACCGGAGACCTTCGCCATGTGCAGGATCTCGCTGGGGCCGATCGAGTGGATGACCAACTGCGGGTACGCCTGCTTGACCGAGGAGAACAGCTCCTCGTAGTACTCGACGCCGTAGTCCGGGTGGTGGCCACCCTGCAGCATCACCTGGGTGGCGCCCAGCTCGACCGCCTCGCCGCACCGGCGCAGGATCTCCTCGGTCGGGTGGGTCCACCCTTCCTGGTGCTTGGGCGCCCGGTAGAACGCGCAGAACTTGCACGCCGTCACACAGACGTTCGTGTAGTTGATGTTGCGGTCGATCAGGTACGTGACGACGTTGTCCGGGTAGCGCCGCCGACGCACCGCGTCCGCCGCCTCGCCCAACGCGTGGAAGGGCGCCTCGGTGTAGAGCAGCAGCGCCTCCTCGGGCGTGATCCGCCCGCCGTCCGCGCCCCGCTGCAGGATGTCGTCGATCTCCCGGCTCACCGTCACATCCCGAGCGTACGTCGGCGTCAACTCGTCGCGCGGACCTGGGGACGCTGATGTGACCCCCAACGGCGTTCGCTATATATTTTGAAGATCAAAATATAATATATAGAATCTGTTGACATCTTATGCCATCGGTCCCGAAAATACTGTCGAGGTTGAGGGAGGCGCGATATGAGCGACACGGATACCGCTCCGAGCATCGCTGCCCGTTGTCGAGCCGACGGCGGACTAACGCAAGCAACTCTCGGCGAGTTACGGGACGAGTTGGGCTACCGAAAGCTCGGCCGCTGGGTCCTCGCGGAGATCGCCGAGACACTCAGAGCGGCAGGCCTCGGCTTCTTCCCGCCAGAGCGACTCGCTGCCGAACTCAACGCCGAGCCGCGCCAGTGGCAGACGGTCTGGATTTACGTTCGAGATGGCGGGCCGCGGGCACGAGTGATCGATGCCGTGCTTCAGCCGGACGACTGCGATGTACGCGCGGAACTCGACGCCATCGGCACCAAGAACCCGGCGGGGCTGACACCTCAGCAGAGGTTGGATCGAATCCGCGACATCCTCAACGCGTAGGCCAGGGTCAGCGACCACCACAGGAAGGGTCCACACGCCATGAACGCGCACGTCTTCGTGGACGAGACGAAGGAGCGAGGGCTTCTCGTCGCGGCTGCGGTCGTGCTTCCGGCGGACCTGGCCGCTGCCCGCCGAACCGTTCGCGCTCTGATTCTGCCTGGCCAGCGCCGCATCCACTTCCACAAGGAGAAAGACGATCGACGTCGGCAGATAATCGCTGCTGTCGTTACACTGCCAGCCCATGCGGTGATCTTCGACGCGAGGAGACACCGCGACCCCCGGGCGGCCCGCGAGGGCTGCCTCGTCGAACTCGTGGACCACGCAGCGAAGATCAACGCTGCGCGCCTCGTCCTGGAGCGCGACGATTCGACATTCCAAGCCGACCGGCGTCTGCTCTTCGAGCAGGTGAGGAAGTCGGGGACGTCTGGCAACCTGCGTTACGACCAACTGAGAGCCCACGAGGAGTGCCTGCTGGCCATTCCCGACGCAGTGGCCTGGTGCTGGGCCAAGGGCGGACGATGGAGGACGTCCGTGCAGCGCGTCGTCAGAGAGACGCGGCAGGTCTGACCAGGTCCGGGAAACGCGAGACCCGGCCCACCCACCGTCCGGAAGGCTGCCGGGTCCACTTCCAAAGAGCTACTGCCCCTGGCACTTGCCAGGCTACCTCTGCCCGTCGCTCACGGACAAGGAATTGGGGCGCTCCGACTCCCGCGTCGCCCCATCCGGCCCTCCGACGCGCGTCCGTTCATCCGGAGGAGCGCTCCGACGGCATCCGACCGACAAACCGGGACCAAGCGGCCCGGTCGAAGGCCAGTACCGGGCCGGCCGGGTCCTTCGAGTCGCGGACGGCGATCGCGTGGGTCAGCTCGGCGACCTCGACGCAGTCGGCGTTGGTGCCGCTGCGGCTGGACTTGCGCCAGGTCGCGCCGGACAGCTCCGTAGTGATCATCGGGGACTCACTCTCGCTCGTGCTCCGTTGCGACCCGCGCAACGAACTCCACCGAATCGACGGGGCTCAGCGCCACCTCTGCCAGCCTATCGGCCTCCCGTCGGAAGTGCGCCACCTGCGGCGCCTCCTCCAGGAACAGCCCGGCCAGCTTGTGGTCCAGATAGACCACGGACCGGTTGCGGGGAAAGTCGAAGAGCGCGAACGACCCGTCCAACCCGGTGTGCCCACCCACCGCCAGCGGCACCACCTGCAACGTCACGTTCGGCCGCTCGGCGGCCTCGATCAGGTGCCGAAGCTGGCGGGCCATGACGCGGTGGCCACCGAGCACCCGGCGCAACACCATCTCGTCGAGCAGCGCGTGCAGCGTCGGCGGCGTGGCCCGGCTCAGGATCGCCTGCCGGCCCAGCCGGGCGGCAACACGCCCCTGCGCCTCGTCGTCCGGGATGCCACCACTGCGCATCAGCGCCTGGGTGTAATCCGGGATCTGCAACAGGCCCGGCACCAGCAGCGGCTGCCAGTTCACGACGCTTGTCGCCTCGGCCTCCAGCCGGATCAGCGTCCGGGACTCGTCGGACAGCCCACCGATCGCCTCCCACCAACCGGTCTCGGCCGACCGCTCGGCCATCCCGAGCAGCCGCTTCCGCTCGTCCCCCGTGACGCCGTAGATCACCAGCAGCGAGGCGACATCCGCGGCCAGGATGCCCTGGATGCCGGTCTCCATCCGGGATAATTTGGACGGTTGCCAGCCCAGCCGGATAGCCACCCGACGCAGCGGCAGTTTGCGCGCCTCCCGCAGGTCGCGTAGCTCGCCGCCGAGTCCACGACCGACGACAGTGGGTTGACTGGCCTTCGGCATCCTGATCCTCCGCGTCGATTCCCGTCCCGCCGTCACGCTGACGGCATGGACTCGTCGCGTTGAGTATTGACTTGATCTCAGGAACCCGCAACCATCGCAAGCAATGTTGCTGGCATTCGTTCGCTACCCGAAGGTTGCGATGCCCGTCCGGACCCACCAGCCCGCCTGGCTGCGACCATACGATCCCGCCGATTCACCCGGGCCGATCCCGTCGGTGATCAACCGCTTCCGGCGGCGCGGACGGGAGGACGAGCCCGCCCCAACGGAGGCGGAGCGAGAGGCGAGTCGATACACAGTGGTGCTGGTGCCACCCGAAGCCGCAGTGGCGCTCGGCGACGACCGGGGCGAGGTCCGCCTGCAACTCTTCCGCGACACCGACTGGGACCACTACCCGGCCCACCTCGACGAGGCGGTCAAGCTGATCGAGGAGGCGTGCGGCGAACGGGTCGCCCTGGTCGAGCACCGCTCCGACCTCACCTACTGGACCGCCCACGTCCGCCCCAACGACTGACGTCGGGCTTACTCAGCTCTCACGTACCTCGACCCGGATGCCGTACATGTCCCGCAGCTCCGCCGCGAGCACCGGCCCCACGAACGCCGGCACGTGCGCCTCCTACCACTGCCGTTCGGCCCGTCGGTCGTTCGGCGCGCTCACGCGTCGTAGTCGACAGTGAGCTTGTCGGTGGTCGGGCTGGACTGGCAGGTCAGGACGTAACCGGCGGCCAGCTCGTCGGGCTCCAGGGCGTAGTTGCGGGCCATCGTGACCGCCCCGTCGACGACCTTCGCCTTGCAGGTCGAGCAGACACCGCCCTTGCACGCGTACGGCAGCTCGCCGCGCACCTTGAGCGCGGCATCCAGCACCCGCTCCTCGCGACCCATCGTGAAGCTCGACGACCGGCCGTCCAGCACGACGGTGACCTCGGCCCCGGCACCCGCCTGGTCGACAGGACGGCGAACCGGCTCGGGTGGCGCGTCGACGTGGAACAGCTCGGTGTGCACCGCCGCCTCGGGCAGGCCGCGTGCGGTCAGCACGTCCCGGACGTCGATCACCATGGCGTACGGGCCGCAGAGGAACCATTCCTCGATCACGTCGCCCGGCACGATGGTGCCCAGCAACCGCCCCAGCCGCTCGGCGTCGATCCGCCCGGAGAGCAGCGCCGACTCACCCTGCTCGCGGGAGAGCACGTGCACCAGGTGCAACCGGCTGGGATAGCGGTCCTTCAGATCGGCCAGCTCCTCGGCGAACATCACCGTGTTGGCCGTGCGGTTGCCGTACACCAGGGTGAAGGTGCTGGCCGGCTCGACGGCCAGGGCGGTCGCGACAAGCGCGAGCACCGGCGTGATGCCGGAGCCGGCGACGACCGCGCCGTAGTGCCGCACCCGGTCCGGCGCGAACGCCGTGGTGAAGGTGCCCAACGGCGGCAGCACCTCGACCGTGTCGCCGCCACGCAGCGCCCCGCACGCGAACGCCGAGAACGCACCGCCCGGGATCTCCCGCACCCCGATCCGCAACCGGCCGTTCCGGGCCAGGTCGTCGGGGGTGGAGCAGATCGAGTACGACCGGCGCACGTCCGTGCCGTCCTCAGCCACGCGCCGCACGGTGAGGTGCTGGCCCGCGCGGAACGCGAAGGTCTCCCGCAGATCCTCGGGTACGGCGAAGGTCACCGCGACAGCATCGTCGGTGAGCCGGTCGACGGCGGCGACCGACAACTGGTGGAAGACCGGCCGCCGGCGGACCGGGCGGGTGATGGTGACAGTCACAGCGCCTTCAGGTGGTCGAAGGGTTCGGAGCAGGACCGGCACCGCCACAGCGCCTTGCACGCGGTGGAGCCGAACCGGCTGACCTGCTCGGTCTCCGGCGAGCCGCACTGCGGGCACCGGACCGCGAGGGTCAACGGGACGACACCGGTGGCGGGCACCGGGGCCGGCGGGGCGATCCCGGCGGCGGCGAGCTTGGCCCGCCCGCCCGCGGAGATCCAGTCGGTGCTCCACGGTGGGCTGTAGACGGTGCGGACCTCGGCGTCGGCGTGGCCGGCGACCGCCAGCGCGCGGCGGATGTCGGTACGGATCACGTCCATCGCCGGGCAACCGGTGTAGGTCGGCGTGATGGTGACGGTGACCCGACCGCTGGCCGGGTCCTCCTCGACCGCCCGCAGGATGCCCAGCTCGTCGATGGTGATCACCCGGATCTCCGGGTCCACGACGCTGGCCGCGGCCTCCCGCGCGCTCACCCTGCCGCCGGTCACGACGGCCGGGCCCGCGGTCCGCGCGCTCACCGTGCCGCCGGTCACGACGGCCGGGCCCGCGGTCCGCGCGCTCACCACTGCGCTCCGGGATGGGCGCGGTGCAGCACCTGCATCTCGGCGAGCAGGTAGGCCAGGTGCTCGGTGTGCACGCCGTCCCGCCCACCGGCCGGGGCCCAACCGCTCTCCGGCAGGGTGAGCGTCGCCTCGGCCACCACCGCGCCGACGGTCTCGTCGAACGCCGGCCGCAGGGCCGCCGGGTCGACCGGCGCCGCCGGGTCCGCGGCGAACAACTCGTGGGTGTACGGCCACACCTGGTCGACGGCCGCCTGCATGCGACGGTGCGACTCCTCGGTGCCGTCGCCGAGCCGCTTCACCCACAGCGCGCCGTGGTCCAGGTGGTACGCCGACTCCTTGCGCGCCTTCGCGCCGATCGCGGCCAACCGCTCGTCCGCACAGCCGGCCAACGCCGAGTACAGCGGTAGCTGGTACGCCGCCAGGAAGAACAGCTTCGCCATGGTCACCGCGAAGTCACCGTTGGGCAGCTCGACCAGGAGCGCGTTGCGGAACTCGCGGTCGTCACGCAGGTACGCCAACGCGTCCTCGTCGCGGCCGGCGCCCTCCAACTCACCCGCGTACGACAGCAGCAGGCGCGCCGCGCCGAGCTGGTCGAGGGCGATGTTGGCAAGCGCGATGTCCTCTTCCATCTCGGGCGCACGGGTGGTCCACTCGGCCAGTCGTTGCGCCGCGATCAGCGCGTCGTCGCCGACGGCGAGGGCGAAGTCGAAGGGCCCGTTCACGCCGGCACCTCGCTACGCTCGGCGGCGACGCGAAGCGCCCCGCCGCTGAGCTGGCTGGCTCGCTCGCTCCGCTCACTTCCCGCCACCACCTCGCTACGCTCGGCGGCGACGCGAAGCGCCCCGCTGCTGAGCTGGCTGGTTCGCTCGCTCCGCTCACTCACAGGTGGGCCACCCCGTCCGGCACCTCGTAGAAGGTGGGGTGGCGGTAGACCTTGTCGGCCGCCGGGTCGAAGAAGGCGTCCTTCTCGTCCGGGCTGGACGCGGTGATCGCACCGGCCGGCACCACCCAGATCGACACGCCCTCCTGGCGGCGGGTGTACAGGTCCCGGGCGTTGCGCAGGGCCAGCTCGGCATCAGGGGCGTGCAGGCTGCCGACGTGGGTGTGCGACAGCCCTCGTCGCGCCCGCACGAAGACCTCCCAGAGCGGCGAGTGTTCGGTCGTCACGCGGCCACCTTCTCCTTCTGTTGCGCCCGCTTCGCGGCATACGCCGCGGCGGCCTCGCGTACCCATGCGCCGTCGGCGTGCGCGGCCCGCCGGTGGGCCATCCGCTCCCGATTGCACGGGCCGTTGCCCTTGATGACCTGCATCAGCTCGTCGTAGTCCGGCTGGGTGTAGTCGTACGCCTGCCGCTCCTCGTTCCAGCGCAGGTCGGCGTCGGGGATGCGCAGCCCGAGGATCTCGGCCTGCTGGACGCACATGTCGACGAAACGCTGCCGCAGGTCGTCGTTCGAGAAACGCTTGATCTTCCAGGACATCGACTGGGCGGAGTGCGTGGAGTCGCCGTCCGGCGGGCCGAACATCGCCAACGACGGATACCACCAGCGGTCCACCGAGTCCTGTGCCATCGCCTGCTGCTCCGGGGTGCCGTGCGCCAGGGTGTGCAGGATCTCGTAGCCCTGCCGCTGGTGGAACGACTCCTCCTTGCAGACCCGGATCATCGCTCGGGCGTACGGGCCGTACGAGCAACGGCACAGCGGCACCTGGTTGACGATCGCCGCGCCGTCCACCAGCCAACCGATCGCACCAACATCGGCCCAGCTCAGGGTGGGGTAGTTGAAGATCGAGCTGTACTTCTGGCGGCCGTCGAGCAGCAGCCGGACCAGCTCGTCGCGGCTGATGCCGAGGGTTTCGGCGGCGGCGTAGAGATAGAGGCCGTGGCCCGCCTCGTCCTGCACCTTGGCCAGCAGGATCGCCTTGCGCTTGAGTGAGGGCGCCCGACTGATCCAGTTGCCCTCCGGCTGCATGCCGATGATCTCGGAGTGGGCGTGCTGGGCGATCTGCCGGATCAGCGTCCGGCGGTACGCGTCGGGCATCCAGTCGCGCGGCTCGATCTTCTGCTCGGCGTCGACCACCTCGGCGAAGTACGCCGCAAGGTCCTCGTCGGGCGTGGGACCGCCACGCCGCCCGCGCGCCGCTGCCGCGCGTAGTTCCGCCTCGGCGGCCTCGACCTCGCCCAGCAGGCCGCCGGGCGCCTCGTCCGGGGTGCCGTCGGGTGCGCCGTCGAAGGCGCCGTCGGCGGCGGAGAAGTCGTTGCCATACATGCTGTCAAGTGTTACAGCTTGCGACGCGTTGCACCAGGGGGGTGTAATAGGAATCCGGACGGCCGATCTGTAATCGAATGAACGCTTTGTGCTACCTGACTGGCCCCGCAGGGCCGTGACTTAGGCCACGAAACAAAGTTGAAACACTGCAAAAACCTCATAGCGGTCCCATATCCCGCCTTCATCGCAGTTTGCCTGGTGTCGAAACCTGGCAGGTCAGCCAACCGGACGTAGACTTTCGCCGGCACACCGATCGGCTTCAGATGATTGCCAACCGAGACAGCGGCCATCTCCCCCGGCCCTGGCGATCCGCCGATCCGTCCGGACAACAAGCCGGCCCCCCCCGGCCCTGACACCTGGAGCTCACCCACTCATGCGATCCCGCGTGACCCTGGTGCTCGTCGTCACGACGGTCCTTGTGAGCGGCGTCCTACTGGGCTCCGCCGCGTACGCACGGCTCGGCAGTGACGACAGCGGCGCAGGCGGTGCCTCCAGCGTCGCCACGCCCGCACCCACCCCACCACCGCCGCCCACCCTCGCGGCCGGTCCGGTGTCGGTGAACTTCCAGGGTGACTTCTTTTCCTGGGCGCTGATGGATCGACAGACCGGCAAGATCTCGGGGTCGCCGAACATGGCCGCGACCAGCTCCACCGAGTCGATGATCAAGGCCTGGATCGTCTCCGACTACCTCCGGCAGCTCGGCAACAAGGAGCCGCCGGCAGCGTTGAAGGAGTTGGCTCGGATCGCCATCGTCGACAGCAACGACGGGGCCACCGACAAGGTCTACTTCGCCGCGGGTGGCTCGTACCGGTCGCCGGCAAAGGGGGAGGTCGGGCCGGTCATCAAGCGGGCCATCAAGATCTGCGGGCTGACCGACACCAGGCCCGGCATCGTGCCGAAGCGCGAGGGTTGGTGGAGCTACACCCAGATGTCCCCCCGGGACGCCGTCCGGGTCGGCGACTGCATCGCCGACGGTAAGGCCGCCGGCCCGAAATGGACCAAGTGGGTGTTGGAGCAGATGAGCAACGTCACGGGCACCACCGCGGCCACGGACCAGCGGCCCACGTCCGGCGGTGGCCGGTGGGGGATCATCGACGGTCTACCGAAGTCGATCACCGAGCAGGGCCCGGTCAGCATGAAGAACGGGTGGACCAGGATCAGTTACGACGGCAGCTGGCATGTCAACTGCCTCGCCGTCACCGGCAGATGGAGTCTCGCGGTGATGCTGCGCTATCCAGTCAAGAGCGGTTTGGACTACGGCGCGAAGGTCTGCGCCAGTGTGGCCACCCAGTTGGTCACCCCGCAGCCCGGCGCCGCGCTCAAGGTGCCGCAGCAGCCGGTAGGGAAGCTCTGATGGCCGGCAGTCGCCGGGCCGACCAACGTCGCGGCGGTGAGGCGTCCCCGCTGCGGCTGGTCGCCATCGCCGTCATCCTGATCGGGTTGGTGCTGGTGTCGCTGCGGCTGTTGCCCGGGTCACCGTTCGAGTCGACTGCCGCCGCCAAGTGGGGTGACGGCACGAGTGACAGCGACCGGTCCACGGGTGACCCCACCAACCGCAGCGCCCGCGAGCCGGCCTCGCCGTCGCCGAGCCCCACCCCGACGCTTGAGCCGCTGCCGTTCGTCGCCAAGGACCTCGACCTGAACATCGAGGGCTGGTATTCCTGGAGTGTCTTGGATCGCCGCACCGGGGAGATCATCGGTTCCAAGAACATGGGCGAGACCAGCACGACCGCATCGATGATCAAGGCCTGGGTCGTCGCCGACTACCTCCGTCGCGCGGCCGACGCCGGCCAGACCCCGAGCAACGCGAAGCTCGCCGACGCGACGCTGATCATCCGAGACAGCGACAACACCCGGGCCCAGCAGTTCTACAACCAGGTCGGCGGGGCCGCCTCGATCAAGCGCCTGATCTCCATGTGCAAGCTGACCGACAGCAAGGTTGCCCCCGACCGCGGCTGGAGCGAGACGGCGCTCTCCCCCCGAGACGCCGCCCGGATGGGCAACTGCATCGCCACCGGCACGGCCGCGGGGCCGAAATGGACCAAGTGGCTGCTCAACGAGATGAAGCTGGTTCGCGGCGCCGGCGACTTCGGTATCCGCAAGGCCTTCCCGGCCGCCCAGCGGAAGCAGATCGCCATCAAGAACGGGTGGATCGACCGGATCGAGGTGCAGGAGATGCACATCAACTGCATGGCCATCGGTGACACCTGGACGATGGGCGTGATGCTCAAGTACCCGATCAACCTGGGCTACGACTACGGCATGGAAAACTGCGAGAAGGTCACCAAGGCACTCCTGCGCCCCGGCGTCTGAGCCGCTACTCCGGCTCGGTAGCAGGTCACCTGGCTGCCTCTCTGCCGCCGCGGCTGGGGCCCGCCGCCGGTCAGCCGGAGCCTGGCGCTCTCTGCGCGGCGGCTGGGCCTGCCGGTTGGCCCGCGGCGGCTGGGGCCCGCCGGTCAGCCGGCGAAGAACTCGGGGCCGCCGTCCGGCAGCTCCGGGGCCTCGCCGATCGCGGCCGCTCGCCGGGCCCACTCACGCAGCCCGGCGACCTGCCGGTCACCGAGAGAAAAGTCCAGGGTCCGGAAGTACGTGGCCAGCGTCTCCGCGTCGAACGTCTCCCAGCGAGCCGCAGCCTCGGCGACCTGGTCCAGCTCGGCCAGGCAGAGGTCCCGCGAGCGCAGGAACGCCTCGTGCACCTCCTTGACCAGCCCCGGGTGGGCGGCGGCGAAGTCGCGGCGCACCGCCCAGACGGCGAAGACCATCGGCAGACCGGTCCACTCCCGCCACGCCTGCCCGAGGTCGGTGACGATGAGCCCCCGCTGCGGCGCCTCGTAGTACGCCCGCAGCGCCACGTCCCCGATCAGCACCCCGGCGTCGGCCTCAAGCAGCATCTGCGTCAGGTCCGGCGGGCAGCGGAAGTACTCGGGCCGCACGTTGTACCGCTCGGCGAGCAGCAACTGGGCCAGCATCACCCCGGTCCGCGAGGTCGAGCCGAGCGCCACCCGGGCACCGTCCAACTCGGCGAGGGGCCGGGTGGAGACCATGTTGACCGAGAGCACCGGTCCGTCGCTACCCACCGCCAGGTCCGGCAGGAGGAGCAGTTCGTCGGCGTGCTTCAGGTACTCCAACAGGGTGATCGGGCCGATGTCGAGATCGCCGGCAACCAGTGCCGCGCTCAACCGGTCCGGCGAGTCCTTCTGCAGGTCGACGTCGAGCAGTGCACCGGAGCGCATCAGACCCCAGTAGATCGGCAAGCAGTTCAGGAACTGGATGTGCCCGACCCGCGGGCGTGCGATGCGCTCAGCCATGACCCGACCGTATCCCCGGCCTTCGGGTCCGGCTCGGCGGGTCGGCCCGGAGTGGCCAAGCCCGCATCCGCCCGGTCGACGACCCCCGCCAGGCTCGACCAGCCACCCACGTCGTACCGCCCCGGGGGTCACGCCCTGGCCCGGGCGTCGTACCACCAGAAGCCCGGCCACTCCCGCAACGGCAAGTTGATGGGCGGGAGAATGGCTCCTATCCATTGATCAACGCCGACGAAAAATGTCGTACGTCAGTTCTAATCTGTTGTCATGTTGGGAGCGTTGGCGCAGGCAGGCGGTGCGGTCGACGACTGTGCCGAGGCCGCGTTGTGGGGGCTCTCCGACGACGAGCTGCTCGCCGCTCTCGACGCGACCCAGGTGCTGACGCAGCGGCTGGCCACCGTTCAGCTCGGGCTGGTCCGCGAGTTGGACAGCCGCGGTCTGGCGGTCGCCCAGGGTGCCTCGTCCACCGCGGTCTGGCTGCGGGAGCGGCTCCGGCTCTCCAGTCGCTCCGCACGCCAACTGGTCCAGCTCGCCGCCACCGTCGACGCCGCGCCGGCAGCGGTGCGTGACGCGCTGCTCAGCGGCGCCATCACCGTGGAGCAGGGCCGAGTCGTGGCCGAGACGGTCGCCGCCCTCCCCGTGGAGGCCGGTCCCGAGGTGGCCGGCAGAGCCACCCAACTGCTTGTCGCCTGGGCCGACCGGTTCGACCCGACCATCCTGAGCCGGCTCGGCGAGCGCGTCCTCACGCACGTCGCACCGGATCTGGCCGACCAGGCTGAGCTGAAGGCTCTGCAACGGGCCACCGAGCGGGCCGAGGCTCGCCGGCACGTCACGCTCTCCGAGCAGCAAGACGGTCAGGTACGCCTCAGCGGAAACCTCGACACCGAAACCGCGAGCCTGCTACGTGAGGCGATCGACCCGCTCTGCGCCCCGGCCGGCGAGCACGATGATCGCAGTCCTGGTCAACGCCGTGCCGACGCGCTGGGCGAGATCTGTCGGTTGGCGCTGCGCACAGGTCAGTTGCCCGACAGCGGCGGAGACCGACCTCAGCTCGTGGTGACCGTGTCGCTCGACGATCTGGTCAACGGCGTACGCGCCGGCACATTGGAGACCGGAGCACGCCTCACGCCTGGCGCGGTCCGCCGGCTCGCCTGCGACGCCAGCCTGTTGCCGGCCGTGCTGGGCGGCAACAGTCAGGTCCTGGACGTCGGCCGCCAGCGGAGGCTCTTCACCGGCCCGCTGAGGCGTGCGCTGGTGCTGCGAGACGGCGGGTGCGCCTTCCCTGGCTGTGATCGACCGCCGAGATGGTGCGACGGTCACCACGTCCGACACTGGGCCGACGGTGGGGCGACAGCGCTGGGCAACGCCGTGCTGCTCTGCGGCTACCACCACCGGTTCGTCCACCGCGGCGACTGGACAGTCCGCATCGCGGCGGACGGCCGGCCCGAGTTCCTTCCGCCCCGCTGGCTCGACCCACTACGCAGGCCACGTCGCAACCTCTACCACCGGCGATGCTGATGCCGCCGAGCACGCCGACACCACCCGAGGCCGCGCGCAGGCAGGCGGGCCGCCGGGCCGCCGGGCCAGCACGTCAGCACCTCAGCAGGCCACCAGGCCAGCAGGCCGCCGGGTTGCTGGGTGACCGCGTGGCGATCAAGCCGCCGCCCGCCAAGCCATCAGGTGGCGCCCTCCAGAAGGCCAGGTCGTTCTGTCGCGGCTCGCCGCTCGGGCGAGACGCCCCGCCCGGCAACACGCCGTCTCCGACAGGTGGCCCCCTGGGTAATTCGGTAGTGGCGACTGAGAGAAGAGCGTAAGGTTGCAGGCCGCTTGACGGCCGAGGTGACCCGCACCGGCACGGACGTCTTCGCGCCGGGCGGCCGGCCATCCGTCCCCGGACACGCGAGCGCGCAGCAGATGTGAACGATGGGACGTCAGCATGCCCGCACTCGATATCGACACCCACCTCGACACGGATCTGTCCGCCGAACGCGCACACCTGGCAGCCTCACGGGCCGCACTGCGAAGGATGCGGGAGCGCGCCGAAGCCCTCTTCGCCACCGGTGACCAGGTGGCCGGCGACGCGTACGCGGCGGAGACGCTCGGCCGCACCCTGGCCCGACGGGTGAGCGAGTTGGCCGACGACCCGACCACGCCACTCTTCTTCGGCCGCCTCGACTTCGCCGAATCCACAGACCCTGACGCCGCGGACCCAGGCAGCACCGCCCATGACAGCATTACGCACCGCAGCACCAACACCGACAGCAGCGACACCGACAGCACCGACACCGGCGGCACCGACACCGACAGCACCGACACCGACGGCAGCGAGGGCAGCTCCGGTGCGGATCCCGGCGCGGGTGCGAGCGCCTTTGGCCATGACGGTCGGCGATATCACGTGGGGCGGCGGCACGTCGCCGACGAGCGCGGCGAGCCGTTGGTGCTGGACTGGCGGGCACCCGTCTCCCGGTCGTTCTACCAGGCCAGTGCACGGGATCCGCAGGGAGTGGCGGTCCGGCGGCGGTTCGGGTTCAGCAACGGGGTGCTGACCAGCTTCGAGGATGAGCGTCTCGATCGGGGCGAGGAGCTTGGTACGACGAGCCGGATCCTCACCGCCGAGATCGAGCGACCGCGCGTCGGGCCGATGCGGGACATCGTCGCCACGATTCAGCCGGAGCAGGACGAGTTGGTCAGAGCCGACCTTGCCGACTCGATCTGTGTGCAGGGAGCGCCGGGCACCGGGAAGACGGCGGTCGGCCTGCATCGGGCCGCGTACCTGCTCTATCTGCACCGGGAGCGGCTGCGGCGGGCGGGTGTGTTGATCGTCGGACCGAACCGGGCGTTCCTGTCGTACATCGCGGCGGTGTTGCCGGCGCTCGGTGAGGTGGAGGTCGAGCAGGCCACGGTGGAGGAGTTGATCTCCGGGGTGCCGGTTCGGGCGGTCGACGCACCGGCGGTCGCGGTGCTCAAGCACGACGTACGGATGGCGCGGGTGTTGCAGCGCGCGGTGCAGGCACAGATCGGCACACCTACCGACTCGATCACTGTGTCGGACGGGTCGTTCCGGTGGCGGATCGGGCTGGAGCCGTTGCACCGGATCGTCGAGGAGACCCGCCGGGAAGGGCTGCCGTACGGCACGGGCCGGGAACGGGTCCGGGCACGGGTGGTGAGCCTGCTGCAACGACAGGCCGAGGCGCGTCGGGCGGAGTCGCCAAGCGATGCCTGGTTACGTCGGATGGGCCGCTGCCGTCCGGTGCTCGATTTCCTGGACGCGGTCTGGCCGGCGCTCGCCCCGGAAGGGCTGGTCTATGGCCTGCTCGCCGACCCGGTCCGGCTCGCCGCAGCGGCGGACGGGCTGCTCAGCGACACCGAGCAGGCGCTGCTCAGCTGGGTGAAGCCGGCTCGCACCGCGAAGGCGACCCGTTGGACCGCCGCCGACGTGGTGTTGATCGACGAGGCGGCCGGGCTGCTGGAGCGACCCTCCGGGTTCGGGCACGTGGTCGTGGACGAGGCACAGGACCTGTCCCCGATGCAGTGTCGGGCCATTGCCCGGCGCAGCGAACACGGCTCGATCACCCTCCTCGGTGACCTCGCGCAGGGCACCTCGCCGTGGGCGGCGACGGACTGGCGGGAGTCCCTCGCCCACCTGGGTAAGCCGGACGCCGTGGTGGTCCCGTTGACTGTTGGTTTCCGGGTGCCCGCGGCGGTGGTGGCGTTCGCGAACCTGCTGCTCCCGGCACTCGCGGTGGACGTACCGCCGGCCGAGTCGCTGCGCCACGACGGCGGGCTGGATGTGCGTACCGTGACTGATCTGGTCGCGGAGACGGTGGCCGAGGTGCGCGCGGCGCTGGACTACGACGGCTCGGTCGGCGTGATCGCCGCGGACGATGCGGTCGACGAGCTGCGCGCGGCGCTGGCCGCCGCCGGCGTCGAGACCGCGACCGCCGACGACGTGACCGCCGCGGAGCGGGTCACCGTGGTGCCCGCGACGCTGGTCAAGGGCCTGGAGTACGACCAGGTGGTGGTGGTCGAGCCGGCCGCGATCGTCGCGGCCGAGCCGCGCGGGCTGCACCGGCTGTACGTGGTGCTCACCCGGGCGGTGTCCCGACTGACGGTGCTGCACCGCGAGCCGCTGCCCGCCCCGCTCGGCGGCGACTCAGACGGGCTGTCACCCGCCACGGCCCGCACGCTCGCCGGCGACTCAGTCGGCTGACACTGCCGCCGCGACGTCCCGCAGGGGGCGGGTGGAGTCCGCCAGCGGCACGTGGAACGACAGCCACGAACCGTCGGCGAAGTCGATCCGCAGCCGTTTCCAGTTCAACCGGTACCGGCCGACCCGGGCGGCGACGGTCGTGCGCGGCACCGACCCGAGCAGCTCGATGTCGGCCTGCGCCCGTTCGTCCGCCGCCGAGCTGGACAGCAGCCCGACCGGTGCTGTCGCGCCGAGCAGCAACTGCCTGTCGGTGACCCCCAGCACGATGTCCCGGAGGCCGGCCCCCGTCGTCGCCACGGTCAGGGCGTGGTGCAGCAGAGATGCCTGCGAACCCGGTGCGCCTCGACCTCCGACACCGAAGAAGAGCCAGTCGACGGCGTTGTCCGCCCGGCCGAAGGTGATGGTGGGTGAGAGCACGTTGAGCAGGATGCCCAGGATGCCCGGCCCACCGGGCGCGGGTGGCGCCGCCGGCTGCGGAGGTGCCGCCGGGGTCAGACCTGCGCCGGCTCGGACCCGGGCCACCGCGCGCACCCGTTCTCCGGCCGGTAGTAGTCGGCTGATCCCCTCGACGTGGCGTGCGTGACTCCCGTCGAGCGTCATCGGTGCCCCTCGTGGCCGCCGGGTCGGTGCGGGTCGTGCCGGGGCGCGTGCCCGTCGTCGAAGGAGCGGTGAAAGCTCGCCCGCCGGCCTCGGGGCACCGCGGCGAACGCCGTCAGGACCTCCGGCTCGCTGCTCGGGCTCGACACGGACCCTCCCCTGTGGCCGGTGCGACCGGTCAGCCGCCACGGCCCCCACCATAGGCACTTCCCAATGCCGCCGGTGACCCCGTGCGCGACGTCGGGGGACACCGCGCTTTGGCTTTGCGCCGTAAAGTTCTTTGCGTGAACCACGACGACGACCTGCCGCCAGCCGATGCCGCGGCGGCGCTCCGGCTGATCGAGGAGCAGCGGTCCATGACGGTACGCGGGCTCGATCCCGACGCCCGTCTGCTCTACTGGCCCTGGGGAGTCGCCTGGCTGGTCGGCTTCGGGCTGTTCTTCCTGCGGTTCTCCCCCGGCGAGCGGTCGCTTGTCCACCTGCCGAGCTGGCTGCCACTGATCGCCCTCTTCGCACTGCTCCTGGTCGCGGCGGCGATCCAGGCGACGGCCAGCGCGCGCGCCTACGGGCAGGTGACCGGCGACTCCGCCCGGCGCGGACACTGGTACCTCTGGGCCTGGGGTCTGGGGCCGGTGAGCGTCTACGCGGCGCTCGGCCGGATCTCCGAGCACCTGCCGAACGACCTGGCCGCGCTGCTCTGGTCGGCCACCGCCGTCGGGCTGACCGGCGCGCTGCACATGGCCGGCGGAGCGATCTGGCTGGACCGGGACCTGTTCCGGCTGGGTGTCTGGGTCAGCGTGATCAACCTGGTCGGTGTCCTTGCCGGACCGGGCTGGCACGCGCTGATCGTGGCGGTGGCCGGTGGTGGCGGAATGCTAGTCGCAGGCGCGATCGCCCGACGGCGGCAGTGGCACCGGGCATGACCGAACTGGACCCGGTCATCCACGCGCAGGCCCGGCTGCGGGTGGTCGCCAGCCTCTCCACCCTCGGCGACGGCGACCGGATCGCGTTCCCCCGGTTGCAGGAACTGCTCGCCATGACCGCCGGCAACCTCTCCGTGCACCTGCGCAAACTCGAGGACGCCGGCTACGTGGAGATCAGCAAGACCCACCGTGGACGCACCCCGGCAACCCTGGTCCGGCTCAGCCGACGGGGTCGGCGGGCGTTCGAGGAGTACACGGAGACCATTCGCGCCCTGCTCGACCCCACCCCGTCGAAGGAGCAGTCATGATCCTCGCTCGCGCCGACCAGGCCAGCCGCCGGTACGGCGACGTCCTCGCCCTCGACCGCGTCGACCTGGAAGTCCGGGCCGGTGAACTGGTCGGCCTCCTCGGGCCGAACGGCGCCGGCAAGAGCACCCTGATGAACCTGCTGGTGGGTCTGCGCCGCCCCACCTCGGGGCGGGTCGAGCTGAACGGCGGCGACCCCCGCGACCCGGCGAGCCGTCGCCAGATCGGGGTCACCCCACAGGAGACCGGCCTGCCGGGCACGCTGCGCGTCGGTGAGGTCGTCGACTTCGTCTCGGCGCACTACCCGGACCCGGTCCCCCGTGGCGAACTGCTCGACCAGTTCGGCCTGGGTGATCTCGCCCGACGGCAGACCGGTGGGCTCTCCGGTGGGCAGCGCCGCCGGTTGGCGGTGGCACTGGCGTTCGTCGGCCGGCCCCGGCTGGTGCTGCTCGACGAACCGACCACCGGCCTGGACGTGGCCGCCCGGCACACCCTGTGGGACGCGATCCGCGCGTTCCACAGCGACGGCGGCACCGTGCTGCTGAGCAGCCACTACCTGGAGGAGGTGGAGGCGCTGGCACACCGGGTGGTCGTCATCGGGCAGGGCCGGGTGCTCGCCGACGACACCGTGGACGCGGTGCGCGGCATCGTCGGCGTACGCCGGGTCAGCCTGGTCGCCGACCAACTGCCCGACCTGCCCGGGGTCGTCCGCAGCGAACGGATCGACGGGCGGCTGCACCTGCTCACCACAGATGCCGACGAACTGGTCCGCGCGTTGGTCACGGCCCGGACCCCGTTCAGCGACCTGGAGGTACGGCCGACCTCGCTGGAGGAGGCGTTCCTCGCCATCACCAGCGGGGGCGCGCCCGGCGGGGACCAACCCGCCAGCCCGAGCCCACCCACCACCACCGCCGCTGCCGGCGGCCAATCCACCACCGCCGCTGCCGGCGGCCAACCCACCACCGTCTGAGAGGCCACCGTGCAGCTCGCCCTGGTCCACGCCCGCTACCAGCTTCTGGAGATCATCCGGATCCCGGTGGCCGTCGTCGGCAGCGCCTTCTTCCCGGCCGCCGCCATGATCTTCTTCGTGGTGCCGTTCGCCCGCGACGACGCGGCCGGCGCCACCTTCGCCACCGCGTCGATGATCACCTTCTCGGTGATGAGCGCCAACATCTTCCAGTACGGGGTCGGCGTCGCCGAGGACCGCGACCAGCCGTGGAACCCGTACACCCGGACCTTGGCGGCCGGGCCGGCACCCCGCTTCGCGGGCCGGGTACTGGCCGGCCTGGCGCTGACGTACCTCTCGCTGCTCCCGGTCGTGGTCATCGGCGCGACGCTGACCGCGGCCACGATCACCCCGGCGGCGTTCCTGCTGACGGCCGTCACGGTGGCCGTCATCTCGGTGCCGTTCACGCTGCTGGGGCTCGCCATCGGCTACTCGCTGCCGAGCAAGGCCGCGATCGTGGTGGCCCAGGTGGTCTTCCTCCCGCTCGCCTTCGGCGGTGGGCTGCTCTCCGCGCCGGGAGACGCGCCCGGGTTCATCGAGACGATCGCGCCGTTCCTGCCCACCCGGGGCGCGGCCGAACTGATGTGGTCGGCGGTCGGTGACTACACCGTCGACCCTCTGGCAATGATCATGCTCGGCGTCTGGGTGGTGCTGCTCGCCGTGCTCGCCGCCTGGGCGTACCGACGGGACGAGGGTCGCCGGTTCAGCTGACGATTCGTCCGTTTCCACCCCGCGCCGCAGCGGGACGGTGCCAGGATTCCGGCAGGGGGTCGCCGTGGCCGCCCGGGCCGAGAGGGGTCTTCGACCGTGAGCACCGTCCCGCCGGGCACACCCTGCTGGGCCGACCTGGCCACCCCGGACCTGACCGACGCGCGGCGCTTCTACCCCGAGCTGTTCGGGTGGACCGGCCGGATCACACCGGAGCCCGAGGCGGGCGGCTACACGGTCTTCCTGCTCGACGGCAGGCCGGTGGCCGGGGCCGGGCCGCCGGCGATCCCGGACCAGGTGCCCATCTGGTCCACGTACCTCGCCACCGACGACGCCGAACTGGTCGCCGGCCGGGTCGAACGAGCCGGTGGACAGGTGGTCGTGCCGCCGTTCGAGGTCTTCGACCGAGGCTGGATGGCGGTCTTCGCCGACCCGGCGGGCGCCACGTTCAGCGTGTGGCAGCCGCTGGCGATGGCCGGTGCCGAGGTGTTCAACGTGCCGGGCGCGATGAGCTGGAACGAACTGGTCACCCCCGACCCCGAGGGCGCCAAGGTCTTCTACGAGCTGGTGTTCGGCTGGCAGCCCGACGACCAGGCGGTGGGCCCGATGACGTACACCGGGTGGCGGCTCGGGACGCAGATCGTGGCCGGGATGATGCCGCCGCTGGCCGACGACTTCCCGGCCGACCTGCCGGCGTACTGGACGGTGTACTTCGCGGTCACCGACGCGGACGCCGCCGCGGCCCGCGCCTCCGAGCTGGGCGGAACGATCCTGGTCCCACCCCGCGACATCCCGGCGGGCCGCTTCGCGGCACTACGCGACCCACAGGGCGCCCTCTTCTCCGTCATCGACCTGGGCCCCTGACCCAACGCCTGCCTGCTCAGGGCCGGGCGGGGCGGGCGGGGCGGACGGGGACCACCAGGGGGCCGTGGGTGCCGGGGACGACCCGGACGCTGGCCCGGTAGTGGGTGGCGAGCAGGTGCTCGGTCAGCACCTCGGGCGGGGTTCCGGCGGCCACCACCTGACCGCCGTCGAGCATGACCATCCGGTCGGCGTACTCGCCGGCCAGGGAGAGGTCGTGCATCGTGGCGAGGACGGTCAGGCCGTGCTCGCGGCGCAACTGGTCGACGAGTTCGAGCACCTCCTGCTGGTGACCGATGTCGAGCGCGCTCGTCGGCTCGTCGAGCAGGAGCAGCGTCGCACCCTGGGCGAGCGCGCGGGCGAGGAACACCCGCTGCCGTTCGCCCCCGGAGAGGGTGGCCAGTTCGCGGCGCTGGAAGGCGGTGAGGTGCAACCGCCGCAGCACGTCGTACGCGGCGTCGACGTCGGCTGTCGACTCCCGGCCCAGCGCCGGGATGTACGGGGTGCGCCCGAGCAGCACGTAGTCCAGCACCGACATGCCGGGCGGCACCACCGGGGACTGCGCCACAGTGGCCACCACCCGGGCGCGGTCCCGACGGCGCAGCGCGGCGCTCGCCGTACCGAACAGGGTGATCGCCCCCGGCGCGGGCAGCAGGCCGCCGACGGCGCGCAACAGGGTCGACTTGCCGGCGCCGTTCGGACCGATCACGGTGACCCACTCGCCGACGGCGACGGTGAGGTCGACGCCGGTCAGGATCGGCGTGCCGTCCAGGCTCACGTGCAGCCCGCGCACCTCGACGGCCGGCACGACACCGTCGACCGACCGAGCGCCGTCGACCGACCGAGCGCCGTCGACCGAGCGAGCGCCGTCGACCGAGCGAGCACCGTCGACCGAGCGAGCACCGTCGACCGACCGAGCGGCGGACGGCCCAGCGGTGGGTTCGGGGCTCATGCGAGCGCCCGCCGGGCGGTTCGCAGCACGAGCACGAAGAACGGGCCGCCCAGCAGGGCGGTCACCACTCCGATCGGCACCTCGGAGGGCGCGGCGGCGGTGCGGGCCACCACGTCGGTAAGCGCCAGGAACGCGCCGCCGAACAGCAGCGACATCGGCAGGATCACCCGGTAACTCGATCCGGCGAGCAGCCGGACGGTGTGCGGCACGATGATGCCGACGAAGCCGATCAGCCCGGTCGCGGAGACCGCCGCCGCGGTGCCCAGGGAGGCGGCGGCGATCAGCAGGTACCGGGTGCGCTGCGGGTGCAGGCCCAGACTTCTCGCCTCGTCGTCACCGACGGCGAGGACGTCCAGCTCACGGCGGTGCAGCAGCACCACCACCGTGGTCAGCGCGGCGTACGGCAACACCAGCAGCACGTCGTGCCACCCGGCAGTGGCCAGCCGACCGAGCAGCCACGAGTAGACCGGCTGGATGCTGTCGGAGTGTCGTTGCAGCAGGTACGTCTGCCCGGCGGAGAGGAACGCGGAGACCGCCACCCCGGCCAGGATCAGCATCGCGGGCGAGCCGCCCCGCCCGCCGGCCGCGCCGAGCACGTAGGTCATCGTGACGGCCAGCAGCGACCCGGCGAACGCGGCCAGCGGAATGGTCATCGGCAGCCCGGAGATCGCACCCTGCCGGCCGGCGCCGCCGAGGGCGATCGCCGCGGTGACCGCGAGGCCGGCGCCCGCGGCCACACCCAGCAGGTACGGGTCGGCCAGCGGGTTGCGGAACACGCCCTGGTAGCACCCGCCGGCCATGGCGAGCAGGCCGCCGACGAGCAGGCCCAGCACCACCCGGGGCAGCCGCAGCTCGGTGACGATCGCGATCTCCCGCTCGGTCAGCCCACTGTCGAGGTGCACCCCCGGGATCAGGTTGAGCAGCTCGGCGGCGACGCTGCCCGGGGGCAGGCTCACCGGGCCGAGCGACACCCCGACGACGAGCGCGACGAGCACCGCGAGCACCCCGGTGACCAGCCAGCGCATCCGCAGCCCGGCAGGCCGAGCCGCGGGCAGCGGCCCGGTCACCGACGGACGACTGTCACGCGGGCACCTTGGCGACCGCGTCGATGATGATCCGGAGCAGGTCCACGACGCGCGGCCCCCAGCGGGAGGCGATGTCGTCGTCCAACGCGATCACCCGGTTGTTCTTGACCGCGGTGAGCCCCGCCCAGCCGCTGCGCGCCTTGACCGTGTCGGCGTTCTGCTGGCAGCACTTGGAGTCGGCCAGGAAGACGAAGTCCGGGTCGGCCTTGACGATGAACTCCTGGGACAGCTGCGGGTAGCCGGCGTTCTTGCCGTCCGCGTCGGCCGGGTCGGCGATGTTGGTCAGACCGACCTGGCTGTAGATCGAGCCGATGAAGGTGTTGCTCGTCGCGCTGTACAGCTCCGGGCCCAGCTCGTGGAAGTAGGTGAGCTTCTCGGCACGCTGCGGCAGGTCCTTGACCAGTTTGGCGATGTCGTCCTTCATCCGGGTGGCGACGTCGGCGGCCTGGTCGGCGTGCCCGGTCAGCGTGCCCAGCTCGGTGATCTGCCGGTACGAGTCGTCGAGCTTGGTCGCCGCCGGCGTCAGGTAGACCGGGATCTTCAGCTTGGCGAGCTGGTCGACGATCTTGTTGCGGTCGTCGGAGAGCACCACGAGGTCCGGGTTCTTACCGGCGATCGCCTCGGCGTTCGGTTGGAAGGCGGAGAGGTCGGTCTTGGGCGCGTCGGCCGGGTAGTTCGACTGGTCGTCGACGGCTGTCACCTGCGGGCCGGCGCCGATCGCGAAGAGCATCTCGGTGGCCGTGGGCGACAGCGCGACGATCTTCTCCGGGCGCTTGTCGAGAGTGAGCGCGCCGACCGTGACCGGGTAGGTGGCGGCCGCGGTGCCGGCACTGGGCTTGTCGTCGGCCTTCTCGGCGCAGGCGCCGAGGGCGAGCGCGGCCACCGCGAGGGTCGCGGCGAAGAGCCGAGGGGTACGTCTGAACATGGGGGCCTCCTGTCGGTCGAGGAGTGTGGTGCTTCGCCGACAGGGACTTTCGTACGCCCGCCCACGAGGCGCCCTTCCTCGAGAGCGCGTATCGCGACCGATCCGTAGGCGACCTGGCTCGTCCCCACCGGCCGGGTGGGGCATCACAGTTGCGGGACAGCGCCGGGTTTCGCACCGGCTTCGCTGCGGACTGGTCGCTAAGACGGTAGCGCACCGCCGGGACGTGCCGGATCGATCAAGGATCGAACGGCGCTTGTCGATCCCGGCGGCAGCCCTCGGGAGGCACCCTGGCAGCCGCGGGGAGGCATATGTCCCGGATGTGGAGGCTCGGGAGCGGGTGGTGGGGCCCCGTCGGGCGGGACGGGGCCCCACCCCGATCAGGAGGACGTGATGGTGACGTTGTCCACAGCCGCCTCCACCAGGCTGGCTCCGGAGGCGTCCGCCGCCTCGACGAGGATGCGGACCGACTGGCCGGCGTACGGCGAGAGGTTGAGGTTGGCCACCGCCCAACTGCCGTTGCGGTTACTGGCCGCGCCGGTCTGGGTGAGCAGCGCGGTGGTGCCGCCGTTGTGCACCACGCTCACTCGCAGGTAGTCAGCCGACGAGGCGTTCGACCCGTGCGCCAGGTACCAGGCCAGCGACAGGGTCAGGGTGCCGGACGACGGCAGGGTCACCGCCGGGGACCTGGCGCTCGTCACGCCACCGTCGACGTCGTGGTCACCGGGCGCCGAGCCGGCCAGCCGGCCGGTGACCAGGTCGTTGGACCCGGCGTACGGGGTGAGCTGCTTGGCGCCGGAGGACGTGGTCGCCTGGGCGGCACCCAACTCGAACGCGCCGAGCGTGGCGGTGTCGGTGCCGGACGGGTTGACGGTCCAGCCGGTGGCGGTCTCGAAGGTGTCCGACCAGACCGTGGTGCCGCCACCACCGCCGCAGTACTGCGACTGCTTGCCGATGGCCCGGTACGGGCAGTCGGCGTACTCGCTGAGCAGCAGCACCGCCTCCCGGTTGCGCGAGGTCTGCGCTCCGATGACCTCGTCGGGCGGGTAGAAGCCGCCGCCGGCGGCCGAGCCGGGGTACATCTCGAAGGTGTACGCCCAGATGTTGTGGGTGGCCCACATCCAGTCGAGGCTGTCCCCGTCGGTGATGTAGAGGTCGCTGGACTGCTCCGGGGTGTAGTTGTTGGTGGCCGCCATCTGCTGACCGATGGTGGCGAAGGTGTTGTACTGGTCCGCGCTCATGCCCGCCGCGGTGTTCGCCGTGGTGTAGCCGTACGGCCAGAGCACCAACTGCGAGTACGTGTGGAAGTCGATGTTGGCCTTGATCTGCTGCACGCCGCCGACCACCCGGCCGTTGACGAAGTTGCGCAGCGCCTGCGTCTCGGGCGCGGAGAACGCCGACGGCCCCCGGTAGGTATCCGACGAGGGGCTGCCGGACGAGCCGCCGCAGCAGCCCCAGTTGTAGCCCCAGTTGCGGTTCAGGTCGGTGCCGACGTTCGACGAACCGCTGTTGGGCTGCCGGTTCTTGCGCCAGGACCGGTACGACCCGGTGGCGATGTCGTACTCGCTGCCGTCCGGGTTGACCGTCGGCACGATCCAGATCTCCCGGCTGTTGACGACGTTGGTGATCCGGGAGTCGCCGCCGTAGTTGTCGGTGAAGAGGTTGAGCAGGTAGATCGCCATCTCGACGGTCAGGTGCTCACGGGCGTGCTGCTGGGAGTTGAACAGGATCTCCGGCTCACTCTCGTCGGTGCCGACGTTGTCGGAGATCTTCACCGCCATCAGGTCGCGGCCCTCGTACGACGAACCGATGCTGATCTTGCGGGCGATCGCCGGATGGTCGGCGACGACCTGGTTCACGACGGCTGTCAGTTCCGCGTAGTCGTGGTAGTTGGAGTCGGCGGGCGGGAAGGCCGTCGTGCCGATCTCGCCGGCGCCGCGCTCGGCGTTGGGCGGCGGGGCGAGCGGTTCGAGCCGGAAGCCGAGCCTGCCGATCGCGGCGGCCTCACCAGCGGTCGCCGAGATGTGCAGGACCCCGTGCTCGGAGTAGTCGATGGCGGCTCCGGTGCGGGCCACCGCGTTGCGGTCGGCGAGGGTACGAGGTCCGAGCACCCGGTAGCCGGCGGCGGCCGGCTCGGCAGTGCGGTCCGGTGCCGGGCGGGCGGCGACCGGGCCCGCGGCGACGGTGACGATGCCCAGCCCGGTGACGACGGCGAGCACCAGGACGCGGCGGAGAGGGATGGGCGTGCGGAGGGCCATGGACTACCTCCTCGATGGGCGGGAGATCCCGCTCGGTGAAGGACACTTCACCACCTGTCACATGGTCATATCAATATCGATCGTTACCTTGACCATCCCAGGCGGATCATCATGGCGGCAATGATTTTCCATCCATGAACATCTGGCGAAACTTCCTTCCAGGCGGAAAGCTGACAGGCGACGATGCCCCTCTCGACACCGCGGAGCACTCATGGCCAGATCCCGCTTGCGCGCGGGCGCCCTCGCCGGCATCACCGCGCTCACCCTGCTCGCCACCACCGCACCCGCGCTGGCCGGCCGCCCGCCGGCCAGCGGTCACGACGAGCAGATCACCTTCCAGGACTGGTCCGGGCCCGCCGACTGGCACCGGGGCAGCCGAGCCGGCACCCGCGTGGTGCCCGGCGCCCGAGCGGGCCTCACCCTGGCCCGCCCCGCCGGCACCACCGAGTACGCCGACCCCCACACCGGCAGCACCCGCACCTGGGAGTACGGCACCTGGACCTCGCCGGTGACCCGGATCGGGTTCGACGCCACCGAGTTGATCGCCTCGTGGAACGCGGAGACCCCCGCCGGCACCTGGATCCAGGTGGAGATGCAGGGCAGCTACACCAGCGGCGACCAGACCCCGTGGTACGTCATGGGTCGCTGGGCGTCCGGCGACACCGACATCAGGCGGACAAGCGTCGAGCCGCAGGGCGACCCCTGGTCGACGATCTGGACCGACACCTTCAGCATCGACGACGCCGACGCCGGGGTGCTGCTGCGGTCGTACCAGCTGCGGCTGACCCTCTACCGGGCACCCGGGCAGACCGCCGCGCCGGTGGTCCGGATGCTCGGCGCGATGAGCTCCACCGTGCCGGACCGCTTCACCGTTCCGCCGAGCGCCGGGCACATCGCCTGGGGCGTCGAGTTGCCGGTGCCGCGCTACTCGCAGAACGTGCACGCCGGGCACTACCCCGAGTACGACGGCGGCGGCGAGGCGTGGTGCTCGCCCACCTCCACCGAGATGGTCGTCGAGTACTGGGGGCGCAAACCGTCGCCGGCCGACACCTCCTGGGTGGACCCGGCCTACCCCGACCCGACGGTCAACCACGCGGCCCGGATGACCTTCGACTACGCGTACGACGGGGCCGGCAACTGGCCGTTCAACACCGCGTACGCGGCCAGCTTCCCCGGGCTGGAGGGTCGGGTGACCCGCCTGCACTCACTGGACGAGCTGGAGCGTTTCATCGCCGCCGGCATCCCCGTCGTGACCAGCCAGTCCTTCCTCGCCAGTGAGCTGGACGGGGCGAACTACGGCACCTCCGGGCACCTGTTCGTGGTGGTCGGCTTCACCGCCGACGGCGACGTGATCGTCAACGACCCCGCCTCGTCCAGCAACGACGTGGTGCGCAACGTCTACAAGCGTGCGCAGTTCGAGCAGATCTGGCTGCGGACCAAGCGCACCAACGCCAGCGGCGGCGTCTCCGGCGGCTCCGGCGGCATCGCGTACCTGATCAAGCCACTCTCAAAGCCCTGGCCCAAGGCCCCCAACTCCACCAACTGGTAACCCGCCCCGCCCCGTTGATCATGGAGTTGTTGCCCGACCGCCCGGGGGCGTGTCGTGGCAATAACCTCATGATCAACGCCGGGCGTCGGGGTCTTCGGTGGGGGCGGGAGGGGTGGGGTCTTCGTTTTCGCCGGCCAGGGCGGAGCGGAGGCGTTCCTTCTCGGCGCGACGGCGCTCGGTGGCGGTGGCCATCTCACCCGCCAGCTCGTCCCGCCAACCGCGCAGCAGGAAGAAGGAGAGCGCCGCGGAGAAGGCCAGCGCCAACATCAGCTTCAGGAACACGTTCAGGTCGACGAGCCAGAGTGCCGCCAGCACGGCGACGAACAGCCCGATCCGGGCCAGCGTGTACTTCAGCGCGGCGCTCACCTGCACCACTCCGTTCTCTCCGTCGCCCGCCGCTGTCGGCGGGAAAGTCGATCCGCCCAGCGGGCGGTCGCGGTCAGCCGGTCCGGCGGGTCAGCCAGCGGACACCGGGGAACCAGACCGTCGCGTACACCACCGTGAACGCCACCGCCGCCAACGTCCCGGACAGCAGCGGCGGCAGGCCGGCGACCAGACCGGCGACCAGCAGCCCGACGACCACCCCGACGGTGGCGGCGACCACCGCCGACACCACCCGGGCCGCGCCGAACTCCCAGGCCCGGAAATCGTCCCAGAACAACCAGGCCGGCAGGATCACGGCCAGCCAGCCGTTGGTGTGGCCGAAGTCGCCGGCGCCGATCGAGGCGAACCCCCAGTCGAACAACACCAGCGCCAGCGCACCGATGACCAGGCCGGCCAGGCACACCCCGAGCAGATCACCCAGGGTACGGATGCGCCCCTCGGCGTCCCGGCGGGGAAACCCGCCCTGCTGCTCGGACCCGCCCTGCTGCTGGGAACCAGTCTTCTCGGTCATCGACTGCGAGGGTACGTGGTGGCTCAGGCCCAGACCTGCTGCGGCTCGGCGCGGCGCTCGGCCAGCGACGGGGCCTTGTCGTACTCCCGGACCACGTTGTAGCGGGTGTCCCGCTCGACCGGCTGGAAACCGGCGTCCCAGATCAGGTGCAGCAGGTCGTCGCGGTGCATCGTGTTCGGGGTGCCGTACGAGTCGGCGTCGTGCGTGATCTTGTATTCGACGACCGAGCCGTCCAGGTCGTCCACGCCGAAGTTCAGCGAGAGCTGGGCCACCGACAGCCCGTGCATCACCCAGAAGTTCTTCAGGTGCGGCACGTTGTCGAAGAGCAGCCGGGACACGGCGAACGTCTTCAGCGACTCGGCCGGCGAGGCCATCGTGGTGCGCGCCTGGATCCGGTTACGGATCTTGCCGTCCGCCGAGTCCACGAAGTCGTGCTGGTAGCGCAGCGGGATGAAGACCGCGAAGCCGCCGGTCTCGTCCTGCAACTCACGCAGCCGCAACACGTGGTCGACCCGGTGCCGGGGCTCCTCGATGTGGCCGTACAGCATCGTCGCCGGCGTCTTCATGCCCTTGCGGTGCGCGAGGGCATGGATGCGCGACCAGTCCTCCCAGTGGCAGGCGTGGTCGACGATGTGCTGCCGGACCTCCCAGTCGAAGATCTCCGCGCCACCGCCGGTCAGCGACTCCAGGCCGGCGTCCATCAGCTCGTCGAGGATCTCGTCGGCGCTCAGACCGCTGATCTTCTCGAACCACTGCACCTCGGTCGCCGTGAAGCACTTGAGCTTGACGTCGGGCAGCGCCGCCTTCAGCTCGCGCAGCACCTTCGGGTAGTAGCGCCAGGGCAGCGTGGGGTGCAGGCCGTTGACGATGTGCAGCTCGGTGAGCTGCTCGTCCTCCATCTCCTTGGCCTTGCGGACCGCCTCGTCGATGCGCATCGTGTACGCGTCCTTCTCGCCCGGCTTGCGCTGGAACGAGCAGTACGCACAGGACGCCGAGCAGACGTTGGTCAGGTTGAGGTGCCGGTTGACGTTGAACATCACCCGGTCGCCGTTGAGCTCGGTGCGCTTGTGGTGGGCGAGCCGCCCCAACCAGGTCAGGTCGTCGCTCTCGTAGAGGGCGACCCCGTCCTCGCGGGTCAGCCGCTCACCGGCGTACACCTTCGCTTCGAGCTCACGCTTGAGTCCGGCGTCCATGGCACGTCCCTTCCACCTGCGGTCGGATCGAGCGTACGTCGGAGGGGCGAGCACCGCGGCGGCACGGTCGGCGACAGCGACCCACCTCACCGAACTCTCAGGCTCCCGTAACCCGGCCACGCATCGACATCGGTCCCAGGGTGGGGTAGTAACAAAGGTGGGGCGGGACACACACACTGGTACCGTCCCGACGGCCGCGCCCACCGAGCGCGGCGACGAGCAGTCGGACGGGGAGCGGAATGGTCTACAGCGGGCGCGGGCGACGGCAGCGACGACGGAGCCCGGTGATCTCGCCAGTGCTGCGTCCGAAGCTCTGGGCCGCCCTGCTCGGCGCAATCGCCGCCGCCGTAATGGCCACCCCCGCGTACGCCGATCCGGCAATACCCACGACGATCCCGGACACCGGCGCCCGCCCGCCGGCCGTCGGCGCGCCCCAACTGCCCGGCGGCCCACCCCTCGGCGGTGTTCCGTCGCCGCCGGTGGGCACCATCGGCACCGGCCCGCTGGCCGCCCAGATCTACGCCGCCCAGACCCAGGTCGGCACGCTCGGCGAGACGCTGCTGAAGAGCCGCCAGAAACGCACAGACGCGCAGGCCCAGCTCGATGCCGCCGGCAAGGCGCTCGCGACCACGCAGGACGCCCTGCTCCAAGCCCAGCAGGCCGCCGACGCCGCCGCCGCGGACGCCGTCAAGGCGGACGCCGCACTGCCGCCCGGTGATTTCGCGCAGGACCTCCGCGGGCTGAGCCGCCTGCAGCAGATCACCCGCGGCGAGAAGGTCGAGGGCGGCACCACCGGGGTGGCCGGAGAGTTGGCCCGCGCCCGTGCCGCCGAGCAGGCCGCCTACCAGAAACACACCGAGGCCAAGGAGCTGCTCACCGCCGCCGAGGCGGAGTTCACCACGGGCGAGACGGCACTCCGCACGGCCGAGGCGGGTCTGCTCAAGCTGCGCCGGGACAACTCCGCCCAGCTGATCGAGATCGAACGCCAGCAGGAGGCCGCCGAGCAGCAGTACGGCGCCGGCTACGTCAGCAACCAGAACGTCAGCGGGATGGCCGCCCACCCTCGGGCGATGGCCGCGGTCCGCTACGCGCTGGCCCAGCTCGGTGACCCGTACAAGTGGTCCGAGGAGGGTCCGAACCAGTTCGACTGCTCCGGTCTGATGTGGGCGGCGTACCGGTCCCCGGGCGCCGACTACTTCGACCTGCCGCGGGTCTCCCGCGACCAGTACGCCGCCACCCGCGGCCGGACCGTCCCGCAGGGCGCGCTGCTCCCCGGTGACCTGCTCTTCTTCGCTTCCGGCAGCAGCTGGACGACGATCCACCACGTCGCCATGTACATCGGCAACGGCAAGATGGTGCAGGCGCCCACCACCGGCGATGTCGTCAAGATCTCCGTGGTCAGCTGGTCTCGGCTCTATGCCGCGACCCGGGTGATCGGCGCGGTGCCGGCACCGGTCGTGACCGTTCCGCCCCCGCCGGTCACGCCACCCACCACGAAGCCGACGCCCAACCCGACGCCGAGCACGAAGCCGACGCCGACCACGACGCCGACCACGAAGCCGACGGAGTCGGCCACCCCGACGCCCACCGGCAGCGCGACGCCCACGCCGTCGCCGACGCCGTCGCCGACGCCGACCGAGAGCGCGTCGCCGCCTCCCACCCCCGACAACACGCCGACGACCCTGCCCTCGGCGCCGACCAGCGCGCCGGGCAGCATCAAACCGACGACCACACTGAAGGCCAGCACGAGCGTGACGGGCAGCGGCAGCTCGCCGGGCAGCCCCAGCGCCACCGGTTGATCCGCCACGACCGGCTCCGGCTGTCCGCTCGGGAAGATCTGTGGCACCGTGACAACCAGGCACATCCGACTCGACGTCACGGGTCCGGGTGCGAGCATGGCACGGAGGGCGGAGATGGCCGAGCAGAGTGATCCGGCGCAGACTGTCGACCCCGTGGTCGGCCAACCCGACCCGTCAGGGCCGGGCACCGCCGACCCGGCGTCCAGCACCGACGCCCCCGCAGCCATCCCTGACGCCGACCCGGCCACTCGTGACGCCGACCTGGCCACTGCTCACGCCGGCCCGGGCACCACTGACGCCGGCCCGGTCACCCCTGACGCCAGTCCGGCCGCTCGTGACGCCAGCCCGGCCGCTCCTCACGCCGGCCCGGTCTCCGGCGACGCCTCCGTCGTCGGTGGTGGCGACGCCACCACCACCGACGACGCTGCTCTCGACAGCGGCAGCGTCGCCGCGGACGTCCCCGGCCCGCACTCCGGACAGCCGGAGGTCGGACAACCGAACGCCACAGAACCGGCCCCCGGGCAGCCGGCAGTCACCAGATTGGGTGCCGGACAGGCCGCTGTCACCGTCCCGAGCGCCGGCCAGTCGGCACCCGCCGGAGACCGCCCGGACCAGGCTGCCGCACCCGTCCGGGCCCGGGCCAGCGTCGCGACCGCCGGGGCTCTTCGCAGTGACCTGCCGGCCAGCGCCCCGGTCACCGCAACCACCTACCGTGCGGCCGGTGCCGCCAGTGCCGCCAGCCCGACGGGTGCTGCCAGCCTGACCGGTGCTGCCAGCCCGGGCGGGTCCGTCGGCTCGACCAGCTCGGCCAGCTCCGTCAGCTCGACCGGTGCCGCCAGCCCGACCGGCTCGGCCAGTTCGGCCAGCTCCGCCGGTTCGGCCAGCCCGACCGGCTCGGCCAGCCCGACCGGCTCGGCCAGCCCGACCGGCTCGGCCAGCCCGACCGGCTCGGCCAGCCCGACCGGCTCGGCCAGCCCGGCCGACTCCGCCGGGGTCTCGTTGCCTGGGCAACGCAACGACTCGACCAGGCCCGCCCGGGCCAGCGCCACGGTGCCCGGCAGCAGCCGGGCCAGCGCCACGGTTCCCGGCAGCAGCCGGGCCACCCCCGGTGCCACGGGTGCCCCGGACGCCCGTAGCGTGCCGGCCGTATACCGAGCCGCGCCGGTGCGTCCCGAATCATCCGACCCGGCACCCGATCCCGCCCGGCCGTCGGCACCGTCGACTCCGGAGCCGGAGCCCGCACCCACGCCACCCGGCCCCGGGCCAACCCAGCCGTCGCCTCCCGAGCCGGAGCCCGCGCCAGCCCCGGGCCCGTTCCCGCCCGAGCCGATGCCGACGCCTGGGCCCCGACCCACGCCGTCACCCGGTCCGGTTCCGCCCGTTCCGGGTCCCCCGACCCCGCCGCCCCCGCCGATGCCACCCATCCCGGGCCCGCCGGCACCGCCCATCCCGAGCCCGCCCCTGCCGCCGCCCGGTCCGCCCGTGCCCGCGCCACCGAGTCCGCCCGGTCCGATGCCGGCACCGCCGTTTCCGCCACCGCCGGCCATGATCGACACGCCCGGCGTACGACCCAGCGCGTCGGTTTCCGCGGCGCCAGGCGGGTGGGCGTCCACCGCCTCTACGACACACCCGACATCCCGCGACGGGTGGGCCGGCGCACCCGTCTCCGCGCCGCCGGTGGTACCGGCACCGGCCCTGCCGACCTGGCCGCCGTCCACCACCGGCACTCCCCAGCCGGGTGGGAGTGGCAGCGGAAACTCGCGAGGGACCGGGTCCACGGGCAGCCCTTCGGGGAACTCGGCCGGACAACGGGCGGGCAGCACCGGCGGAGGACGGCACGACGGCGGCTTCGTCGCGCGGGGCACGGGCAACGCCGGCGCGGGACGGCACGACGGCGGCTCCGACCTGGCCGGCACCGTCTACGGCAGCGGCGACGGGCCGGGCTTCGCCACGATCGCGATGCCCGCCAACGCGGTGGAGAATTCCGGGTCGCTGACCGGGCACATCCTGGCCCAGGGCTGGGCGGACAGTCCGGCCGAACGGTCCCGAAACACCCGGGTGATGATCGTCCTGGCCGCCGCTCTGGGGCTGCTGGTGGCGATCAGCGTCATGGTCGTACTGCTCGCCGGTGACGCCCTGGACGGTCTGGTGGGCAGCGTGCTCAACGGGTGAGTCGCCGGGTGGGAACGATGGTGAGTCCGCCCACTACCGTCCGGCAACCGGCTGGCGGCTTCGCCGGTTCGCCGTACACTGGTGGAGATCACTGACCCGGCGCGCGTGGTGCGCGCCCCTGGGCGGTCTTGCGGGCGATCCGGCGGCACAGCCGCGGCAGGCCATCGCGAAGATGCGCCCCGCTCGAAAGGCTTTTGTTGACCACCTCTGCTGACCCCAGCACTGTTCCGTCCGTTTCCCACCCGGCCCCGACGACCGACACCGCCCGGGAGCAGCTCGACGCCTCCCCGAGCGAGACCGGCACCGCACCGGTCGACACCGCCGCCCAGCCGGCGGAGCCGGCCCCGACGGCGACCGCCGATCCGATCAGCTTCGCGTCCCTCGGCCTGCCCGAGCCGCTGGTCCGCGCGCTGGCGCAGCAGGGCATCACCAGCCCGTTCGAGATCCAGCGGGCCACCGTTCCGGACGCGCTGGCCGGCCGCGACGTGCTGGGCCGCGGGCAGACCGGTTCGGGCAAGACGCTCGCCTTCGGCCTGCCGATGATCGCCCGGCTGGCAACCCGCAACCGGGCCCGGCCGATGCGTCCGCGCGCCCTGGTCCTGGTCCCCACCCGCGAGCTGGCCATGCAGGTCAACGACGCACTGGTGCCGCTGGGCAAGTCCGTCGGCATCTTCCTGAAGACCGCCGTCGGTGGTGTTCCGTACGACCGTCAGATCGACGCTCTGCGCCGCGGCGTGGAGATCATCGTGGCCACCCCGGGCCGGCTCGGCGACCTGATCGAGCGGGGCATCTGCCAGCTCGACGACGTCGAGGTCACGGTGCTCGACGAGGCCGACCAGATGGCCGACATGGGCTTCCTGCCCGAGGTGACCGATCTGCTGGCGAAGACTCCCGCGAACGGCCAGCGGCTGCTCTTCTCGGCCACCCTGGACGGTGACGTCGACGCGTTGGTCAAGCGGTTCATGACCGACCCGGTGACCCACTCCACGGCGCCGTCCACCGCGTCGGTGTCCACCATGGATCACCACATGCTGTTGATTCCGCCGCACGAGAAGTTCCCGGTGGCGGCCTCGATCGCCGCCCGGGACGGCCGGACGATGGTCTTCGCCCGTACCCAGCTCGGGGTGGACCGGCTGGTCGAGCAACTCGCGGCGGTCGGCGTCCGCGCCGGCGGGCTGCACGGCGGCAAGACCCAGCGGATGCGTACCAAGACGTTGGCCGAGTTCCGCGAGGGCCGGATGAACGTGCTGGTCGCCACGGACGTGGCGGCTCGGGGCATCCACGTCGACGGGGTCACCCTGGTGCTGCACGTCGACCCGCCGAAGGACCCCAAGGACTACCTGCACCGGGCGGGGCGCACGGCCCGTGCGGGCGAGTCCGGCGCGGTAGCCACGCTGGTGCTGCCCAAGCAGCGCCGCACCACCCTGGCGATGATGGAGAAGGCTGGCGTCGCGCCGGCCGAGACCCGGGTGCGGGTCGGCGACGCGGCACTGGCCGAGCTGGTCGGTGCCCGTGAGCCCAGCGGCGTCCCGGTTCGCGTCGAGGTGGAGTCGCGGGGCTTTGGCGACCGCTCCGGCGGTTCGCGTCGATTCGACGACCGGTCCGGAGGCCCGCGCCGGTTTGGCGACCGCACGGGCGGCGAGCGCCGCTACGGCGACCGACCCACCGGCGAGCGGCGCCACAGCGACCGTCCCCAGGGTGACCGCCAGTACGGCGACCGTCCCCAGGGTGACCGCCAGTACGGCGACCGTCCCCAGGGTGACCGCCAGTACGGCGACCGTCCCCAGGGCGAGCGCCGCTACGGCGACCGCCCGACCGGCGAGCGGCGCCACAGCGACCGCCCGACCGGCGACCGGGGCTACGGCGACCGGCCGACCGGCGACCGGGGCTACGGCGATCGCCCGACCGGCGAGCGCCGCTACGGCGACCGTCCGCAGGGCGACCGCCAGTACGGTGACCGGCCGCAGGGCGACCGCCAGTACGGCGACCGGCCGCAGGGCGAGCGCCGCTACGGCGACCGGCCGACCGGTGAGCGCCGCTACGCCGACCGGGACACCCGGGGTTACGGCGACCGTCCGCAGGGCGAGCGTCGGTTCGGTGACCGGCCGCAGTTCGGTGACCGGGATGGCCGGGGCGACCGGCCGACCGGTGAGCGGCGCTTCGGTGACCGGGACACTCGCGGCGGTTTCCGTCCGGAGAGCCGTGGTCGGGACGACCGGCCGCGTGACGAGCGCCCGCGTGACGACCGGCGCGGTTTCGGCGGGCGGCCGCCGGCGCGTACCCACTGAATTGATCCACCGAACGCCGTCGCGAAGCCCATGCTTCGCGGCGGCGTTCGCGCATGCCCTGCCAATGTCGGCCCGGTCGCGTAACGTCCGGCTCATGCCGACCATGCCGAAGTCGATCTTCTGGTCCCGGACGGACACCGCCGGCAGCGAGCAGGTGCTGCTCGACGACGGCCACGGGTTGGCGGCCCGGGGCACCCTGCTCGCCGTGGACCCGATCCCCTGGACCGCCCGCTACCAGCTGACCACCACGCCGGACTGGGCCACCACGCGGGTCGAGGTCGAGGCCGAAGGGCTCGGCTGGCTGCGCCGGGTGACGCTGGAGCGTGCCGCGGGCCGGTGGCGGGTGACGACCGCCGAGCAGGGCGACCTGGACAAGGCTCTGGTCGCGGCCGGTCATCCCCGGGCCGGTCTGCCGGGCACCGACGACCCGGACCGGCTGGCCGACGCGCTCGACGTCGACCTGAGCGGCTCACCGCTGTTCAACACCCTGCCGGTCCACCGGCTCCGGATGAGGGCCGAGCCGGCCGACGTGGCGCACCGGATCACCGTCGCCTGGGTGCTGCTGCCCGGCCTGGAGGTGGTGCCGGCCGAGCAGATCTACACCGGGCTCGGGCCGGGTCGGGTGCGGTTCGCCAGCGGCACCTTCACTGCCGACATCGACCTGGACGACAGCGGCTACGTGGTGCGCTACCCCGGGCTGGCCGAACGGATCGACCCACGCTGAGCGATGCCCGGCCCCGCTGGGCGGTTCAGGCGGGCCAGGCTCCGCCGGCCAGGAAGCGGTCGATGGCGGCCAGGTGCGCAGTCAGGTCGAGGCCCTGGGCGGCCACCCAGTCGTCGGAGTAGTAGGTGTCGGTGTACCGGTCACCGGGATCGCAGATCAGGGTGACCACCGAGCCGGTCCGGCCCTCGGCGAGCATCCCGGCGATCAGGCCGAACGCGCCCCACAGGTTGGTGCCGGTGGAGCCACCCACGCGACGCCCGAGCACCGCCGACCCGGCGCGCATCGCGGCCAGTGACGCCGCGTCCGGCACCTGGACCATCCGGTCCACCACCGAGGGCAGGAAGGACGCCTCCACGGTGGGCCGGCCGATGCCCTCGATCCGGGACCCCTTTCCGGTACGCACCGACCAGTCGGCGGCCAGCCAGGCCGGATAGAACGCCGAGTTCTCCGGGTCGACGACGCAGAGCTTGGTGGCGAGTCGGCGGTACCTGGCGTACCGGCCGATTGTCGCGCTGGTGCCCCCGGTGCCGGCGCCCACCACGACCCAGGCCGGGATCGGGTGCCGCTCCAGCTCCAACTGCGCGTAGATCGACTCGGCGATGTTGTTGTTGCCCCGCCAGTCGGTCGCCCGCTCGGCGTAGGTGAACTGGTCCATGAAGTGCCCGCCGGAGTCCTCCGCGAGCCAGCGCGCCTCGACCACCACTGTCGCGGGGTCGTCCACCAGGTGGCACCGGCCGCCCTGGAACTCGATCTGCGCGATCTTCTCGGGCGAGGTGGAGGCGGGCATCACCGCGATGAACGGCAGACCGAGCATCCGGGCGAAGTACGCCTCGGAGACCGCCGTGGAGCCCGACGACGCCTCGACGATCGTGGTGCGTGGCCCGATCCAGCCGTTGCAGAGCCCGTAGAGGAACAGCGAGCGGGCCAGCCGGTGCTTCAGCGAGCCGGTGGGGTGGGAGGACTCGTCCTTGAGGTAGAGGTCGATCCCCCATGCCCGGGGCAGCGGGAACGGCAGCAGGTGGGTGTCGGCCGAGCGGTTCGCGTCCGCCTCGACGGCGGCGATGGCCTCCGTCACCCAGGTCCGGCTGGCCGCGTCGCACCGGTCGTGATGTGTCACGCGGGAAACGTAGCAAGCAGGCCAGCGGGGGTCGGCGCGGCCCGGACCGCATGTGACGCGGGTCGGCATCCCCAGGGGTACGCGGCGGTCAGGCCGCCGGTGGACCGACCGGCTGTGGGCGGTTCTCCCATTTGGTGGAGAGTGCGATGGCGGTGCGGGTGGAGGCGACCCCCGGGGTCCGGTTGAGCCGCACGATCAGCTGCTCCAACTCGGCGATCGTGCCTACCCGCGCCTTGAGCAGGAACGACTCCACGCCGGCCATGAAGTAGCAGGACTCGATCTCGGGCAGCACCCGCAGCGACTCGAGCATGTCGTCGCTGTCGGCGCCGGAGTCTTCGACGATCCCGATCAGCGCGGTGACGCCCAGCCCGATCGCCTCCGGTTCCACGTCCGCGCGGTAACCCCGGATCGCGCCGCTGCTCTCCAGCTTGCCGACCCGCTCGTGTACGGCCGGGGCCGAGAGGCCCACCTGTCGGGCCAACTCGGCGTACGACAGGCGGGCGTTGCCGCGCAGCAGGTCGACGAGGCTCAGGTCGATGGCGTCCACGGAGAGTGACCTTAACCGGTTACGCGTAACGCGACGCCTTCGGCATCCGTTGGACGGAGCAGTGGGTAACTGTTCACAAACCGACAGTCAAGGCAGGGGTTCCGCCCGTACCATTTACTAACTTCCCAGTCAGTGCATTTTTCGCGTTTGGCGGACAGGCCAGTCTCCTGGTGCTGTAATTGCCATACGTCCCTCATGACGGCTCTGGGCTCGCACCAGCCGGGGGCAGTGTGTTCAGCCAGGGGCTTCGTCGACGCGAGGAGGGGGCTGTGGACACTGGAGATCGCCTGCTGACACCGGGTGAGGTCGCCGCGCTGTTTCGGGTGGACCCGAAGACTGTGACGAGATGGGCGGCGGCCGGCCGGATAGGAAGCATCCGGACTCCAGGCGGGCATCGCCGGTTTCGGGAATCCGAGGTGCGGGCCCTGCTTGAGGGGGAGGGCATGCTGGACGAGGTGGACGAGGTCGGAAAGCCACGCAATGTGGGGCCGGCCGCATCCACCGGGCCGGGTCCGGCCAACGCCGGCATGTACTGAACTGGTGCGGACAACGCCACGCGGACCGGACACCAGTCCGGTCCGCGTCCCACTTCGGTCGACCGGGCGGCATGACGCGCGATAAGCGCGTCAGCTCAGCTCCGGGCCGCGCCGAGCTGGCCGGCCCACCTTCGGAACAGGGTGTGCGGGACGCCGAGCGCGTCCAGCACCTTGCCGGCCACGAAGTCGACCAACTGCTGGGCGCTGGCCGCCGCACCCGCCCCGTAGAAGCCAGGGCTGGCCGGTAGCACCACCGCGCCGGCGTCGTGCAGCGCGATCAGGTGCTCCAGGTGACTGCGGGTCACCGGTGTCTCCCGGGGGACCACCACCACCGGCCGCCGTTCCTTGAGGTTGACCTCGGCGGCGCGCTGCAACAGGTCCTTGGAGAGCCCGATCGCGATGCCCGCGCAGGCTGCCGTGCTGGCCGGGACCACGGCCATCCCACGTACCCGGTAGGAGCCGCTGCTCGGCCCGGCGGCCAGGTCGCCGGCGGGCCAGTGCCGCACGTCCGCTCCGGTCAGGTCCCGGTCGAGCCAGCCGGCGAGATCCTCGGCCCAGTGCCCGTCGCGAAACGGTCGGCCGGTCTCGTCGAGCACGGTGAGCCGTGCCGCCCGGGACACGATCAGGTCCACCGACTCGCCCGCGTCGAGCAGGCCCCCGAGAACGGCCGCCGCGTATGGCGTGCCGGAGGCCCCGGAGACCCCGACCACCCATGGTTCGCGCATGCCCCCAGCCTGCCTGGTCCGGCCGGTCCGCTGGTGCGCACCCCCGGGATCCACCGTCCGGGCCGCCTCAGGGCCGCAGGTCGAGCCTCCTCAGGGCCGCAGGTCGAGCCGGATCACCAGGTCGAGCAGGGCGAAGACGAACAGCGCGATGCCGACGAACCCGTTGGCGGTGAAGAACGCCCGGTTGACCTTGCTGAGATCGGTCGGGGTGACCACCAGGTGCTGGTAGCCGAACGCCACAGCGGTCAGTGCGAGCCCGATCCACCAGAGCCAGCCCAGGCCGATCAGCCCGCCGAACCAGATGAACAGCGCGAAGGTCACCACGTGCGCGACAGTGGAGGCGTGCAGCGCGAAGCGGCGACCGTAGCGCGCGGGCACGCTGTGCACGCCGATCTCCCGGTCGACCTCGGAGTCCTGGCAGGCGTAGATCAGGTCGAAGCCGCCGATCCACAGCCCGACCGCGGCGCCGAGCAGCCACGCGGGCCAGGAGCCGTCCAGGGTGCCGGTGACCGCCAACCACGCGCCGACCGGGCCGACCGCCTGGGCGATCCCGAGGATGGCGTGCGGCCAGTTGGTGAACCGCTTGGCGTAGGGGTAGACGACCAACGGCACCACGGCGAGCGGCGCGAGCACCAGGCAGAGCGGGTTGAGCAGGGCGGCGGCGGCGAGGAAGACCACCACCGCGACGGCCGCGCCGGTCCAGGCCGTCCGCACACTCACCGCGCCGGTCACCAGTTCCCGGTTGGCGGTACGCGGGTTCCGCGCGTCGATCCGCCGGTCGAGGATCCGGTTGGCGGCCATCGCGAACGTCCGCGCGCCGACCATCGCCACAGTGATCAGCAGCAGGTCCCACCAGCGCACGTGCCCACCGTTGACCTGCATCGCGGTCAACGCGGAGAGAAACGCGAACGGCAGCGCGAACACCGAGTGCTCGATCTTGACCAGCTCCAGAAAAGCCCGCACCCGCCCGCGCTCCCGCTCCCGCTCCCGCTCCCGCGATCTTGCACTTTCTGTCGGGGCAGAAGGGGCGGAAGGGGGTGAATCGGGGACCGAAAGTGCAAGATCGCGGGGGTTGTCGGCGGCGGCCATCAGATCCCGTACTCCTTCCAGCGCTTGTCGACCAGGGCCGTGACCTCCGGGGCCATGCTCATCTCCTCCGGCCAACCGCGGGTGTAGCCCTCGGTGGGCAGCTTGCGGGTCGCGTCGACGCCCGCCTTGCCGCCCCAGAACTGCTGGTACGACGAGTGGTCGAGGTGGTCCACCGGGCCCTCGGTGAGCAGCAGGTCGCGGGCGTAGTCGACGTTGCCGAAGGCCCGGAAGGCGACCTCGTTGTAGTCGTGCACGTCGCAGTCCTCGTCGACGATCACGATCAGCTTGGTCAGCGACATCAGGTGCGCGCCCCAGATCGCGTTCATGACCTTCTGCGCGTGCTTCGGGTAGCGCTTGCGGATCGAGACGATCGCACAGTTGTGGAAGACACCGGCGGCCGGCAGGTCGTAGTCGACGATGTCCGGGATCATCAACTTGAGCAGGGGCTGGAAGATCCGCTCGGTGGCCTTGCCGAGGCCGTGGTCCTCCTGCGGCGGCTTCGAGGTGACGATCGAGTGGTAGACCGGCTTGCGCTGCATCGTCATCGCCTCGATGTGCAGCACGGGGAACGGCTCGACCGGGGTGTAGAAGCCGGTGTGGTCGCCGAACGGCCCCTCGGGCAGCCGCTCACCGGGCTCCAGGTAGCCCTCCAGCACGATCTGCGCGTGCGCCGGCACCTGCAACGGCACGGTGAGGCAGTCGACCATCTCCACCCGCTCGCCGCGCAGGAACCCGGCGAACAGGTACTCGTCGATGTCGCCGGGCAGCGGGGCACTGGCCGCGTACGAGACGACCGGGTCGCAACCGATCGCGATCGCGACCGGGAGACGCTGCCCGAGCCGCTCGGCGACCGCGTGGTGGGCCGTCGAGTCCTTGTGGATCTGCCAGTGCATGCCCAGGGTGTTGCGGCCGTGCTGCTGGAGGCGGTACAGGCCCAGGTTGCGCTTGCCGGTCTCCGGGTGCTTGGTGTGGGTCAACCCGTAGTTGTGGAAGATCCCGCCATCGTCGGGCCAGACCTGCAACCCCGGCAGCCGGTTCAGGTCGACGTCGTCACCCCGGTAGACGACCTCCTGGCAGGGTGCGGTCTTCACCTTGCGCGGCGGCACTGACTTGAGCTGCATGACCTTGCCAAGGCCCTCCCGGATGCCGGACCAGCCGACCGGCAGCTCAGGCTTGACCAGCGCGCCGATCCGGGCACCGATCTCGTCCAGCGAGTCGACGCCAAGCGCCATCGCCATCCGCTTCTCGGTGCCGAACAGGTTGATCGCCACCGGCATCTCGCCCCGAGTCGGACGCTCGAAAAGCAACGCCGGCCCGCCGGCCCGCACCGTGCGAGTGACCACCTCGCTGATCTCCAGGGTGGGGTCGACCGGGACGTCGACCCGGCGCAACTCCCCCGCGCGCTCCAGCGCCGCGAGGAAGTCCTTGAGATCGGTGTACGGGAAGCCACGAGCCGCCATACCGCCCAGTCTCCCGCACCGGCTCCCGAGCGACCCAAGCCGGGTGCTGTGACGCTCGCGATGACCAAGTTCAGGAGATCGGGGTGTCGAATGGCCTGGGATGGCCCGACTTCCTGAAAGCAGAGTGGATCAAGGGCCAGGCCCAGACCTCGCAGGCATGGCAGGCGGTCGAACGGGTAGGGCAGGGGCGGACGGGGGCGGCGATGAGTGGTGAGCGGGTACCGGCGGGGTTCAGCGAGCAGCGGGCGCGGGTCGGCCAGATCGCCATGAACTACGTTCGGGGCGGCACCGGCCCGCCACTGGTGCTCCTGCACGGGTACCCCCAATGCTGGTACATGTGGCGGCACCTGCTGCCCGAGTTGGGGCGTTCCTTCGACGTGGTCGCACCCGACCTGCGCGGCTTCGGGGGCAGCGACGCCCCGGCCGACGGCTACGACAAGAAGACCGCCGCAGCCGACCTGCACGGACTACTCGACCAACTTGGCCTGGTCAGCGAGCTGCGGCTGGTCGGGCACGATCTGGGGACCATGGTGGCGTACGCGTATGCCGCCGCCCATCCGCAGCGGGTGAGTCGGCTGGTGCTCACCGAGGCGCCGATCCCCGACGAGAGCATCTACACGTTCCCCGCGCTCACCGCGGCCGGGCCGGGGGTGTGGAACTTCGGCTACTTCTCTCTCGGCAACGGGCTCCCGGAGGAACTTGTCAAGGGGCGGGAGTCGCTCTGGGTGGACAGGTTCACCGACGCCCTCATGGTGCGCAAGGGCAGCATCGCCGCGCCGGACATCGAGGAGTTCGCGAGTCACCTGCGCGACCCGGCACATCTGCGGGCCAGCTTCGCCTACTTCCGGGCGTTCGAGCAGGACATCGCTGACAACGCGTCGTACCGAGACAGGAAGCTGATGATGCCGGTCCTGGCCGTCGGCGCGGCGGCCAGCCTCGGCGGGCAGGTCGCCGAGCAGGTCCGCCGGTACGCCGACGACGTGCGCGGCGAGGTGATCGAGGAGTGCGGGCACTGGCTGTACGAGGAGCGCCCGGACGAGATGCTCGCCCTGCTGCGCGACTTCCTTCAGGCGGCCTGAGCAGGGGTCCGCGGGTGCCCTCGGTCAGGCAGTGGGCGTCCAGGCGTAGGGGGCCAGTGGCGGGTCGAGCGGTGCCCGGGTGAGCCGGTTGGCAAAGGTGGACATGGTGTACGCGCCGACGCCGAGCACCACGTCCAGCGCGTGCCGGGGCTGGTAGCCGGCGGCCAGGAAGTCGTCCAGCTTGTCGTCGGGCACTGCACCCCGGTGGTCGAGCACGGCCAGCGTGAAGCGGCGCAGCGCCTCCAACCGCGGCTCGGGCAGCACCGAGCCGGCACGCAGCGCGGTGATCAGCTCGGGGGTCGCGCCGAGTCGGGTGAGCTTGCCGGTGTGCAGGGCGACGCAGAAGTGGCACTCGTGACTGGTGGAGACCGTCAGGATGACCACCTCCCGGTCCAGCGGGGCGAGGTCGGTCTGCTCGAAGCCCGTGCTGGCGGTGAGGAACCCGGTGAGCAACTGCGGCGAGTCGGCCATCAGCGCCACCGGGGTGGGCAGCCAGCCGAACCGGCCGCGTACTCCCTCGATGGGCCGACGGGCGGCGGCGGGTGCGGTCTCAGCGGTGTGGGCGGTGAAGACGGACATGGTTACCTGCTCTCCAGAGTCTGGATCGGGGCACGTTACGATAGTCAACGTGGTTGACGAAATAGTAAACGTGGTTGTCGAACATGGCAACCACTGATCCCGCGCGCCCCGGCTTCGCGCTGCCGCTGTTGCTGCTGGCCGGCTTCCAGACGCTTATCGACGACCTGCACGCCGAGCTGGCCCGGGAGGGGCATCCGGAGCTGCGACCGCTGCACGGGTTCGTGCTCCAGGCCGTCGGCGCGGGCGGCACCACCGCCACCGAGCTGGGCCAGCGGCTGGGCATCTCCAAACAGGCCGCGGGCAAGACCGTCGATCGGCTGGTCGCCGTCGGCTACCTGGAGCGGGTCGAGGACCCCACCGACGCCCGACGCCGGCTGGTCCGGGTGACCCCGCGCGGTGCCGACGGACTGGGTCGCTCGGCCGAGATCTTCGACCGGCTACGCGCACAGTGGGCCGAAACCCTCGGCCCGGAACGGGTCGACGCCATGGAGGACGACCTCCGCACGATGGCCTCCGCCAACTGGTTCCGGCTCGACGTGCCGGGCTGGCTCGGAGGCTGACCGCGACTACGCCACGGCAGGATCCACTCGGGTTTCATGAAGTCGGTTGCATCCGGCCCGCCGGACACCGCGCCTTCCTGAAACCCGAGTCGATCAAGGGCGGACAGCCGGGCGCGAGACACCCCACTGCCCAGACCTGGGCCGAGTCAAGCCCGGCGGACACATCTCACCGATCCTGGCGCATCGACGGGGCGTCAGAGCAGGGTGAGTGCATGTCGGACGCCTATGTCGTCGGTGACCCGGACGGGTTGTCGCCCCTGCTGGTCGAGCTGCGCGACACCGTCGCCCGGGAGCTGCACGCCCAATTGGCCCTGCGCGGCGAACGGATCGAGCTGGCCGACCTACCCGAGGTGTCCTACCAGATCACCATCCAGGTCGAGCGGGCCCTGCGCACCTGGCAACCGGATCGCGAGCCGTGACCGGCCCGCACACCGCCCACGTCGCCCGCCGGCCCGCATGCCGCCCACCGGCCCGCGTGCCGCCCACCGGCCCGCGCGCCCGCCTACCGGATCAGTGCCGCCGCCTACCGGATCAGTCCAGCCCGCCGTACGAGTGCAGGCCGGTGAAGAAGATGTTCACGCCGAACAGGTTCATCAGCATGGTGAGGAAGCCGAGCACCGCGAGCCAGGTGGCCACGTTGCGCTTGACGCTGGGCGTGGCGCGGGCGTGCAGGTAGCCGGCGTAGACCACCCAGGAGATGAACGCCCAGGTCTCCTTCGGGTCCCAGCCCCACGGCCGACCCCAGGCCGCCTCGGCCCAGATCGCGCCGGCGATGACCGCGAAGGTGAAGACCGGGAACGCGAACGCGTGCAGCGCGAAGGTCAACCGTTCCAGGCCGACCGCGCCGGGCAGCCGCTTCGCCAGGGTGTACGGGAAGCTCCGCTTGCCCTGCTCGTACCCGTTGCGCATCAGGAAGCCGACCGCCGGCACCGCGCCGAGCAGGAAGATGCCGGACGCGAAGACGATTGTCGAGACGTGGATGACGAACCAGTACGAGTTCAGGGCTGGCACCAGCGGCACGATCGGCACGTACAGGACCAGCTCGGCGGTGGCCACCAGCAGCACCATCACCAGGGTGAGGAACAGCCCGAGCTTGCGCAGCGACGGCCGCTTCCACAGCACCACGAGCCAGGCGGCGACCCCGATGAACGTCACCGTGAGCACGAACTCGTACATGTTGCCCCAGGGCATCCGGTCCGCCGCGAGACCGCGGGTGACCAGAGCAGCGAGGTGCAGCACGGCGGCGAGCGCGGTGGCTCCCACCGCGACCAGGCCGGCGATTCGGGCCCGACGCGCCGAAGCGCCGGCCGGCGGCGGGACCGGTGCGGGTGACTTCGGGCTGACGCCGCCACCACCGCCGACTCCCGCACCCACCAGCTCGCGGACGGGCGACGCCACGGCGACCCGGGTACGCGCGTTGCCCAGCGCGTACTCGACGGCGTGGCTGATCATCGCGATGAGGTACGTCAGGATCGCGAAGGTCACCAGATTGTCGGAGAGCGCGGACATCACTCGGTCCCTTCTCGCACACCGGCCCGGTCGCTGGAGTCAGCGTCGGTGCCAGCCCGCTCGGCACCGCTGACAGCGGTCACGAGCTGGGCGAACTCGTCGGCGAACCCTGGATAGTCGGTGCGCGGCAACCCACCGGCCTCCATCAAGCTACTACCGTCCGTCGGAGATCCGTTCGCGGGGTCGCCCGGCACCACCCGGAAGAAGACCCGGCGACGTCGACCGAACAGCGAGCCCATCAACCCGACCAGCAGGACAGCGCAGCTGAACAGCAGCGGGGTCGCACCGGGATCGTGCCGGATGGAGAGGGTGACGTACCGCTCGGTGCCCAGGAACTCGACGGTGGAGCCGTCGTCCAACGTCCAGGTCTCGCCCTTGCGGAGCAGTTTGGTGCCGACCTCCTTCACCTTGCCGGTCCGCACCTGCCGCTGGTCGAGTTGGTAGATCGAGCCGGGGATACCGGCGTCCCGGCCGAGGTTGCCCCGGTAGGCGACCAGGTTCAGCACCGGGTTGCGCTCGGCCGGGTACTGCGAGCGCACGAACGGTGCCTGCTCGGGTGCCGTGGGCAGGTAGATGCCGGTGAACGCCATCTGCTGATCGGGTGCGCGCTGGCCGGTGGCCGGGTCGACGTTCGCGTCCGCGAAGGCCGCCAGCCCCTCGCTGGTCAGACCCATGTCGCCGGTGGTGAGGAACGGGTCGTCACTGAGTTGGCTGTTGCCGAACCGGTCGGTGTAGCGGATCACCGGGGCGTACCCGTGGCCGAGCAGGTAGACGCTCGCGTCCTTCAACCGCAGCGGCGAGTTGACCGAGAAGTCCGCGCGGCGGGTCGGCTCGTCCGGGCCGTCGACGGTGACCGTGGCATTGAAGGACTCCGGCTGGCCGGACGGCAGGAACCGGGCCTGGAAGTCGTCCAACCGCAGGCAGAAGCGGGGCAGGTCGGCGCTGTCCACCCGGGGGCCGAGCTTCGCCTCGGCGTACTGCTGGCGGGTGTTGCAGAACGTGTTGTCCTTGCCCGCCACCAGCAGCCGGTTGCCGCTCCAGCCGTACCAGGAGCCGAGCCCGACGCCGATCAGCACCGCGATCAGCGAGATGTGGAACAGCAGGTTGCCGGTCTCCTTGAGGTAGCCCTTCTCGGCCGAGACCTCGTCGCCGCGTACCTCGACGCGCCAGCGGCGCTTGCGCAGCACCTCGACGATCGCCGCGGTGCCACCCGGCGGCGCGGGTAGCACGGTGTGCTGCGGCAGCCGGGCCATCCGCTTCGGCGCGGCCGGCGGCCGGGCCCGCAACGCCCGGAAGTGGTCGCGCAGGCGGGGCGTGATGCAGCCGATCAGGGAGGTGAACAGCAGCACGTAGATCGCGGAGAACCAGACCGAGCCGAAGACCTCGAACGCGCCGATCCGGTCCAGTCGGGGGGCCCAGTCCGGGTGGTCGACGAAGTACTCGTTGACCTTCTCCGGGCTGATCCCCCGCTGCGGCAGCACCGAGCCGGGGATCGCGGCAACGGCGAGCAGGAAGAGCAGGATCAGCGCCGTACGCATGCTGGTGAGCTGTCGCCACGAGTTGCGCAGCAGCGCGAGCAGCCGGTTCGGCCGACGGCGTGGCGCTGGCGCCACGGTCTCCGGCCGGTCGTCGACGACAGTCATCAGATGCTCACCTCGCCCACCCCGACGGTGGTCTGCAACCAGATCACGAAGCTCTGCCACCCACCGCTGACCAGCGCCAGGCCGATCAGGATGAGCAGTGCGCCGCCGACCCGGGTGACCCAGCGGCTGTTGCGCCGGACGGCGCGGAAGACCCCGAGCAGGCGCTCGAAGCCCAGCCCGAAGACGATGAACGGTATCCCCAGCCCGAGGCAGTACGCCACGGCGAGCACCACCGCGCGGTCGCTCTGCCCGCTGGCGGTGGCCATGCCCATCACCGCGCCGAGCGTGGGGCCGGTGCAGGGCACCCAACTGAGGGCGAAGACCGCGCCGAAGACCGGCGCGCCGAGCAGCCCGGCCGACGGCAGTCGGGAGATCCGGAACTCGCGTTGCAGCGCCGGGATCATCCCGAGGTAGCTCAACCCGGCCACGATGATCAGCACGCCGACGCCGATCTGCAACTCGCGCTTGTAGTCGAAGAAGACCCGGCCGATGCTGGCGAAGAGGATCGCGGTGGCCACGAAGACGACTGTGAAGCCGCCGATGAAGAGCAGCGTGCCGGCGAGTACCCGACCCTTGACCGCGCCGACCCGCGCGACCCGCTCCTTGACGGCGACACCGCCGGTGGGCGGTGGGGGATCGGCCGCCGGACGTCGGCCTTCGAGGTCGGCGCCGGCGAGACCTGTGACGTACGAGAGGTAACCGGGGACGAGCGGGAGTACGCACGGGGACAGGAAGCTGACCAGGCCGGCGAGCGCCGCCGCGCCCATGGCGAGCAGCAGCGGCCCGGTGAGGGCCAACTCCCGGAAGGTCTCGCCCATCAGCCCGACGCCGGCTTCTCGGCGGCGATCCGTTCGACGAAGGGCATCAGCTCGTCCTTCGTCACGGCACGACGGATCACCACCGCGATCCGGCCCTCGCGGTCCAGCACCACTGTCGCCGGGACGAAGTTCGGTGGGATGTCCAGGGCGAGCGCAGTCCGGCTGGACGGGTCGAACAGGCTCGGATAGGTGACCCGACCCTCCTCGAAGGCCTTGGCCTTGTCCCGCTCGTCCTGCACGTTGGCGCCGAGGAACGTCACCCCGGAACCCTTGGTGGCCTGGTAGACGGCTTCCAGGTCGTCGGCCTCGGCACGGCACGGCGCACACCAGGAGCCCCAGAAGTTGATCACCACCACCTGACCGCGTGCCTGACTCACGTCGTAGGTGCCGCCGGCGAGCAGCTCACCGGCGAGTTTCGGAGGTGCCGAGCGCTGGTCCGGTGCGCACTCGATGATCCCGTCGGTGGTCGTCGCGCAGGTCTTCTCCTGCCCCTTCGACGTGCAGCCGACCAACGCCACCGCGGCGACGGTGGCGAGCAGGCCGGCGGTCCACCTCCGGGCGTTCATCAGGCCCCCTTGGCCGTCCGGGCTGTCGCGGAGAGAGCGATCAGGTGCGCGGCCGGCTCGCTGTAGCCGATGCCCACCACCTTCGCGCCGTCGAAGTGGAACGAGGTGAGGCTCGCCAGCCCGCACTGCCGCTTGCGCGGGTCGTGCCAGAGCCGCTTGCGCTCGACGTGGCGGCGCAGCGTCCAGATCGGGAGCTGGTGCGACACCAGCACCGCCTCGCGCCCCTCGGCGGCGACCCGCGCGGCGTGCACGGCGGCGAACATCCGCTCGGCGATCACCCGGTACGCCTCGCCCCAGGAAGGGGTCACCGGGTCGCGCAGCACCCACCAGTTACGCGGGTCGCGGAACGAACCGTCACCCGGGGACACCTTCTTGCCCTCGAACCAGTTGGCGCTCTCGATCAGCCGCTCGTCCACCCCGACCGGCAGCCCGAACTGGGCGGCGATCGGCTCGGCGGTCTGCTGGGCGCGCTCCAGGGGGCTGGCCACCACGTGCACGATCTCCCGCTCGGCCAGGCCCTGCGCGGCGGCCTTGGCCATCTGCACGCCCAACTCGGAGAGGCGGAAACCGGGCAGCCGGCCGTAGAGGATCTGGTCGGGGTTGTGCACCTCACCGTGCCGGAGCACGTGGACCACTGTCTTGCTCAAGGTTTCTTACCCCCCGTGACCAGCCCAGCCGCTGCCGCAGCGTTCGCCGCCGTGGGCAGCGCCGCGGCGATGTGCTCCAGAGCGGCGTCGTCGATCGCCGCCGACACGAACCACGACTCGAACGCGCTCGGCGGCAGGTAGACGCCGGCGGCGAGCATCGCGTGGAAGAACGCCTTGAACGCCGGCACCTGCTGGGTGCGGGCGCTGTCGTAGTCGACCACGTCGGCGTCGGTGAAGAAGATCGAGAACATGCTGCCCGCGTACGACAGTCGGTGCGGGACCCCGGCGGTGGCCAGCGCGTCGGACGCCAGCTTGCCCACGACGGCGGCCGTGTCGTCGAGCCGGCGGTAGAGCGCGTCGTCGGCGAGACGCAGCGTGGCCAGACCGGCGGCGCAGGCCAGCGGGTTACCGGAGAGGGTGCCGGCCTGGTAGACCGGGCCGGCCGGGGCGAGTCGCGCCATGATGTCCGCCCGCCCGCCGAAGGCGGCGGCGGGCAGGCCACCACCCATGACCTTGCCGTACGTCCACAGGTCGGCGTCGGAGGCGTCGAGGCCGTGCCAGCCGGCGCGGGAGACCCGGAACCCGGTCATCACCTCGTCCACCACGAGCAGGGCGCCGTGCGCGTGCGCGATCCGGGCGAGTTGCTGGTTGAAGCCGTCGCGGGGGGCGACCACGCCCATGTTGCCGGCGGCGGCCTCGGTGATCACCGCGGCGATGTGCGGGCCCTCGGCGGCGAATGCCTCCTCGACGGCCCGGATGTCGTTGTACGGCAGGACGATCGTCTCGCTGGCCGCCGCGCCGGTGACGCCGGGCGAGTCGGGCAGGCCCAGGGTGGCCACGCCGGACCCGGCGGAGGCGAGCAGCGCGTCGACGTGGCCGTGGTAGCAGCCCGCGAACTTGACGATCTTGGAGCGGCCGGTGAAGCCACGGGCCAACCGGATCGCCGACATGGTGGCCTCGGTGCCGGAGTTGACCAGCCGGACCTGCTCCATCGGGGTCCGGTCGACCAGCTCGGCGGCCAGCTCCACCTCACCGGGGGTGGGGGTGCCGAAGCTGGTGCCCCTGGCAGCGGCGGCCTGCACGGCGGCCACCACCTCGGGATGCGCGTGCCCGAGGATCAGCGGACCCCACGAGCAGACCAGGTCGACGTAGCGGCGACCGTCGGCGTCGTACAGCCACGGGCCCTCGCCACGAACCATGAAACGCGGGGTGCCGCCGACCGCCTGGAAGGCACGCACGGGGGAGTTCACCCCGCCCGGCACGATGGCGCGGGCGCGGTCGAACAGGGCCTCGGAGGCCGGTGCGTCGGCCGGGTAACGGCCGGAACCGGCGGGAAAGATGTCGGTCACGATGCCGCCATTGTGTCAGCGCCACACGGCCAACCAGCAGCCACCCCGCGGTGGGGTTACCGGGCTCACCCCGGGCTGGCGTCGCGGCGGCGGCAGCAGCGCGGGGGGCTCGTGACCTCGATGGGCGGCGGCTCGTGGCCTCAACAGGCCGGGCCGGGCAGATCGCGCTAGGCTGACCGGGTGGATCGTGCCGAACTGTCCATCACGCTACACCGGACGGGCGACGAAGCAGTGCTGCGCCTGGCCGGTGAGATCGACATGCTCACGGCCGCCCAGCTCTCCACGGTCGTCAACGAGGTGCTGGCCGACCCACCCCCGCGGATCGTGCTCGACCTGGGTGGGGTCACCTTCTGCGACTCGCAGGGCCTGGGCACCCTGGTCGTGCTCAGCCGCAAGGCCAGCCACGCGCAGAGCCTGCTGATGCTGACCCACGTGGGCGACTTCCTGATCCGCGTCCTGGACATCACCGGCCTCCGCAGCGCCCTGATGATCCGCAACGACCAACCCACCGGCTAACCCCCGGCCCCGCTCTGCCCCTCCCGGCACCCTCCCCCTCCGTGCCCCGCCGAGCACCGGGCCGAGCGACCCGAAACCGACCCCGGCCGGCGAACGAGTGGCCGAGATGCGCGACTTCTTCCTCTTCGTCCAGGAGGAGATCGAATCGTTGGGTGAGCGCTGGCGGGCCCGCCGGGCCGCCACCGGCCACACCCGACCCGGCGAGGTCTGAGGGTCAGGCCGTGTTGCCCCAGCGAGCCTGCTCCAGCATGCGGACCGCCCGGTCGTGGGCCTCCACGTTGTCGGACCGGAGCAGCGTGGTCGCCTCGTCGACCGCGTCGGTGAGCCGCCGCCACTGCGTGTCGCGCTCGCGCACCAGGTCCGACTGGGTGGCCAACTGCCGGGTCTTCACCCACAGCTCGACGAAGACCGACACCTTGGCCCGCAACACCCACGGGTCGAACGGCTTGGTCAGGTAGTCCACCGCGCCCACCTGGTAGCCCCGCAGGGCGAGCTGGGCGTCCCGGTCGGCGGCGGTGAGGAAGATGATCGGCACGTGCCGGGTCCGCTCCCGGCGCTTGATGTGGCTCGCCGTCTCGAAGCCGTCCATGTCCGGCATCTGCGCGTCCAACAGGATCACCGCGAAGTCGTCCACGAGGAGCTGCTTGAGCGCCGCCTCACCGCTCTCCACCGCCACGGACTGGACCGGCAGGCCCTGGAGGATCGCCTCCAGGGCCGTCAGATTCTGTCGCCGGTCGTCCACGAGCAGCGCCTTGGCGATCTGGGTCACGAAGTCTCCTCGGTCCGGCTGCCGTTGATCCAGGACGACATCAACTCGATCAAGTCGTCCAGGTCGACCGGCTTGGTGATGTAGTCGCTGCCGCCGGCCGCGAGCGCCGACTCGCGGTCGCCCGGCATGGCCTTCGCGGTCAGGAAGACCACCGGAAGATCGGCGAACCGATGGTTGCGGCGGATCTGGCGGGTGGTCTCGTAACCGTCCTGGTCCGGCATCATGGCATCCATCAGCACGATGTCCACCTCCGGATGCTCGGCCAACAGGCGGACACCGTCCGCCCCGTTGTCCGAGTACAGCACGGTCATCCCGTGCAGCTCCAACGCGCTGGTCAAGGCGAAGACGTTGCGGACGTCGTCGTCCACGATCAGCACCGTGGCGCCATCCAGCTGACGGGTCGCCGGTGCCTCCGGCCGCTCCGGCAGCAACTCCAGCGGCGGCATCAGCAGCGACGACGGCAGGCCGGCGCGCTGCGGCGACGGGAGCTGGGGCGCGACCACGGCATCCGGGGCCAGCACCTGCGGCACGAACAGCGTGAAGGTCGAGCCCTGACCGGGAGCGGACGACACGGTGATCGTGCCGCCGATCAGCCGGGCCAGGTCGCGGCTGATCGACAGGCCCAGACCGGTGCCGCCGTAGCGGCGACTGGTCGTGCCGTCCGCCTGCTGGAACGCCTCGAAGATGATCGACAACTTGTCGTCGGAGATGCCGATCCCGGTGTCGATCACGGTGAACGCGATCACCTGCTGGGCATTGGCCAGCGCCGGCACGTCGAAGACCGCGTTGTCCGCCGCCGGGGCGATCCGCAGCGTCACCGCGCCGTTGTCGGTGAACTTCACCGCGTTGGAGAGCAGGTTGCGCAGGATCTGCTGCAACCGCTGCGCGTCGGTCACCAACGCCGGCGGCAGATCCTTGCTCACCCGTACCTGGAAGTCCAGGTTCTTCTCCTCGGCCTGCGGTGCGAACGCCTGCTCGACGTAGCTGCGCAGCTCGGCGAAGCGGATCTCGGTCGGCTCGACGTCCATCCGGCCCGCCTCGATCTTGGACAGGTCGAGGATGTCGTCGATCAGCCGCAGCAGGTCGGAGCCGGACCCGTGGATGGTCCGGGCGAACTCGATCTGCTTCGGGCTGAGGTTCTGCTCCGAGTTCTCCGCCAGCAGGCGGGCCAGCAGCAGCAACGAGTTCAACGGCGTACGCAGCTCGTGGCTCATGTTGGCCAGGAACTCCGACTTGTAGGCCGAGGCCCTGGTCAGCTGCTGCGCCTTCTCCTCCAGGCCCAACCGGGCCAGCTCGATCTCCCGGTTCTTCGTCTCGATGTTGCCCTTCTGCTCGGAGAGCAGGGTGGCCTTCTCCTCCAGCTCGGCGTTGGTGCGCTGCAACTCCGCCGACTGCTCCTGCATCTCGTGCGCCAGCCGTTGCGACTGGGCCAGCAACTCCTCCGTACGCCGGTTGGCCTGGATGGTGTTGACCGCGATGCCGATGGTGAGCACCAACCGCTCCAGGAACGCGAGGTGCAGCTCGGAGAAGGCCGACACACTTGCGAACTCGATCACCCCGAGCAGTTCGCCCTCGAAGAGCACGGGGAGCACCACCAGGTCGGACGGGGGTGTCTCGGCCAGACCGGACCGCAGCGTGAGTCGGCTGTCCGGGGAGGCGCTGACCCGGATCGTGCGGCGGGAGAGCGCGGTCTGCCCGACCAGCCCCTCACCCGGCCCGAAGGTGACGTCGTGGCCCCGCGCCACGTACCCGTAGGAGGAGGTCAGCCGCAGCCGCATGCTGCCGTCGGTGTCGTCGGCCAGGAAGAAGGCACCGAGCTGGGCGTCGACGAGCGGGGTCACCTCCGTCATGATCATGCGGCAGACCTCGCCGAGGTCGCGCTGACCCTGCAACAGACCGCCGATGCGGGCCAGGTTGGAGTCCAGCCAGCCCTGCTCGGCGTTCTTCTTGGTCGTCTCCCGGAGGGTGACGACCATCTGGTTGATGTTGTCCTTCAGCTCGGCGACCTCACCCTGGGCCTTGACCGCGATCCGCTGGGTCAGGTCGCCCCGGGTCACCGAGGTGGACACCTGGGCGATGGCCCGCAACTGCGTGGTCAGCGTCGAGGCGAGTTGGTTGACGTTCTCGGTGAGGTCGCGCCAGGTGCCGGACACGCCCTTCACCTGGGCCTGACCGCCGAGCTTGCCCTCGATGCCGACCTCGCGGGCCACCCGGGTCACCTCGTCGGCGAACGACGACAACTGGTCCACCATCGTGTTGACTGTCGACTTCAGCTCCAGGATCTCGCCCTGGGCGTCGACGGTGATCTTCTGGGAGAGGTCGCCCTTCGCGACGGCGGTGGTCACCGAGGCGATGTTGCGGACCTGACTGGTCAGGTTCGACGCCATCGAGTTGACGTCGTCGGTCAGGTCCCGCCAGGTGCCGGCCACACCGCGCACCTGCGCCTGACCGCCGAGCTTGCCCTCGGTGCCCACCTCACGCGCGACCCGGGTCACCTCGTCGGCGAACGACGACAACTGGTCCACCATCGTGTTGACAGTCGACTTCAGCTCCAGGATCTCGCCCCGCGCGTCCACCGTGATCTTCTGCGACAGGTCACCCTTCGCCACCGCCGTGGAGACCTGGGCGATGTTGCGGACCTGGGCGGTCAGGTTGGAGGCCATCGAGTTGACGTTGTCGGTCAGGTCCCGCCAGGTGCCGGCCACACCGCGCACCTGCGCCTGACCGCCGAGCTTGCCCTCGGTGCCCACCTCACGGGCCACCCGGGTCACCTCGTCGGCGAACGACGACAACTGGTCCACCATCGTGTTGACAGTCGACTTCAGCTCCAAAATCTCGCCCCGCGCGTCCACCGTGATCTTCTGCGACAGGTCACCCTTCGCCACCGCCGTGGTCACCGAGGCGATGTTCCGCACCTGGCTGGTCAGGTTCGACGCCATCGAGTTGACGTTGTCGGTCAGGTCCCGCCACGTACCGCTGACGCCCTTGACCTGCGCCTGACCGCCCAGGTTGCCCTCGGTGCCCACCTCACGCGCGACCCGGGTCACCTCGTCGGCGAACGACGACAACTGGTCCACCATCGTGTTGACGGTGTCCTTCAGCTCCAGGATCTCGCCCTGGGCATCCACGGTGATCTTCTGCGACAGGTCACCCTTCGCCACGGCGGTGGAGACCTGGGAGATGTTGCGGACCTGGCTGGTCAGGTTGCCGGCGAGCTGGTTGACGTTCTCGGTGAGGTCCCGCCAGGTGCCGGAGACACCGCGCACCTGGGCCTGACCGCCGAGCTTGCCCTCGATGCCCACCTCACGGGCCACCCGGGTCACCTCGTCGGCGAACGACGACAACTGGTCCACCATCGTGTTCACGGTGTCCTTCAGCTCCAGGATCTCGCCCTGCGCCGCCACCGTGATCTTCTGCGACAGGTCACCACGCGCCACCGCCGTGGAGACCTGCGCGATGTTGCGGACCTGGGAGGTCAGGTTCGACGCCATCGAGTTGACGCTGTCGGTCAGGTCCTTCCAGGTGCCGGCCACGTTCGGCACCTCGGCCTGGCCGCCCAGCTTGCCCTCGGTGCCCACCTCGCGGGCCACCCGGGTCACCTGCTCGGCGAAGAGTCGCAGCGTGTCGGTGAGGTAGTTCATCGTGGCGGCCAACTCGGCGACCTCACCGCGCGCCCCAACGGTGATCTTCTGCGACAGGTCACCCTTGGCCACCGCCGTCGCCACCTGCGAGATCGACCGCACCTGGCCGGTCAGGTTCGACGCCATGGTGTTCACCGAGTCGGTGAGGTCCTTCCAGGTGCCGGCCACACCCCGGACGTTGGCCTGGCCGCCCAGTTTGCCCTCGGTGCCCACCTCACGGGCCACCCGGGTCACCTCGTTGGAGAACGACGACAGCTGGTCCACCATCGTGTTCACGGTGCGCCCGATGCGCAGGTACTCACCACGCAGCGGCCGGCCGTCGATCTCCAACGCCATGTGCTGGGACAGGTCACCGTCGGCGACCGCCACGATGACCCGGGCGATCTCGGTGGTCGGCCGGCCCAGGTCGTCGATCAGCGAGTTGATCGCCCGCTGCCCCTCCGCCCAGGAGCCGTCCAACCCCTCGTCGTCGAGCCGCTCGGTGAGCCGGCCGTCGCGACCGACGATCCGGCTGATCCGCCGCAGGTCCAAATACTGCCGCTCCTGGAGCGAGACCACCTCGTTGAAGGCGTCGGCCACCTCACCGGCCACGCCCGCGCGGCGGGGAAGCCGGACCTTCAGGTCGCCGTGACCGATCCGTCGCAGTGCCTCGGTCAACTCACCGAGGAGCGCCTCGTTGTCGGGCACGGACGGATCCGCCACCGACTGCTTCGCCGTGGTCATCATTCCTCGCTCCACTCGGGGGCTGCCGGTCCGTGCGGACACACCGGCACCCCATATTGTGCCCGCGCGCGCCGTAGTGCCAGGGTGCGCGACCCGCCAGGTGACCCCGAGCGCCGTCCGATCCGCCCGATCGACGCGAGCCTGGCCGCGGGGGTCGCACACCTCGCAGAGTTCGCCAACGCCACCCATGGACGCAACGCGACGCAGCGTGTTCGGTTAGCGCCGACAAGGGACCCTTTCTCCCGGTCGGGGAGGAGAGGACGCGCGGATGATGATCGGCTTGGCACCCGGTGGGGGAACGGTGGAGGATACGAGGGTGTCAGCCGAGGCGGGGCCCGCGACGGCCGGGGCCCGGGACGGGGCGACCCGGCGCGTCCGCCTGCCAGCCGACCGCCGTACGCCGGCCGCCGCCCGCGCCGTGGTCCGGTCGGTGTTGACCGAGTCACACCTGGACGAGCTGGCCAACGAGGCCCTGCTGCTCACCACCGAGTTGACCACCAACGCCGTCGAGCACGCCCGCACCGAGTTGGACATCGAGGTCGTCGCCGACGAGATCGGGCTGACCGTCACCGTCTCCGACTTCGCGCCCGGCTCGGGCGACGAGCTGACCGTCGGCGCCCGCAACGACTCCACCGAGATCGACGAGGTCTCCGAGCGGGGGCGCGGTCTGCTGCTCGTCGACCACTTCGCCAGCCGCTGGGGCACCACGTACCTGCCCACCGGCAAGGGCGTCTGGTTCCGGCTGGACCGCCCCGGCGCCGACCCGCCGACCGGGGACACCACCGGCGGCGCCCAGGTGGGCACCGACCGGTCCGCGCCGAGCGCCAGCGCGATGAGCGAACTCATGCAAACCGCCCCCGACCTGTACGCCGACGATCCGCTGCCCGACTTCGCCACAAGCCTGCTCAGCCGGGTCGCCGAGATGGTGGGAGCGGCCGGCGGCACGATCCGCCTGGACCGGGGCGACGGGCAGGGCCGCCAGGTGCTGGCCCGCTTCGGCCGACCGCCCCGCGCCGGCAGTGAGCTGCTCCGGGTGCCGCTCACGGTGCACCGCCCGTACGCCGGGGAGCTGGAGTTGGACGCCGCGCCGTCGGCGTACGCCCAGCCGTTGGCGGTGCTCACCGCCGAGCGGCTGTCGCTGCACCTGGAGAACGACCGGCTGCGCCGGGCCGACGTCCGCCGGCAGGTGTGGTTGACGTTCCTGGCCGAGGCAAGCGAGCTGCTCGCCCAGTCGTTGGACGTCGACCTGACCATGGCCCTGGTGCCGCAGTTGGTGGTGCCCCGGCTCGGCCAGTGGTGCGCGGTGCACACCGCCGACGAGTGGGGTCGGCTCCGGCTGGCGGCGGCCAGCCACGCCGACGAGTCGATGTTGCCGCAGCTGCACAAGGTGCTGGCCGAGACCGGGCCGGATTCGATCCAGGCTCGCCTGCGCGAGGCGTCCCGCAGCGCGGCGCAGATCCCCCTGGGTGGGCCCATGGAGGGTTTCGCGGTCCCGCTGATCGCGCGGGGGCAGCGGCTCGGCACCCTGGCGGTGGGGCGGCACCAGCGGCACCGGCACGACCCGGACGAGGTGGCCGTGTTGGAGGACGTGGCCCGGCGGGCCGCGCTGGCCATCGAGAACGCCCGCATCCACGCCGAACGCCGCCGCGTGGCGCAGACGCTTCAGCAGTCCCTGTTGCCGCCGGTGCTGCCGCTCGTGGACGGGATCGGCTTCGCCGCCGAGTACGTCCCGACCGGTGACGACGCGGAGGTGGGGGGCGACTTCTACGACGTGGTGCCGCTGCCCGACGGGCGTTGGCTGGTGGTGATCGGTGACGTCTCGGGCAAGGGCGTCCAGGCCGCCGCGGTGACCGGGCTGGTCCGGGACGTGATCCGGGTGCTGGTCGGCGACGGCAAACCGTTGCCGGAGGCGTTGGCGCGGCTCAACGAGACGCTCGTCGAGCGGGGTGGCGGACGATACTGCACATTGGCGCTGGCGGCGGTCGGGCCGGGCCAGGGCGACACGTTGGACGTGTCGCTGCACCTGGCCGGGCACGACCAGCCGGTGCTGCTGGCCGGTGCGGGCGGCGCGGGGTTCGTCGGCACCGGCGGCACCGCGCTCGGCCTGCTCGACACGATCACCTCGCCAACGGCGAAGATCACGCTCGCGCCGGGCGACTCGCTGATCTTCTACACCGATGGTGTCACCGAGCGACGGCGCGGTCGGGAGCTGTTCGGCACGGACCGCCTGCGGGACGCGGCCGCACCTTTGGCCGGCTATTCGGCCGACGTGGTGGCCGCCCGGCTGCGCTCCGTCGCGATCAACTTTTCGGTGGAGCCGCCCCGGGACGACATCGCCATCCTGGTGCTCCGCAACGACGCGACCTGAGCGCCGCAGGGTGCCGCAGCTGGTTCGATGGATGACGGCTCTCGTGGGCGAGAGCAGTTACATCGGCAACTGGTCGAACGTGGATCGGGTCGCCGTGCAGATGAAGGGACCCGGTCTGTCGAGGCACTTGAGGATGTCGCGCCAACGGCACATGACAACTTCGAGCTGACTGAAGGTGTTGGTCGCTTCGGCGGCGGTGAGGGCAACCATTCGAGCGCCGTACTCGCGAACGGCCGCGATCTCACGAGGGCGGGTGCGAATGTGCCGGTCCCGCGTAACGATCAACCATCCTTGCTCGGTCACCTGAGGGATCCAGACGTCGTCCGGAGTCGCTACATCCGCCACGAGGCACTGTGGTCGTACGCGCTTGTGCACCTCACCGCCAGGGTCGCCCGGGTAGGTGACGTCGGGCCGGATCGTGGACAGCAGGATTCCCAGGCCACGAATGTCAGCGTCGAAATAGAAGCGAACACTCGCGGGTTTGGCCCGGGTCACGCTGCCTGGGTGGTCGCTCGGACCGAGAACTCGTACGCCAGCGCCCATGCGACATCGCTCGCATCGAGCGCGTACATCTCCGCGATGCTGTCGGCGTCCTCGCCCGCGTCGTGTTGTTCGCCGATGACCTCGGTGCTCACCCCCTTGATCGAAGGCTTCCCGAAGCGGATATCAGGCTGCACCCGTACGGGCGAATCGGAGTTGGCGTCGGGGCTGTAGCCGACCGCAATGTTGTCGGTCCAATCGACCCGGCGGCTGAACGAGTCCGCCGGTGTGGTGAGTAGTAGTTGGTCACCGGCGACAGTGACCATCCAGTAGTCCACACCGAGGCCCGCTGCGGTCTGCGCGTCAAAGACGAGGCTCTTGCCCGACACGAAGGGACGTCGGTCCGCCAGTGGGTAGGGCACCCCGAACTGCTCGCGAAGAAGCTCGATGAACTTGCGTAGCTCTGCCATGGGCACGTTATGGGTGCGCCGGTACTCGCGGAGGAAGCCTGCCTCGACGAACTCGGCCCAGGTGACGGTGCGACTCCGGCGTGGTTTGTCGCGAAGGATGGGTTTGTAATCCTTCTTGGGCCCCTGGGCACCTTCCAGCCAGTAGTGCAGGGTCGACTGACGGATGCGTAGCAGCCGGGCTGCTTCAGCCTCGGTGTACATCTCGCGGTCGAGCACGCTGGTCATGGAGTCATTCTGGCACCCCGAGGGTCCGAGTGGCGGTGACCAAGCCCGCAGGTCTCCCTGACGCGTCATCGACTCAGCCACCGTCGCTCAAGGGCTACTGACCCGAGACCGGAACCAGGACCGCACTGCCAGACCAGTCGATGTCCTCGTGCGCTGTGGCCCTGTACGGCTCGCCATCCTCGTCCAGGGTGCCCAACCCGGCGTAGTAGCGGCCGAACCCGGGCGAGTCAAGCTTCCGGCCAATCGTCTGGGTCAGCTCGTGCAGATCTATGAGATCGACTCCGCGGATGCGGCCGAGTTGGAAGGGCTACGGGTCGCGGCCAGCCGACGGGCTTGGTGGCACCAGTACGGCCAACTCTTTCCGGCTGATTTCCTGCGGTTCCTCGGTTACGAAGCAGGTGCTCAGCACATCCGCAGCTACTGCAACGAACTGGTCGATGGGCTGCTGCAGACCCAGGACTATGCACGGGCCGTGATCCGTGGCGGCAACACCTACGTCAGACTGACCGAGATGGAGCGCAGAATCGGCGTCCGTATGGCTCGGCAGGAGCGGTTGAATGCCGCGGATCCACTGCGGTTGACCACCATCGTCGCCGAAGGTGCACTACGTCAACAGATCGGCGGGCCTGCGGTGATGCGCGCCCAGCTTGAGCACCTGGCGCAGCTGGCAACAGAACGGCCCGAACAAGTTGAGGTTCGGGTCGTCCCGTTTACGGCAGGAGCCCACCCCGCGCTCGGTGGTCCGTTTCAGATACTTTCGTTTCCATCGCCTCGGCTGCCTGACCTGGTCTGGCAGGAGATCCTGACATCCAGCGACATCATCGATCAGTCGACCAGGGTGGCGGACTACTCGGTGACGTTCGAGGAGTCGCGGGAGTGCGCGTTAAGCTCGGCGGACTCGCTGGCACTGATCCGGCGGATTGCCAAGGAGATGACGTGACTCCCCTCAACGACAACCGGGACCTGGGCTGGTTCAAGTCGTCCCGGAGTGCAAACAACGCGGCCTGCGTCGAGGTTCGATTCTCCACCGATGGGGTGGACGTACGCGACACCAAGGACCGCAGTGGGCCGATGCTCGCCTTCGAAGGATCGGCCTGGTCTGGGTTTTTGGCGGTGCTGAAAGCTGGCTCGGATCCGCGGCCCTGATTGACGTAGGCACTGGCGCTTCCCGCTCAGACAGCGCTCAGTCTCGTTTGTGTTCGCACCCAGAATTGCCACCCCTGCGGTACAGGTGACGAGGTCGGTCCAGGTGGTGGATGGACTGAGCTGGACCCGCGATCTGCGGCGAGTTGCCTAGAGGCCGCCCGGGAGACGCCCGGGGGCGAGCCGGTGCTCCGGGTCGAGGTGCTCCTTGGCCTCACGCAGCTGGGCCAGGCCGGCCAGGTCGCCCCAGAGGTCGACGGCCTGGCGGACGGCCGCCGGAGCGGAGACCACCACGCAGCGGCCCTGCCGGGCCAGCAACACCCCTCGGACGGCGGCCAGGATGGACGCCACGCGGCTGGGAGCCAACGCTCCGGGCAGTGCCGCGTGCACCACGCCCAGCCCGGCGGACCCGCGCACCGGCACCGGCGCGCCGGTGGCGTCGCGTAGCGCGTAGACGGCGGCGTGCAGATCGCCGATCGGCACCTCCAGACGCAGCGCCGTGTCGCCCGGAGCGAACGGGTAGCGACGCCACCACGTCGGCGCGGAGTGGGCGATCGTCGCCTCGCCGTCCAGCAGGCCGACCAGGCGCTCGGCGCGTTCGGTGACGTCGGCGGGACCGCCCTCCAGCAGCACCACCAGGCTGCCCGCCCGGGACGGGACACCGGCCCGGCCGGACATCGACGGGTGACGCTCCCGGGCCGTCGCGGACGGGTGGCCGGGCGGGTACGGCGAACGTGGCCGGAGGGCGCCACCCGGCAGGTCCAGTTCGACGGCCGCCGGCTCCAGTCGGGCGGCGAGGATCGTCCGGATCAGCTCGTGCACCTCCAGCGGCGTCCACACCGGGCGGGACACCCAGAGCCGGCTCGCCGGCAGCGGCTGCACCCGCAGACTCGCCGAGACCAGCACACCGAGCGCACCCTGGGAGCCGCAGAGCAGCCGGGCCAGGTCGAGACCGGGTGCGCCACCCCCGGCGCTGACCAGCTCACCGTCGGCGGCGAGGTAACGGACGCCGAGCAGTTGGTCGCAGGGGCTGCCGTGGCGGTGGCGCAGCGGGCCGGCCTCGCCGGCGGCGAGCACCCCGCCCAGGGTCGCGCCGGGTGACGGAGCATCCATCGCCAGCCGCTGCCCGGTGCGCTCCAGCGTGGCCTGCACCGCTCGAAGCGGGGTGCCGGCACCCACCTCGGCCACCGGCGGACCGGCCGGCTCGTGACCGATGCCGGCCAACCGACCGGTGTCGAGCATGATGTCGACCTGCACGGGCGTGGCACCCCAGTCGATCTTCGTGCCGGCACCCCGGGGAACCACCGTCAGGTCGTGCGCGGCAGCCAGGCGTAGCACCTCGGCGGCGGCGTGCGGGCCGCCCGGCACCGCCACCCAGCGCGCCCGCCGCCCCGCCACCTCGTCGGCCGCGCCGCCGAGCCGGGAGAACGGCGGACCGCAGATCGCCGCCAACCGCCGGGTGATCTCGAGAGCGCCGGACCGGCCGAGGGAACTCGCTGCTGCCGCCATGCCGGCTATCGTACATGTGTTCGAAAGCGGTGTTGACGCGGACCGGGATATCACTGGTACGGCGTACGGCAGGTGCTGGCCGGTAACGTGGCGCCGTGACCACCGAGACTGCCCCGCCCGCGGCGAAGCGGGTGCCCAGCGAGCGCAGCCACCACGGCGACACAGTCGTCGACGAGTACGCCTGGCTCGCCACCAAGGACGACCCGGAGACGATCGCCTACCTGACCGCCGAGAACGAGTACACCGACGCGCGCACGGCGCACCTGGCCGGGCTCCGCGCGGACCTGTTCGAGGAGACCCGCCAACGCACCAGGGAGACCGACCTGTCCGTGCCGACCCGCAAGGGCGGGCACTGGTACTACACCCGGACGGTCGAGGGGCAGCAGTACGGGGTGCAGTGCCGGCGCGCCGTGCGTGACGGTGAGACCGACCCGCCGGTCAGCGCGGAGGGCGCCCCCCTCGACGGGGAGGAGGTGCTGCTCGACGGCAACCTGCTGGCCGAGGGGCACGACTTCTTCTCGCTCGGCACGTTCGACGTCAGCCCGGACGGTCGCTGGTTGGCCTACTCCACCGACTTCTCCGGCGACGAGCGGTTCACCCTGCGCGTGAAGGACCTGACCACCGGCGAGTTGCTGCCGGACGAGGTCCCGGACACGTCCTACGGCACGGCCTGGTCGGCCGACGCGTCGACGCTGTTCTACGTGACGGTGGACGAGGCCTGGCGACCGAACCGGGTCTGGCGGCACACCGTCGGTTCGGCCGCCAGCGACGACGTGGTGGTCCACCAGGAGGACGACGAACGGTTCTGGGTGGGCGTCGAGCTGACCCGGTCGGAAAAGTTCATCCTGATCGACATCCACAGCAAGGTGACGAGCGAGGTGCTGGTGATCCCCGCCGGCAACCCGACCGGCGCGCCGGCCGTGGTCGCCCCCCGCCGGCAGGGCGTCGAGTACGCGGTGGAGCACCACGGCCACCGTTTCCTGATCCTGCACAACGACGGTGCGGAGGACTTCGCGCTGGCGTTCACCTCGGCGGACACGCCGGGCGACTGGGTGCCGCTGATCGAGCACTCCCCCGGCACCCGGCTGGAGGCCGTGGACGCCTTCGCCAACCACCTCGTGGTGTCGCTGCGCACCGACGGGCTGACCGGGCTGCGGGTGTTGCCGGTGGGCAGCGACGACGCCCACGACATCGACTTCCCCGAGCCGCTGTACAGCGTCGGGCTGGACGCCAACCCGGAGTACCGCACCGGGCAGATCCGGTTGCGCTACTCGTCGCTGGTCACCCCCGACTCGGTGTACGACTACGACCTGGTCACCCGACAGATGGTGCTGCGCAAGCAGAAGCCGGTGCTGCCCGGGCCGGACGGCCGACCGTACGACCCGGCCGAGTACGAGCAGCACCGGGACTGGGCGCTCGCCGACGACGGCACCCGGGTGCCGATCTCACTGATCTGCCGGGTCGGCACCCCCCGGGACGGCTCGGCACCCTGCGAGCTGTACGGCTACGGCTCGTACGAGGCCAGCATGGACCCGTGGTTCTCGGTGGCCCGACTGTCGCTGCTGGACCGGGGCGTGGTCTTCGCGGTGGCGCACACCCGCGGCGGCGGCGAGCTGGGTCGGCGTTGGTACGACCAGGGCAAGCTGCTGGCCAAGAAGAACACCTTCACCGACTTCGTCGCCTGCGCCCGACACCTGGTCAAGGCCGGCTGGACGGCCAGCGACCGGCTGGTCGCCCGCGGGGCCTCGGCCGGTGGCCTGTTGATGGGCGCGGTGGCCAACCTGGCGCCGGACGCGTTCACCGGGATCGTCGCGCAGGTGCCCTTCGTGGACGCGCTCACGTCGATCCTCGACCCGTCGCTGCCGCTGACCGTCACCGAGTGGGAGGAGTGGGGCAACCCACTGGAAGATCCCGAGGTGTACGCGTACATGAAGTCCTACACGCCGTACGAGAACGTGGCAGCCGTGGACTACCCGGCGATCCTCGCGGTGACCAGCCTCAACGACACCCGGGTGCTCTACTCGGAGCCGGCGAAGTGGATCGCCCGACTGCGGGCTGTCGCCCCGGGCGGCGACTACCTCCTCAAGACCGAGATGGGTGCCGGGCACGGCGGCCCGAGCGGTCGCTACGACTCCTGGCGTGAGGAGGCGTTCATCAACGCCTGGATCCTGGACCGCATCGGCCGGGCCTGACGGCGGGCGGCGGCGATGACCGACGGGGACGAGCCGGGGCGGACGCCTCGGCGGGCGTCCGCCTGGATGATCCTCGCAGTGGTCGCCGCCGCTCTGCTCGTCTGCTGCTGCTCCGCCGCCGTCGGGCTGTTGGTCTCCTGGTCGGCCGGCCTCTTCCACACCCCGACCTGACCGGCCGACGGCTGACGCCGCGTCGAGGTGGCGTCAGCCGCGGCCGGCCCCGACCAACGCTGCCGCCTCGCCGGTCCGCACCATCCGCTGCCAGCGCAGCCGGTTGCCGATCAACGCGGTGACCACCGACTGCACCACCACCAGATACATGAGCTGCCGGTAGACAAGCTGCTGGAACGGCAGCGCCCACAGTGGGCCGTACCGCTCCCGGTCCAGTCGCAGCGCGTACGCGGCGGTGGCCGCCTGGAGCAACAGCAGTCCCGCCCAGGCCAGGGCGAGTGTCGACCAGGGCAGGAAGAGCAGGCCGTACACGGCGAACACGTCGACCGCCGGCGCGGTGAGCGGCAACACGATCTGGAACACCGTGAGGTACGGCAGGCCGCGTCGGCCCAGTTTGCCTCCGGCACCCGACTCGCGCAGCGCGTGCCGGTGCTTCCACATCGCCTGCATGGTGCCGTAGCACCAGCGGTAGCGCTGCCGCCAGAGTTGGCGCAACGACGACGGGGCTTCGGTCCAGGCGATTGCCGACTCCTCGTAGACGACCCGCCAGCCGGCCCGAAGCACCTTCATGGTGAGGTCCGTGTCCTCGGCCAGCGTGTCCGACGGCACCCCGCCCACCCGCAGCAGCACCTCGCGGCGGAACGCGCCGATCGCGCCGGGGATTGTCGGCATGCACTCCAGCACGTCGTACATCCGTCGGTCGAGGTTGAAGCCGATCACGTACTCCAGGTGCTGCCACCGGCCGAGCAGCCGATGCCGGTTGGCGACCTTGGTGTTGCCGCTGATCGCGCCCACCGACGGGTCGGCGAAGCCCTGCACCAGGCGGTGCACGGTGTCCGGCTGGAAGACGGTGTCGCCGTCGACAAGCACCAGCAGGTTCGCCCGGGCCGCCCGGATGCCCGTGTTCAGCGCCGCTGGCTTGCCGGCGTTGGCCTGCCGGATCACGCGCACCCCGCGCAGTCGCATCCGCTCGACGATGTCGGCGGTGCCGTCGTCCGACCCGTCGTCCACCACGATCACCTCCAACGCCGGGTACGCGCTGGCCATCAGGGAACGAACCGTGGCGGCGATGTTCGCCGCCTCGTTGTACGCGGGCACGATCACCGACACCGGTACCCGCACCTCGGGACGGTCCCGGCGGGGCCGGCGGACCCGGCGCACGTGCCGCTGGGCGCAGAACACCTGCACGGCCAGACGCGCGACCCCGAGCACGAGTGCGGTGGCGAGCAGGAGGTTCATCACCTCCGCGGACCAGCGGGCACCGGTCTGGGTCCAACGGAGCGCGGTGCCGCTCAGCCGGGTACCTGTGCCCGCCGGAAGCATCGACGGCGAGGCGTCGATGCCGGCGGAGACGGTGGTGAACCGGTAACCCTGATCGCCGAGCGTAGGCAGCAGGCGGTCCAGCGCGGCGAGGGTCTGCGCCCGGTCACCGCCGCCGTCGTGCATCAGCACCACCGCTCCCGCTCCCCGCTTCGGGGTGGCAGCCCGCACGATCTGGTCGGTGCCGGGGCGCTGCCAGTCCTTGGTGTCCAGGTCGCTGAGCACCGCGACGTGCCCGGCACCGGCGGCGGCGCGCAACGCGGCGTACTCCGGCCCGGTCAGCGCCGTCGGCACCGAGGAGAACGGCGGCCGGAGCAGGGTCACTTCTCGGCCGGTGGCCGACGCGACCGCCTTGCGGGTCAGCGACAGTTCGAGGTCACGCCGCCACGGCGACACCTTGGTGAGGTCGGCGTGGGTGAACGTGTGCGACCCGATCTCGTGCCCCTCGGCGAGGATCCGCCGGAGCAGTTCGGGGTGCTCGTTGACCCGGGCGCCCACCACGAAGAAGGTGGCGTGCGCGCCGTGCCGACGCAGCACGTCGAGGACCTGTGGCGTCCAGCGCGGGTCCGGCCCGTCGTCGAAGGTCAGCGCGATGGTGCGGTCCGGCAACGCCCGGCTGACCGGTTCAGCACGATCCAGCCGTAGCACCGGGCCACCCGAGCCGACGGCGGCCAGCACGTCCGACGCGGGCCGTGCGGTGGCCTTTCCCGAGCCGCCCGCGAGACCGCTAACCAGGCCGTTGACGGTGAGCGCCGCAAGCAGCAGGAGCAGCCCGAGCAGCAGCAGCAGCCAGTGCGCCCGAGGGTCTCGCCGGGCCACGTGTCTCGCCATCGTCACTGCGGCTTACCGGGCGACCTGCTCGGCTTGGCGGTGTTGCGGTGCTCGTCGCCACGGCCCGGTTGGTCGGTGGCGGATGGCGCCCCGGTGGCCGTGACGGTCGTACCGGCCGTGGCCGGGGATCGGTCGCTGGTCGGTGAGGCGGGCGGCAGCGGCGCCGACGTGCGGGTCGCCGGCGACGGCGACGGCGACTCGGTCACCCGGGGCGCGTTGATCCCGTCCACGCCGGCCTCCACGGGGCGGGTCCCCCGGGGGTCGTCCGACCAGCCGGGCAGCGGCACCGACGTGTCCAGGAAAAGTCCCGCGGCGATCAGGGCGAGGCTGGTGAGCAGGCCAAGGCCCATGACGGTGCCCGCGATGACGGTCAGCCGGCGGCGACGCCCGCTGCCGTCGACGAACACTGGCGGGACAGGGCCCGGTTGACTGTGCATCTGACAAACTCCCACCGTCACCACGCCGGCAACCGGCGTCGGAGACCCGATGGGCCGGGCCTCCGTTGCACACAGCGGCACCGCCACCAGGGATGTTACATCGACTCAGGCCGTGCGCAGCTCGTCCAGGTCGGTGCTGGCGCGCAGGAAGAGCACACCGACGCCGACCGTCACCAGCACCGCGGCCAGGGCGCCGGCGCCGAGCCACGCCAACTGCTCCAGGGGTACGGCGGGAACCCGCTCAAGCCCGGGGGTTTCGACGACCTGGGTGTACTGCGCACGGGTGGCTGGATCGGCACAGAGCGCGACCGTGGCGTTGCAGACCTCCGTCGAGGATCCACCCCTCGATGCCTTCGGGAACAGCCCTCGACCGAGCAACGTGCCCACGGTGAGCGCGAGCAGGATCGCCGGCACCGCAGGGGCCAACGCCTGCCAGGCCACCGATCGGATCAGCACCGCGCGGGGCACCCCGGTGGCGACAAGTGCGGCGTGCACGCGTCGGCGGGCGACGATCCCCTCCACCAGCGCGACGATCAGCCCGCCGGCCGCGATCAGGACGGCCACCGCGACGGCGGCGTCCACCAGATCCATCGTGGACAGGTAGAACGAGTCGGAGGTCACCTCGACCCCGGCGAGCCGACTGTCCTCCCGGTTGAGCTGGCCCTGGGTGGCGAAGTAGGCGCGCAACGCGGCCGCACCGGCACCGAAGATCAAGGCGGAGAGCAGCGCCGCGAAGGTGCGACTGCCCGCCCACGGGTCGGCCATCAACCGGCCCGCGGCGAGCAGGGCTGGTGGACGGCGGGCGTACCGACGCAGCAACCGCCCGCAGTGGTACGAGATCCAGCCGGTGCCGATCACCACGCCGATCATCGCCGCGAACCCACCCGCCGCGAACATCAGCGGCACCAGCCAGGCCACCAGCTCTTCGTCGTCGTCGAACCGGTATGCCACCGGACGGGCAGCCGCGAACAGGACCACGCCAAGCCCGATGAGGAACCCGACCCATGGTCGCGGGCCGCGCTCGCGGGCGGCCTTGCGACTCACCCCGAGCGGGCTGGTGGTGACCGTCCGCAGCATCAGTGCGGTGGCCAGCGCCGCGACGACCGGCAGACCGAGCACCACCCCGGCCACTACGCCTGTCGACGGCAGCACGTCGGTGGGCAGGGCCAGTCGACCTCGCGCGTCCGGCCGGTGCAACAGATCGCGGCCAAGCAGGTAGACACCCAGGCCGACGAGTGTGCCGAGCAGGGCGGCCAGGCCGGTCTCCAGCACCACCAGCCGGGTGACCTGGCCGGGGGTGGCACCGGCCAGCCGGAGCGCGGCCAACCGGCGGTCCCGTGCCGGCGCACCGAGCCGGGCGCACTGCCCGGCCAGCGCCAGCACCGGGATCATCAGCATCAGCAGCGCGAACGCCGTGCCGCCCCGCAACCCGGGCTGCACGAGCAGAGCGTTGTGGTACTGCTCCGACCACCTGTTCGGGTTCTCATCCGTCGCGGCGGGCGTGGGAATGGCCAGCACGGTGAGCGCCGCGAGCCCGGCCAGGGTCGCCAGCAGGGCACTGAGCGCGGTGAGCACCACCCGCGCGGTGTCGGTGCGGGTGCCGGCTAGCGCGAGGCGGACCAGCGTCGCCGGTCTCACCGGGCGCCGCCGGCCAGCGGCACGTCGAGCCCCAGGCCGGTGTGGTCCACCAGGCCGTCGCGCAGCACGATCTCCCGATCGGCGTACGCGGCGACCCGCGGCTCGTGGGTGACCAGCACGACGGCGGTGTGCTGCTCACGGGCGAGCCGGACCAGATGGGTGAGCACCTGCTCGCCGGTGAGCGTGTCCAGTGCGCCGGTCGGCTCGTCGGCGAAGAGCACCCGAGGCTCGGTCACCAACGCCCGTGCGGTGGCGCAGCGTTGCTGCTGGCCACCGGACATCTCACCCGGCCGCACGTCGGCCACCTCCTCCACTCCGAACCGTTCCAGCCAGGTGAGCGCCGCCGTCCGTGCCTCTCGCCGCCCCGTGCCGGCGAGGAGCAGGGGCAGGGCGACGTTCTCCGCGGCGGTCAACTCGGCGACCAGTTGGCCGAACTGGAACAGCACCCCGAACTCGGTGCGCCGCAGTCGGGACCGGGCCTTCTCCGACCAGGTGTCGATGCGGTGCCCGCGCCAGGTGACCTCGCCGACGTCCGGTCGGAGGATCCCGGCCAGGCAGTGCAGCAGAGTCGACTTGCCGCAGCCGCTCGGGCCGGTGACGGCGACGATCTCGCCCTCGGCCACGTCGAGCGTCACGCCACGCAGTGCGGGTGTCGGACCGTACGCCCGAACCACGCCGCGAGCCTGGAGTTGCGTCACGGATGCACCTCCCAGTGCCAGTCGGCGACCCGGCCCAGGGTGGTGTGCAGCCACCGCAGGTCCGCGTCGAGGTGGGCGATCGCGAAGTCGGCCGCGACCACGTCGCTGAGAGTGGCGGCCGGATCTCCCTTGACCACGGTCAGCTCACGCAGCCGCGCGGTGTGCGCGGCACGCTGGGAGATCAGGTAGGACCGGGCCCGGTCGACGTCGGCGGCCAGCAGCGCCACCACGACCTTGACGAACAGTGCGCTGGTCACGTACGGCATGGGTGGCTCCACCGTGGACAGCCACTGGTCCAGCGTGGCCCGCCCCTGCTCGGTCAGCTCGTACGCCGTGCGATCCGGACCGGAGGCGCGGTCCTGCCCGGCGGCGGCCACCAGGCCGTCGCGTTGCAGGCGGCCAAGAGTGGCGTAGACCTGCCCGAAGGCCAGCGGCCGAGCCCGCGGCAGCCGCTCGTCGTGTGCACGCTTGAGCTCATAGCCGTGCCGGCTGCCACCGGCCAACAGCCCGAGCAGAACATGCGGCGTAGACACCCGATCCACTATTCACCGAGCGAATAGCCAAGTCAACAACCCCACCCATCCCACCCCTTTGCGCCCATTGATCATGAGGTTATTGCCACGACACGTCGCAGAGACGCGCAACAACTCCATGATCAACGGGGTGGGAGTAGGACGGGGGTGGGGGTTACGGGGTGGGGGGCCAGGTGGGGGTGCGGCCGGTTTGGGTCAGGAGGTGGGCCAGGTCGGGCGGCGAGGTCGGGGCTGGGGTGGGCACCGGTTCGGCGAAGACGCCCATCTTGCGGGCCGTCGGGCCCAACTGCTCGACCAGCCCGTGCAACTCGGCCACCGCCTCCGGGGCCGGCTGGTACGGCTGGCCGGTGGCGACGGCGAGGTCCCAGCCGTGCACGGTCAGGTCCAGCAGAGCCATTCCACCGATGACGGCCTGCGGCATGCCCATGCCCGGCGAGACACCCTCCAGGGTGGACGGATCCGACCAGGCGGCGATCAACCTGTCGGTCTCCGTCTTGAACCGGTCCCGCCAGCCGTCGGCCAGGTGGTCGGGCTTCTCGGCCCACTCCACCTGCCGCTTCCCGGCCAGATCCTGGAAGTTGACCACCACCTCGAACAGGTGGTTGAGCAGATCGCGCACCACGTAGTCCCGGCACGGCGTGGCCAGGTCGAGTTGGTCGTCGGTGATGCCCCGCACCACGTCGACAGTTCGCGGCGCGGCAGCCGCCAGCAGGTCGCTAGTCTGAGTGGTCATGGGGCCAGCGTATGAGGGTGGTCTTGAACAAATGCGACACCGACCGCGTGGCGACAGCCGGGGCATCCTCGACCCCGGGCGCATGCTGCGCGAGGTGCGCTTCCGCCGGCACCTGCCGGTGGAGTCGCTACGCCCCTGGGTGGAGCACTACTGGCTGGTCGACTGGGCGTTGAGCACACCGTTCGAGCAGCGCGTCCTGCCACACCCGGCGGTGAACGTGGTGTTCCGGCGGGACGGTGACGGGCCCGAGTCCGGCGAGGTGACCGGGGTGGGCCGCGACCTGTTCCGGATCACGCTCGCCGGCACCGGCCGGGTCTGCGGGGTGCAGTTCCGCCCCGGCGGGTTCCACTCGTTCTGGCGCCGGCCGGTCACCGAGCTGACCGGCCGCCGGGTGCCGCTGCCCGCTGGTCGGCTGGCCGTACCCCACGAGGTGGTGTGCGCGGCCACCGACGACGAACGCTGCCGCGCGTTGGACGCCCTGCTCACCGCCTGGGATCCGGAGCCGGATCCGATGACCGAGGAGGCCGTCCGGCTGGCCGAGGCGATCCGCACCGACCGGACGGTGCTGCGGGTCGACGACTTCGCCGCGCGGCACGACGTTGCGGTCCGCCGGTTGCAGCGACTCTTCATCGAGTACGTGGGGGTGGGGCCGAAGTGGGTGATCCGCCGCTACCGGCTCCTGGAGGCCGTCGAACAGGCCGCCGGCGGCCCGCTGTGTTGGGCGGATCTCGCCGCCGACCTGGGCTACAGCGACCAGGCCCACCTCGTCCGCGACTTCACCGCCGTGGCCGGGGTGTCCCCCGCCGCGTACGCCCGCTCGGTGCGCTGAGGCCGGCGCCAGCTCAGCGGCGGCGCAGGACGACCACGGCGACGTCGTCCTGGATCTCCGGTGGGGCCAGCTCCACCAGCAGCCGGGCGCAGAACCGGTCCAGGTCGTCGTCGACAGTCGCGCAGACCGCGGCGAGCGCGGCCAGCCCCTCGTCGATCGTCGCGTCCCGCCGCTCGATCAGCCCGTCGGTGTAGAACACCAGCGTGGCCCCGGCCGGCAGCACGAACTCCAGGTCGACCGGGCGAGGCGCACGGACGCCGAGCAGCGGCGCGGAGTGCTGCACGAAATCGACAGTGCCACCCAGGTTGAGCACCGGCGGAAGATGCCCGGCACTGGCCAGCCGGACCCGCCCGGTCGGCGGGTGCAGCAGGAGTACGCAGAGTGTGGCGATCTCGTTGGGCAGCAGCGTCCGCATCAGCTCGTTGACCCGGTGCAGGATCTCGCCGGGCTGGTGCCCCTCGACCGCGTACGCCCGCACCGCGTGCCGCAGCTCGGCCATCACGGTCGCCGCGTGCAGCGAGTGGCCGGCCACGTCGCCGATGGCCAGCAGCAGGTGCCCGTCGAGCATCACCAGCTCGTAGAAGTCGCCGCCCACCTCGGTCTGTGCGCTGGCCGGCTCGTAGCGCACGGCGAGGTCCAGGCCGGCGACGGTGGGCAGCCCGCGCGGGAGCAGGCTGCGTTGGAGGGTGACGGCGATCCGGTGCTCCTCGTCGAACGAGCGTTGCCCCTCCACGGCCGCCGCCACCGCCTGGGCCAACTGCTTGAGCACCGGCGTCCGAGCGGTCTGGGTGGCGGTCGGGACCACCACGTACAGCGGGGCCCGGTCCTCGCGCAGCCGGGCGGCGGCGACTGTCACCGTGTCGTCCGCCGGCCAGTCGACAAGCGCCCAGCTCGCCGGGGTCTGCACCCGAACGGTGGCACCGGTCGGCACTCCGGTGTCGTCGACGACCCACGGCACCACGGCGGCCGTCGCGCCGGGACCGGCGCAGATCCCCGCGAGACAGTCACCGTCGAAGGTCTCGGCGATCACCGCCGCCGGGCTCTTGAAGATCTGCGCGGCGCCCTCGGCGGCGGCCTCCAGCAGGCGTGCGAAGGTCGGCGCGGCGTGCACCGCAACTGTCGTGTCGGCCAGCCCGAGCAGCCGCTCGGCGAGCAGTTCGGCGCGCTGCCGGGCCTGGTAGTAGCGCAGCACCGCCCGCGTGGTGGCGATCAACTCTTCCGGCTCGATCGGCTCGGTCAGGTACGCGTCCGCGCCCCGGGTCAGCCCCTGGGCTCGGTCGGCCACGTCGACGGCGTGCGCCGAAACGTGGATCACCGGCATCGCCGGGTGCCGGGCCTTGATCTGTTCGCAGACCTCGTACCCGCTCAGGTCGGGCAGCCGCACGTCGAGGACGACAAGGTCGATCCGGTCCACCTCGACCCGGGCCAACGCGTCGGCGCCGTTCTCGGCTTCGAGCACCGTGAACCCGGCCCGGGTCAGCCAGCTGACCAGCAGGTAGCGCTTGGTACGACTGTCGTCGACGACCAGGATGGTTGCCGGCATGCCGTCCATGCTGTCACGCCCCGCCGATGGGCAGGGAGACGGTGAACGTGCTGCCCCGGCCCGGCAGGCTGGCCAGCTCCAGTGTCCCGCCGAGCAGTGTCACCAACCGCCGGGCGTACGGCAGGCCGAGGCCGGTGCCGCCTACCCGGGTGGCGCCCGGCACCTGGTAGAACTCCTCGAAGATCCGGTCGTGCAGCTCGGCGGCGATGCCGGGGCCGGTGTCACTGACCTCGAAGTTCCACCTGTCGCCGTGCTGGCGGGCCCGCAGACGCACCTCGCCGCGCTCGGTGAACTTCAGCCCGTTGTGCAGCAGGTTGCGCAGCACCTGGCCGAGCAGCACCTCGTCGGTGCGCAGCGTGGCCGGCGCGGTCGGCTCCTCCACCACCAGCTCCACCCCCGGGCGGGTGGCCAGGGCGCGCAGTGTGCCGCGCAGTTGGCCGAGAACCGACCGCAGGTCGACGTCGGCCCAGTCCGGCTCGATCCGCCCGGACTCCGCCTTGGCGAGGTCCAGCAGCTCGTTGACCAGGTTGAGCAGGTCCGCCGCCGACGAGCGGATCAGATCGACCTGGCGGCCCTGTTCCTCGGTGAGCGGGTCGGAGGCGGAGTCGGTGAGCAGCCGCCCCAACCCGATGATCGCGGTGACCGGGGCGCGCAGCTCGTGGCTGACGTTGGCCAGGAAGCGGCTCTTCGACTCGCTCGCCGCGCGCAGTTGCGCCGACTTCTCGTCCAACTCGGCGTAGAGGGCGACGACCCCCCGGTTGGTCTCCTCCAACTCCTCGGTGAGCTGGTTGTAGAGCGCCAGCACCCCCCGGTTGGTCTCGGCCAACTCCTCGTTCAGCACGGCCAGCTCGTCGCGCTGACTGCGCACCTCGTCGAGTGCGGCGATGAGTTGCCCGTTCTGCACTGTCAGCTCGTCCAGCGCGCTGGACGGCGCGATACGGCCGAGTTCCGTACGGAACTCGGCGAGCCGCTCCGGGGTCGGCGTCGGCGCGCTGGCCGGAACTCGTCGGGACATCCGTACGACCGTAACCCCCTCGACGGTCGACACGCTCAGTGTGTCGACCAGTCGGGACACCGCGCCGGACCGCGGTTGGTAACCGCCGTCCGGGAGAGCGGCCACCGGGGCCAGGTCGGCCCGCAGGTGGAACCGGCCGTCAGCGCCCTCGTCGACGTGGAAGGAGACGTCCGCGCCGCCGGTCGTGTGCAGCAGGTCGCGGGCCACCTCGCTGAGCGCGGTGGCGATCCGCACCTGGTCCTGGCGTTCGAGGCCGACCACGGCGGCCACCTCACGGCCCCGTTGACGGATCACGAAGATGTCCTGCTCGACCCGCAGCGCCATCTGCAGCAGCGGCAGCGCCGGCTCGGCGGTCATGCCCAGGACCTCGCGACCAACACGCAGGCGTCATCACGTCGCACACCCGCGTCGCGCAGCAGGGTCGCGGCCATCACCAGCGGGGACCGCTCCGCCAGGCCCGGGTAGTCGGCCAACCGCCAGCGGTCGACCACACCGTCGCTGTGCATCACCAGTCGGGCGCCCGGAGCGAGCGGGTAGTCGTACTCCCGGATCGTCGGCCGTTGGTGACCGGCGATGCCGGGCAGTGACACCAGCCCCCGGCGCTGACCGTCACCCTCGACGACCACGCCGGAGATGTTACCCAGGCCGGCGTAGCGCAGCATGCCGGCCGCCGGCGCCAGCTCGGCGACCGCGAGCGCGGCGCCCCGGGTGTGCGACATGCTCCGGTGCAGGTGACCGACGACCGCGGCCGGTGGCCCGGCGGGGGCGTTCCGGAACGCGGCGAGCGCCGCATCGGTGGCGGCGGCGGCCAGCGGGCCGTGCCCCAACCCGTCGCTGACCAGCACCTGGTGCCGCCCGTCGGCGACCCGGACGGCGTACCCGTCGCCGCTGACCGTCTCGCCGGTGAGCGGTCGGGTGAGGGCACCCACCCAGGACGGCGGCGCCGGCTCCGCCGGCCAGACCTGCACGGCGAGGACGGTGCCCCGACCGGGCAGCGAGTAGCCGTCGAACCAACTGGCCTGCCGGACGATGGCGCCCAGGCCGATGCCGAGCGTGCCGGTGGTGGAGTGCCCGTCCTGCGACGAGACGGTCAGGTCGGCCATGCCGGGCCCGGAGTCGATGGCGATCAGCTCCACGCCTGCCTCCCCGGCACGGCGTACCGGCCGCAGCAGCAGGACACCGTCGTCGGCGTGCTTGACCAGGTTGCTGGTCAGCTCGGCGGCGACGATGGCCAGGTCGGCGATGCGTACCGCACTCATCTCCACCTGCGCGCCGAGGCGTTCGGCGGCGCGCCGCACGGCGCTCGCCGCGCTGCTGGCCTCCACCCGGAACCAGATGCCACTGTCGGTGACCGCGTCGGCGTTCACCGGGACCACTTGGTGACCGTGATCCGCGTGCCGGTCTCCGCGGATGTCTCGATCTCGAATTCGTCGACCAGTCGGCGGGAACCGCTGAGCCCCAGGCCGAGCCCGCCGCCGGTGGTGTAGCCGTCGGTCAGGGCCAGGTCCAGGTCGGGGATGCCCGGCCCGGAGTCGGCGAAGACGATCCGCACGCCCTTGCGCCGGCCGTTGTCCACGGTCGTCACCTCGACCGAGCCGCCGCCGCCGTACACCAGGGTGTTGCGGGCCAACTCGCTCGCCGCGGTGACCACCTTGGTCTGGTCGACCAGGGACAGCCTGACGGTGACGGCCACGGACCGGACCAACTGCCGGACCCGCACCACGTCCTCGTCGCTGCGGACCGCCTGCGCCTGCGGGGGGCCCAGGTCGATGTCCGCGGTCACGTCGTGGCCGTCTCGGCGTCCGGCTCGTCGTCGAGCTGATAGTCGAGCAGTTCGTCGGCGTGGGCCGCCGCGATCAGCTCCATGCCGCGCTCGACGTTCAGCGCGGTACGGATGCCGTTCAGCGACAGCCCCAGTTCGACGAGGGTGATGGCGACGGCGGGGCGCATCCCGACCACCACCGTCTCCGCGTCGAGCACCTTGGAGATCGACGCGATGGTGGAGAGCATCCGCCCGACGAAGGAGTCGACGATGTCCAGCGCGGTGATGTCGATGATGACGCCGTGGCAGCCGGTGTCCACGATCCGCTCGGCGAGATCCTCCTGGAGCTGGACCGCCGTCTGGTCGGACATGTCCAACTGGATGGAGACGAGCAGGATGTCGCCGATCTTGAGGATCGGCACCCGTTCCATCAGACGCCCCGGCGCGGCTGGCGGCGGGCGGTCTCCACCCCGGTGAGCCGCAGCACGTGGCGCAGCGCGTCGGCGAGGCTCGCCTTGGTGGCGATGTCGCCGAACTCGATGCCGAGCGCGACGATCGTCTGCGCGATCTGCGGGCGGATGCCGGAGATGATGCAGTCGGCGCCCATCAGCCGGGCGGCCACCACGGTCTTCAGGATGTGCTGGGCGACCTGGGTGTCCACCGCCGGGACGCCGGTGATGTCGATGATCGCGTACGGGGAGCCGGTGTCGACGAGCGTCTGCAGCAGCCGCTCCATCACTACCTGGGCCCGCGCCGAGTCCAGGGTGCCGACCAGCGGGACGGCCACCACACCCTCCCAGAGCTTGACCACCGGCGTGGAGAGCTCGAGCAACTGCTCGGCCTGGTCGGCGATCAGGCTCTCCCGGGTGCGGACGAAGCTCTCGAAGGTGAACAGGCCCATCTCGTCGACGAGCTTCGAGAAGGCGACGTAGTCGTGCAGCGCGTTGACGCCGCCGGCCTCCTGCACCAACTCGGCCAGCACGTCCTTGAGCGCGAAGATGCTGACCGTGGTCTCGGTGGCGGAGAAGCCCTGCCGGGCCCGACCACGGGACAGCTCGGTGAGCGCGGCGCGCAACTCGGCGGCGTTCTCGGTGGACAGGTCGACCTCGCCCTGCTCACCGGCGGCGACGATGACGCGGTGCAGGTCCTGGACCTGCCGGCGCAGCTCGGCCTGGCTCAACCGGCCCCGCAACGAACTGGTGACGATCTCGGTCCACCGAGACGTGACCCGTTCGGCCTGCCCGTTGAGCAGCGCGGCGAGCCGACCACTCTCTTCGGTGCTCAACGCCATTTGGAACCCCCTTGACCTGGACCGGGCGGACTCTATCACCGGGGCCTGACCAACTACTTGCCCCGTAGCAACGGAATGACGACGGCCACCGGATCCCGGCTCCCCGTTCTGCGTACGCCCCCGGTCGTGGGATACCGTTCCCCCGATAACAGGAGGTCTGGCAAATGTCCTTGACGGTGCACACGGAACAGCGCGGCGACGTGGTCGTCGTGTCGGTCGCGGGCGAGCTGGACATGGCCACCGCACCGCAGCTTCAGGACCAGATCACCGACCTGCTCGACAAGGGCCGCAACCGGCTGGTGTTCGACCTGGCGGACGTCTCGTTCTGCGACTCGACCGGTCTGTCGGTCTTCGTCCGCGCCAAGAACAGCTGCGACGAGGCCGGCGGCGTGGTGCGACTGGCCGCCCCGCAGCGGGGTGTGTTGCGCATCCTCGAGGTGAGCGGGCTGGTCGAGGTGCTGCACACCTACCCGACGGTGGACGAGGCAGTCGTCGGCGAACCGACGTCGGCCTCCTGACCGCTGCCGTTCCTCACTCGTCCTCGACGTAGCGGGGGCGGGAGATCGCCATACCCGCCACCGTCTGCACGGCAAGCGCGCCCAGCAGGAACCCGATCGGCACGGTCCAGCCGCCGGTGACCTCGTAGAGGATGCCGACCAGCAGCGGGCCGAGAGCCGCGATCACGTACCCGGTGCTCTGCGCGAACGCGGAGAGCGCGACGGTCCCCTCGGCCGTGCGGGCACGCAGGCCGATGGCGGTCAGGATCATCGGGAACGCGCCCTGGCCGATCGCCAGGAGGGCGACCCAGAGCAGCGCGGCACCGCGTGGGGCGAGCGCCAACCCCAGGTAGGCGAGCGCCGACGCGGTGGTCAGCCCGAGCACCAGCGGACGCAGGCTGCCCAGCCGACCGGCGAGGGTGGGCATCACCAGTGCGATCGGCACGCCGAGCGCGGTCACTCCGGCGAGCAGCAGTCCGGCCGACTCCGGCTGGTAGCCGGCATCCCGGAACAACTGGGCCAGCCAGCCCATGATCGCGTACCCACTCAGTGACTGCGCCCCGAAGTAGACGGCCATCGCCCAGCCGAGCCGGGTCCGCGCCGGCCGGACCCGCACCGGCGCGGTCCCGGCCGCCGTCGGGGTCGAGCGCCGCGCGCCCGCCCGGGTCCGCAGCGCCAGCGGCACCCACGGGAGTACGGCCACCGCGGCCATCGCGGCCCAGACGCCAAGCCCCGCCCGCCAGGAGCCGAAGGCGTGCGCGATCGGCACCGCGGAGGCCGCGGCCACCGTCGTGCCCAGGGTCAACGCCATCGTGTACGCCCCGGTGACCAGCCCGGTCCGGTGCGGGAAGTGCTGCTTGACGAGCATCGGCAACAGGATGTTGGCGACCGCGATCCCGGCCAGCGCCAGGGCGCTGGTGAGCACGAAGATCCAGGCCGAGTCGGTGGCGGCCCGGAGCACCTGGCCGGCGGCGAGGGCGAGCATGGCGACCACCAGCACCCGGGCGGGCGCCACCCGACGGACCAGCCACGGGGTGAGCGCGCCGAGGCCGGCGAACGCGATGGTCGGCAGGGTGGTGACCAGACCGGCCATCGTGCCGGAGAGCCCCAGCCCGTCGCGGACCTCGTCGAGCAGTGCGCCGAGGCTGGTCACCACGGCGCGCAGGTTGAGCGCGACCAGCAGCATCCCGACCAGCACGAGCGCGCCACCGGTCGCCGGGTGCGTCCGTCGACCCGTACCCGGGTCGCGCGTCGAGGGTGGGTCGACGAGGACGGGAGCGGGCGGCGCCGGAGCGGCGGTGGGTGGCGGGGTCATGACCGCTAACCTACAATCATGGGATGAATTATCGGCCGGTGTTGTAACCAGTGCCACCATCTGGCGATTCCCCCTCCGCACCGCAGGCGCCGCCCCGCGGCCAGCCCACCGTGCCGCCCCGCGGCCACCGGGTCCGGCAGACCATCGAGCAGCTCCGCGCCCGCATCCTCGGCGGCGAGTGGCCCGTCGGCGGGCGCATCCCCACCGAGCCGCAACTGGTCGCCGCGCTGGGCGTGGGGCGCAACACGGTCCGCGAGGCCGTCCGCGCCCTGGTGCACGCCGGGGTGCTGGAGTGCCGGCAGGGCTCCGGCACCTACGTGGTGTCCACCGACGAGCTGGCGCCGGTGGTCGCCCGTCGACTCGGCGACGACCGGATGACCGAGGTCGTCGAGGTGCGGCGCGCCTTCGAGGTGGAGGCCGCCCGGCTCGCCGCGCTGCGGCGTACCCCGGAGGACCTGGCGGCGCTCGACGGCGCACTCGCCGCGCGCGAGGCCGCCTGGCACGGCGGCCGGGTCGACGCGTTCGTCGAGGCCGACGCGGCGCTGCACGTCGCGGTGGTCGCCGCCGCGCACAACGCCATGCTCGCCGAGCTGTACGCCTCGGTCGGCACCGCCCTGCGCAGCACTGTCGCCCAGGCGATGGGTGGCGCGCTCACGCCCGAGCGCTACGTCGACCACACCCGGCTGGTCGAGGCGATCCGGGCCGGCGATCCGGGCCGGGCGGCGAGCGAAGCCGGCGCTTTTCTGGAGCCCACCGGCGGGGCATAGGTTGTGCCCGACAGAAAAGCGGACACCTCGGGAGTACGGATGCTCAAGGGCTTCAAAGACTTCATCATGCGCGGCAACGTCGTCGACCTGGCGGTCGGTGTCGTCATCGGCGCCGCGTTCACGGGCGTGGTCACCCAGCTCACCAAGTCGTTCCTCGAACCACTGATCCGGGTCATCGTGCTGCTCATCACCGGCAGCGACAAGGGCCTGGCCGGCACGGCGCCAGAGTTCCGCGGCATCCCATTCGACTGGATCGCCTTCGTCAACGCGGTGATCACCTTCCTGCTCACCGCGGCGGCGCTCTACTTCCTGGTCGTCTACCCGATGAACCGGCTGGCCGAGCGGCGCAAGCGCGGCGAGGAGCCGCCGCCCTCCGCACCGAGCGAGGAGGTCAAGCTGCTCACCGAGATCCGGGACGCCCTGGTCTCCGCCGGTCACACCACCCCCGGCCAGCAGCGCGGGGCACTGGACGACGTGCTGGGCCGCCGTCCCGAGCCGCCGACGCAGCGCTGACCGAACGGATGCACATCGGCCCCTGCGGGATTCCCGCAGGGGCCGCACCTCCTCGTACGTGTGTTCGATAGAGTCCCGCCATGGAGCAGCGAAAGCACTGGTGGAACGGGAAGTGGGGGCGACTGGCCCGACGGGATGTCTTCCTGCGGGTGGACGCCGACCGGTGGCACGTCGAGCAGCGGGCCGGCGGGGCCGAGGGCATCTCCCGGTTCTACGAGTACGGCAGTGCGGACGAGGCCGAGGACACCGTCCGGGCGCTCCTCGACGGCCCGGACACCTGGCGAGAGCTGTCCCCCCGCCCGCCGGGCAGCTGGACCCTCCCGAACAGCTGAACGGTCGCCGCAGCCCACCGTCACTCCGGACCTGGAGGCGATGCCGCAGGGCTGCCGGCGGCGTTTAGCGGCGCACCGCCCCGGGAACCGCTCTGGGATGGACCAGCAGGGCGAGCAGCAGACGACCATCTCACGGATCACCACCGGGATGCCGGTGATCGACTCGACCGGCACCGAGGTCGGCACGGTGGACCTCGTCCAGCGGGCCGATCCGAACGCGGTGACCGTCCAGGCACCGACCGCCGACCCGGGCAGCAGCCTGGACGAGTTGATCGAGGCGACCGCGGTCGAGGAGCCGGACGTTCCGGCCGATCTGGCGGCGCGGTTGCTGCACAGCGGCTACCTGAAGGTCTCGACCGAGCTGACCCGCACGGGCGCGGTCTACGTACCGGCCGATCGGATCGGGTCGGTGGCCGACGGCCGGGTCCTCCTCGCCGTGGGCGTGGCGGACCTGCCGCCCGAGGAGTAGCCCCAGCCCCGAGTGGATCTCGGCACGTCGGCAGGACCGACCCCCGGCAGGTCGCCGGACGCGGCGGGTGCGGCAGGTGGGCGGCGGTGGAAGAGCAGGAGCATCAGGCAGCCCGCGATCAGGCCCCAGAACGCGCCGCCCACGCCGATCAGGGTCACTCCGGAGGCGGTCACCACGAAGGTGACCACGGCGGCCTCGCGGGTCGCCGGGTCGGTGACCGCCGCGGCGAGCGCGGTGGCGAGCGCGCCGAGCAGGGCCAGCCCGGCGACCGCCTCGATGAGGATCGGCGGGGCGACCGCGACAAGCGCGGTGGCCACGCCGGCGCCCAGGCCGAGTAGGGCCAGCCCGGCACCGGCGGTGACCGAGGCGACCCAACGGCGGTCCGGGTCCGGATGGGCGTCCGGGCCGGCGGCCAGCGCGGCGGTGATCGCCGCGAGGTTCACCGCGTGCCCGCCGGCCGGTGCGGCGAGCAGGCTGGCCAGGCCGGTGGCTCGCAGCGCGGCGCCGAACGGTGGCCGGTAGCCGTAGCCGGCCAGCACCGCCATGCCGGGCACGTTCTGTGCGGCCATGGTGACCAGGAACAGCGGTAGGGCCAGGCCGACCAGGGCGGACGCGTCCCAGGCCGGCGCGGTCAGGACGATCGACGGGGCCAGCGTGGCACCGGTCAGGCCGGTCGGCGGCGCGGTCAGCGCGATCGCGACCACCGCCACCAGCAACGCGCCGGGCACCGCCCAGCGGCGGGCGAAGCGGTGCAGCAGCAGCCAGCCGACCACCACCGGCCCGGCCACGGCGGGCAGCTCCACGAGCGCGCGGACCGGGGCGGTGCAGAGCGGGAGCAGCACCCCGGCGAGCATGGCGCCGGCCACCGGCTTGGGGATGGCGGCCACCGCACGGCCGAGTGGCGGAAACAGTCCGGCCGCCACGATCAGCACACCGGAGACGAGGAAGGCGCCCACCGCGACCGGCCAACCGCCCGGCGGCGCTCCGGTGGCCACCAGCAGCGCCGCGCCCGGCGTGGACCAGGCCACGCTCATCGGTATCCGGTGTCGCCAGCCCAGCCAGGCGGCGGCGAGCCCGCACGCCACGCAGAGGGCGAGCAGGCCGGAGGCGGCCTGTGCGTCCGACGCGCCGGCCGCCCGGAGCCCGGCCAGCACGACGGTGAACGAGCTGGCGAAGCCGACCAGGGCGGTCACCACGCCGGCCAACACCGGTTGGACGCGTCCGGCCATGCCACCCTCCCCACGTGTTCCGTTTACGGAACGACAGCGTGTAGGACGATAGCCGGGTGCCGCAGCCACCACCAGCCCGCCGCCCCGGCCTCGACGTGGACCCCGCCGTCGTCGGCCGCCGCGTCCGCGCCCTGCGCGAGGAGCGGGGGATCTCGCTGTCCACTCTGGCCCGGCTCGCCGGGGTCGGAAAGGCCACCCTCTCCGGCCTGGAGAACGGCACCCGCAACCCGACCCTGGAGACGCTCTGGGCGGTCACCGCGCAGCTCGGCGTACCGTTCACCGCCCTGCTGGCCGAGCCGACCGCCGGGCCCACCGCGCAGGGCACCGCGGTCACCGCCACCCTGCTGGAGGTGTTCACCGACACCGACGCGACCTACGAGCTGTACCGGATGCGGGTCGCGCCCGGCCCGGTGCAGCTCTCCCCCGCCCACCAGCCGGGCGTCACCGAGCACATCACCGTCTTCGCCGGGGTGCTGCGCGCCGGACCGGTCGACGCGCCGCTGACCGCCCCGGCCGGCGGTCACCTCCGCTGGGTGTCCGACGTGCCGCACAGCTACGCGGCGGTGGGTGACGAGGAGGTCGCCGCCAGCCTGTTACTGCGCTACCCGCGCCGCTGAGGCCCGGCCGATCGGGCGCGAATCGTCGACCCCGACGACGGAAATCGCAATCATTTCTCGACGCACGCAGGAGGCGTAGAGACGAAGGCGGGGTGTTCTTGGCAAGCTTGACCCCATGACGCTGATCCTCCGCTCGGTCATCCTCAACGACATCGGCCTGGTCCGCACCAACAACGAGGACTCCGCCCTCGCCGGTGACCGCCTGATCGCCGTCGCCGACGGCATGGGTGGGCTGCCCGCGGGCGAGGTGGCGAGCGAGATCGTGATCCGGATCCTGGACGAGTTGGCCCCGCCCACCGAGCCGGACGGCGCCGCGGACGCCCTGCGTGCCGTGGTCAGCACCGCCAACCAGCGCATCCACGCCGCCATCACTGTCGATCCGAGCCGCGACGGGATGGGCACCACGCTCACCGCGGCGCTGCTGGCCGGGGAGACGCTGGTCCTGGCCCAGGTCGGCGACTCCCGCTGCTATCTGTTGCGCGACGGGGAGCTGACCCAGCTCACCCGGGACGACACGTTCGTCCAGGCACTTGTCGACCAGGGCACCCTCTCCCCGGAGCAGGCCCGCCACCACCCGCAGCGCTCCCTGGTGACCCGGGCCGTGCAGGGCGCCGACACCCCACCGGCGGTCGGTGTGCTCACCGTGGTCCCCGGCGACCGGCTGCTGCTGTGCAGCGACGGGCTCTCCGACTACGTCGAGGACGACGCCATCGCGGCGGCACTTGGCATGTACGCCGATCGCCAACAGTGTGGCGAGCAGTTGGTGAAGCTCGCCCACCACGCCGGCGCACCGGACAACGTCACAGTCGTCGTCTCCGACGTCGTCGCCCGCTGACCTCGCCGGATCCCGCTCGGCGGTTCATCGGAACCAATCGTCTCGGTCTCGGCCACCTCGCTAGGTAGTTGTGCCATCTATCTTGCGCCGCTACTGTCCGACGCGTGGATTCCGACCGGCGCGGGCAGTGGTTGCGCGGGGTGCTCGACATCTGTGTCCTGGCCCTGTTGGCCGACCGCGAGTCCTACGGCTACCAGCTCGCCCAGGCGCTCGACGCGACGGGCGTCGGGCCCATCCAGGGCGGCACGCTCTATCCCGTGCTGCTGCGCCTGCAGAAGACCGGCCTGGTGACCGCGCAGTGGCGGGAGGGCAGCGCCGGGCCGGCCCGCAAGTACTACCGGCTCACCGACGACGGGTACGCGGCACTCCGCGCGGGCGGCAACGCCTGGCTCGCCTTCGTCGGGCCGGTGAACGACATCGTCACGAAGGGGGTCACCCGGTGAACGCCGACGATTGGCTGCGAACGCTCACCGCCGAGCTGCACCAGCGCCGGGTCGCGGCGGACGCCGCCCGGCACGTGGTCGCCGAGGCCGCCACCCACCTGCGCGAGGGGGGCGGCGACCCCTGGGTCGTCTTCGGCCCACCCCAGCAGTACGCGGGCGCGGTGGTGGAGAGCATCGGCACCGCGCCGGGACCGCGTCCCGGGCCGGTCCGGCTGCACGCGGAGGGCATCACCAAGCGGTACGGGCGGCGAACGGTGCTGCGCGACGCCACGCTCACCGTCCGGGCCGGACAGATCGCCGCCGTCGTCGGGGCGAACGGCTGCGGCAAGAGCACCTTCCTGCGGATCTGTGCCGGGCTGATGTCACCCGACGCCGGTGCGGTGACCGTCTCCGGGCGGCTCGGCTACTGCCCACAGTCCGGCGGCACCGCCGACTTCCTGCTCGCCGACGAGCATTTCGTGCTCGTCGGCGCCGGCCAGGGCGTGGCCCGGGGGCCGGCGCGCCGGGCCGGTCGGGCGGCGGCTCGGCAGCTCGGTTGGGAGGCGGACGGGGACGTGCAGGCCCGCCACCTGTCCGGCGGCACCCGGCAGAAGCTCAACCTGACCATGTCCACCCTCAGCGCCCCGGACGTGCTGCTGCTCGACGAGCCGTACCAGGGCTTCGACCAGGGCACGTACGTCAACTTCTGGGACCAGCTCGGTCGGTTGCGGGACGCCGGCACGGCCGTCGTCGTGGTGACCCACCTGCTCACCCAACTCGACCGGGTGGACATCGTGCTCGACCTGACCCCGGCACCTGTGACCGGGTGGCACGCGCCAGGCGTCCAGGGAGGCCGTCGGTGAACCGGCTCGTCGTCGTCGCCGAGATGACCCTGCGGGAGTTGCTGCGGCGTCGGGGCGTACTCCTGCTGTTGTTGTCGATGCCGTTGACCTTCTACCTGATCCGGCGGGACGCCTACCTCGGGCAGTCGGTCCGGTCGCTGCTGCTGGGTGTGGGCTGGGCGGTGAGCACCGCGGCACTGTTCGCCACCACCGCGGCCCGGGAGTTGGAGCCGAGGCTGCGGCTGGCCGGCTACCGTCCCCATCACCTCTACCTCGGCCGGGTGCTGGGCCTGTGGACGGTGGGACTGGTCATCGCCGTGCCGTTCTTCCTGCTCCCCATGATCGACGGCGCGGACCTGCGGTACGGCGGCCTGGCCGCCGCGCTGCTCTGCTCGGTCGCGGTGGCGGCGCCGTTCGGGATGCTGATCGGCGCGCTGCTGCCCCGCGAGATGGAGGGGACGCTGCTGCTGCTCACCGTGGTGACGGTGCAGATGTTGATCGACCCGGCCGGGTCCGGGGCGAAGTTGACGCCGTTCTGGTCGACCCGGGAGATCGCCACCTGGGCGGTGGACCACACCGACCAGGGCTACCTATCCCGTGGCGTGCTGCACGGGCTCGCCGTCACCGTCCTGCTGGTCGTCGGTGTGGCCGCCGTGGTCAGCGTCCGCCTGCGCCGCCGCCGGCACCTGCGACACCTGCCGGTGGGATGACCGGCGCGGATACCGCCAATCCGGTTGCTCCGGCCAGCTCGGCGGGTTGAGATGGGCGGATGACCATCCGCCGGGTGACCGCCGACGAACGTCTCACCACCAGCTTCCCGCTGGCCGCGTACGCCTTCGAGTCCTCGCCACTCGGTGCCGCACGGATCGACGAGTTCCGCGACTACCTGCCCTACCAGGAGGGCAACCGGACGCTGATCGCCGAGGAGGACGGCGTCACCCTGGCCGCCGCCTCGTCCATCCCGATGCGGCAGAACCTGCGCGGGACGGTGCTGCCGATGGCGGGTGTCGCCGGGGTCGCCACCCACCCGCTGGCCCGCCGGCAGGGGCACGTCCGGACGCTGCTGCACCAACTCCTCGACGAGGTACGCGACGAGGGGCACCCGGTCAGCACGCTCTACCCGTTCCGGCCCAGCTTCTACGCCCGGTTCGGCTACGCCGGGCTGCCCAAGCCGCGCCGGGTCACCTTCTCGCCGGCTCACCTGGGCTCGCTGCTGCGCGCGGAGCTGCCCGGCGAGGTCGGCTGGGAGCGCATCGGCACCGGCTATCCGGCGTGGCGCGCGTTCACCGAGCGCTGCCTGACACAGCGGCACGGCTTCGCGCTCTTCCCGGACTACCGGGCGGACGGGATGCGAGAGCGGGACGAGTACTGGCTGCTCACCGCCCGCGTCGACGGCGAGGTCACCGGCGCGGTGACCTACCGGATCGACGGGCACGGCGGCACGCTGCACGGCAACGAGTTGCTGGTCGCCGATCCGCTCGCGCGGGCGCTGCTGTTGCAGTTCATCGCCCGGCACGTCGACCAGGTCGACCGGATCACCGTCCAGGTCCCGCCGGACGAGCTGCCGGAGCTGTGGCTGACCGACCTGGACGTGCACGTCGAGGCACGCGTCGCCGTGCCGGGTACGTCCGCCCCGATGGCCCGACTGTTGTCGCTTGACGCGTTGCGCGGGCTGCCGGCCGGCCCCGGTCGGGTGCGGATCGAGCTGACCGGGGACCGCTGGCTGGCCGGCACCCACCTGCTGGACGGCACGACCGGCGCGCTGGAGTTGGTCGCCGACACCGCCGGCCGCGCGCCGACCGCCACCCTCACCGCGGCCGGGCTCTCCGCCCTGGCGTACGGGGTGCTGGATCCGGCCGAGCTGCCGTTGCGGGGGTTGGGCGAGGTGCCGGTGGACGCCGCCGCGGAGCTGCGGGACATCTTTCCCCGCCGGGTGCCGTACGTCTTCGCCGACTTCTGAGCCTGACCGCCTTCGCCCTCTCCCACGCCTGAGCGCCCGCCCCGGCTCCGCCGCGGGCTGGCCAGCACAGGCCTTAGCATCACCGGGTGCGCATGACGTCGGTTGCCGCCCTCCTCGTCCTCGGTGTCGCCACGGCGACCCTGCCCGCCTGTGCGGCCGACGACCCGGCCCCGGCCTTCCAGCCCGGCGCGTCCGCCTCGCCGGTGGCTCCGCCGACGGGTGCCCAGGCCGAGGCACCGCAGACCCGCGACGGCCTCGGTGGCCCGGGGGCCAGCGCCAGCCCGAAGCCCGCCGGAAAGGTGCTCGCGGCCGGCAACCCGAACGGCACGGCCACCGTGCCGGCCGAGGCGCGGGCGGTGGACACCTCGAAGCCGACCCGGACCATCGGCACCGGCAGCCCGGCGAGCTGCACCTCCGCGGCGGTCGTGCAGGCCGTCGCGGCCGGCGGTGTCATCACGTTCAACTGCGGGCCGGCCCCGGTGACGATCAAGATGACCGCCACCGCGAAGGTCCGCAACGCCAACGGGCCGAAGGTCGTGCTGGACGGCGGCGGCAGGGTCACCCTGAGCGGTCAGGGGCAGCGCCGCATCCTCTACCTGAACACCTGCGACGAGGCCCAGGGCTTCACCACCTCGCACTGCCAGAACCAGGACCACCCGCAGCTCACCGTGCAGAACCTGACCTTCGCCGACGGCAACTCCACAGGCGAGAAGGCCGAGGGTGGCGGCGGTGGGGCGATCTTCGTACGCGGCGGCCGGCTCAAGGTGGTCAACTCGCGCTTCGTCCGCAACCGCTGCGACCGTACCGGCCCCGACCTGGGCGGCGCGGCCATCCGGGTGCTCAGCCAGTATGAGAACAAGCCGGTGTACGTGGTGAGCAGCACCTTCGGCGGGGCGGCCGGCCAGGGTGGCTCCTGCTCCAACGGGGGCGCGCTGAGCAGCATCGGCGTCTCCTGGGTCGTGCTGAACAGCGTGCTCAGCCACAACGAGGCGATCGGCAGCGGCGCCAACCCGGCCAAGTCCGGCACACCCGGCGGCGGCAGCGGCGGCGCCATCTACTGCGACGGCAACGAGTTCACCGTGCGGATCGCCGGCACGATCATCGAGAACAACAGGGCGAACGAGGGCGGCGGCGCTGTTTTCTTCGTCAGCAACAACCGCACCGGCACGATGCGGATCGAAAACTCGACACTGCGCCGCAACCCCAGCGGCACGTTCGAGACCCGAGGCTTCCCCGGCATCTTCTTCCTGGGCGCCCAGAACCCCACGGTGACGGGTTCCAAGCTCTCCTGACCGGCGGTCAGTAGGGGTTTCCCTGGCCCGGAGGGCGGGCCTGGAGGAGGGCTGCGGGGCGGCCGGGCAGGTTGGGGGCGCCGGACATCGGCGGGCTCGGCGTGTGGTCGCCGTCGGCCATGCCGGCGAAGAGTTCCCTGAGCGCGGTGAGCGCGCTGATCCTGGGTTGCCAACCCAGTTCGGTCTCCGCCCGCTCGCTGGACATCAGCGGGGCGTTCAGGCCCAACTCCACCCAGCCCGCGTCGACCGGCTGCAGCCGCGCCCGCCAGGTCAGCGCCGCCGCCGCCCGCAGCACCGGCGCGGCGACCGGCACCGTCCAACCGTGGAAGTGCCGAGCCACCAGCTCCGGGGTGAGCACCGGGTCCGCGGCGACGTTGAAAGCGCCGCGCACATCACCCAGGACCGCCCGGGTGTACGCATCGGCCACGTCGTCGGCGTGCACCGCCTGCATCCGCAGCCGACGGTTCGTCGGCACCAGTGGGATCCGGCCGAAGCGCAGCAGCCGCACCGGCGCCAGCGGACCCAGGAAGTAGCGGGTGATCTCCGTTCCCGCGGCCCGCTGGAAAATCAACCCGGGCCGCATCCGCACCACCCGCAGCGTCGGGTGATCACGCTCGATCCCGTCCAGCAGCGCCTCGACCTCCGCCTTGTGCTCGCTGTACGACGAGCCGGGCACCCCCGTGGTCGGCCACCGCTCGCTGATCGGGTGGTCCTTCGGGCCGGGGGCGTAGGTGCCGACCGACGAGGCGTACACCACCGCCGGCACACCAGCCCGGAGCACCGCGTCGAACACCGCCCGACTGCCCTCGACGTTGGTCCGACGCAGCACCCGCTGGTCGTGGCTGGGCTGGATCTGCCAGGCCAGGTGCACCACCGCGTCCGCACCCGCGAACATCTCGGCGAGCTGCCCCGCAGCGCCCGGCGCCCCGATGTCGCAGGAGTGCCACTGCACCTGGTCGTACGGCTCACCGGCATCCGGTGCGGGCAACCGTCGGACCACCCCGACCAGTTCCACGTCCCGCTCCTGGCGGAGCCGCCGCAGCACCGCCGTACCGACATTGCCGCTCGCCCCCACCACCACGATCCGCATGCTCGACCCCGTACCCGCCCAGCAGCCGCTCAACCGCCCAGCCGGTAAGGCCCGCACGGCTTGATCCACTCGACTTCCTGAAAGTCGGGGTATCCAAGCGGCCGGGACAGCCCGACTTTCAGAATCCCGAGTCGATCATGGGTGGGGGCAGGACCCCCGTCGACACCGCTCGGGCACGTCCGGACTTCCCGGGCACAATTGGGCTGTGGAACGTCACGAGTTCGGTGCCGCGGTGCGCCAGTTGCGGGAGAGTACGCTGCCTGCGACTGTCGGTCTGCCGATCGGTCGTCGGCGGGTGCGGGGCCTGCGGCGGGAGGAGCTCGGCGAGCTGGCGGGGATGTCGGCGGACTACGTACGCCGGCTGGAGCAGGGGCGCAGCCATCCGTCCGCCGGGGTGGTGAACGCCATCGCCCGTGCGCTACGGATCGGGCGGGCGGAGTACGAGCGGCTCTGCGCGCTGGCCGGGTACGCGGCCGCGGACGGCCAGGTGCCGAACGAGATCGGTCCGGGCGCGATGCGGCTGCTGGAGCGGTTCACGGACACTCCGATGTTCGTCTCCGACGCGGCAATGAACCTCGTCGCCGTGAACAGCGCGTTCATGGCTCTGGGGCACTGGGAGCTCACCGGGCAACCCTGGGAGTGGAACATCGCGTGGCGTACGTTCTGCGATCCGTTCAACGGCTTCAAACAGTCCAGGGATGACGCGACCGATCACGAATCGATCCTCGCCGCCCGGCTGAAGAGCGCGCTGTTGCGCTACCCCGCCGACGCGTCACTCGCCGCGCTGGTGGACGAGATGCGGAGCCGAAGCAGGCTGTTCGACACCCTGTGGCGGGCGCCACGACCGGTGACGGCCTACGAGAGCAGTGCCGCGTTCATTCATCCGGACGGCGGCGCCGTCACGCTCGTCGGCAGCCTGCTCGCCATCCCGGGCGACGATCTGGCGGCTCTGCTGCTCACCGCGGCTCCCGGCTCGGCCGATGCGGCGCGTCTCGCGGAGATCGTCGACGTCGCCGGGGGACCGACCATCATCAAGGTGGGCCAGCCCGGCCCAGGTTGACCGCGCCAAATCCTGTGAAGGTAAGTGACGTCTCCAGCGAACGTGGATCCAGCGGCTGCCTCCGGGCGGCTCTGGTGAGGCGGGGCTGGATGCCTTCGCAACTCGAAGCAGACCGCCGGGAGCATCCCCGCGTCGCAGTCGCTTCGAGTGCGAAGTCCATCGACGGCGCTCACCGAGGCAGGTTCAGCGATGAAGGCAGTGCGTTTCCACGAGTTCGGCGGTCCTGAGGTCCTCCGCTACGAGGACGTCGAGCAGCCCACCCCCGGAGCCGGGCAGGTCCGGATCCGCGTCGCCGCGACGTCGTTCAACGGCGTCGACGGCAACATCCGCGCAGGTTACATGCAGGGCCCGATCCCGGTGGAGTTGCCGCACACTCCCGGTCTCGATGTCGCCGGCACGGTCGACGCGCTCGGTGACGGCGTGGACGACGTCGCGGTCGGCGACCCGGTCGTCGGCTTCCTGCCGATGACGGGGACCGGGGCTGCCGCGGAATATGTGATCGCGCCGGCGGAGATCTTGACGGGGGCACCCAGGAACATCCCGTTGGCCGACGCGGCGGCGTTCCCGCTGGTGGGCCTGACCGCCTGGCAGGCGCTGTTCGACCACGGCAAGCTGACCGCCGGTCAGCGGGTGCTGATCAACGGTGCCGGCGGAGCGGTCGGCGGGTACGCGGTGCAGTTGGCCAAGGAGGTCCACGCCCACGTGATCGCCACGGCCAGCCCACGCAGCGCCGAGCGGGTCAAGGCTGCCGGCGCCGACGAGGTGATCGACCACACCACCACCGACGTGACCGCGGCGGTGACCGAGCCGGTCGACCTCGTACTCAATCTCGCGCCCGTCTCCCCGGAACAGCTGGCCGCGCTGGTCACGCTGATCCGCGACGGCGGCACCCTGGTCAACACCACAGTCTGGATGCCCGCTCCCTCCGACGAGGCGCGCAACGTGCGGGGCATCGACCTGTTCGTCCGCAGCGACGCCGACCAACTCGCCGACCTGGCCGCTCGGATCAGCACCGGAGAGCTGCGCGTCGACATTGCCCAGCGGGTGGCGCTGGCCGACCTGCCCGCACTCCACGCCCGCGCCGGCACGGGCGAGTTGCCGGGCAAGACCGTTATCCTCGGGCCCACGGTCTGACCCGCCTGTCCACCCATCAGCCAAGGACGGACCCGATGACCGACAGCCACACGAACCTGTCAGGCACTCCGGCCATACCGCTGCTCATCAGCCGGACCGACCGCACGGTTTCGGTCACGGTCCAGCAACGCACCCGGGTGGCACCCGCCACCGCGTTCCGGGTCATCGCGCCGATCGACCTGCCCAGCGTCTTCCACCGGGTCGGGCCGTTCCCCGGCGTCAAGGGCGTGGCCAACCAGACGGAGACCTGGGATCACATCGGCCCCACCCGTAACCCGCAGTTCGAGGACGGGTCACAGGCCAACGAGCAGTTGACCGAGTACACGGAGGGTTCGATCTTCGCGTACCAGCTGACCGGGTTCACGAACGTCCTCTCCCGCCTTGCCTCCGGGGTGCGGGGCGAGTTCAACTTCAACCCCGACGGGGACGGCACCCTCATCCGCTGGACCTACGAGTTCAAACCGCTCCCCGGCCGGCGCGCCATCCTCGCCGGTCCCTTCGCCCCCCTGTGGCGCCGTTACATGGCGGCCGCCCTGCGGCGGTGCGTGCAGGTGGCCGAGGCGCAGGAGCCGCGGCCGTAGCAGCCCGGCCAGCCACCGGAAGGCCCCCGAGGTGGCGGTGCTTTCCGCGAGGATCAGACGAGCGGCCCCGTCGAGTCGCCTCCGGGGGACGCGCCGTCGCCCGGCTGATCCAACCAACCGCGCCCTCCCAGGAGACGATCACGATGATTCCCGACGACGATCCCACTCGCACGCTGACCGTGGCGAACCCCGACGATCCCGATACGACCCACATCTCCCTGGCGGGCGACAACTACGGCATGTTGATCACGGGCGAGCAGACCAACGGCGCGTACTGCCTGATCGACATGCGCATCCCCGACGGCGGCGGCCCGCCGCCACACCGGCACGACTTCGAGGAGATGTTCACGATCCTCGAGGGCGAGATCGAGTTCACCTTCCGCGGCGAGAAGCACGTCGTGCGGGCCGGCTCCACGATCAACATCCCGGCCAACGCACCGCACAACTTCCGCAACAACTCTGGTGCGCCGGCCCACATGCTCTGTATGTGCACCCCGGCCGGGCAGGACGAGTACTTCACCCGCATCGGTGACGTCGTCACGGGCAAGGACGCACCGCCGCCGCAGCTCTCACCGGACGAACTCGCCGAACGCCGCCGCCGCGCTACCGAGTTGGCCTCGACCTACCGCAGCGAGTTCCTCTGACCAGCCGACCGCTGGCGCGCTGACGATATCGAGCCCGAGCAGCAGCCGTCGGACTGACTGCGGAAGGGGTCCGAGCCGCAGGTGCGCGGCTGGGACCCTCGCCGGCTGGTCGAGCCGATCAACGTGTCGGGGGCACCTTCGGCGTCATTGCGCCATGTCACCGGAAAGCCGGCGTTTTCCCAGGTCACATGCCATTGGTGGGCCGCCTGGGACTCGAACCCAGAACCTAAGGATTAAAAGTCCTCAGCTCTACCATTGAGCTAACAGCCCTCTGCGCTTCAGGCTACCCGACCACCTGCGCCCGGGTTGATGTCCGCCCCCCGGTCCAGACGAGCGAAGCTGATCTACGTCAGCGATGATAAACGGCAGCGGGTCGCGAGCCGACTCGGGACCTTGGGCACCGGCGGACCGTTCGGGCAGGCGAGCCCTGCGACTCGCGCAGCTCATCGACGGCCGACCCTTCCTTTGACGCCGAAGTCGTCACTCGACGAACGTGCCATCCGGATTCCTGATCTGATCTCGCACCAACGGCGCGAACGCCGATCCGGCCCCGTCATCCGTGCCCGACGCAGGGGTCAACACTGGGCAGGGCCGGCTTGACCCGAGCCGCAGCCTGAACGCTTCGTGTGCCTCCATCGGGCGATGCGGTACCCGGGGTGTCGATCGATCCGATTCCCGAGCTGAGGTTGGGGGTTTCCCGGGTGGCTCGTCGCACGATCTGCGTGGCGGCTTGGGCGGGAGTCAGGTGCGTGGTGTCGACGACCTCGGCCTCGGCGTGCAGCCACGTGCGGGCCGCCTCGGCGTAGGGCTCGAGGTACCTGAGACGGAACGGCGACGGAACGGGGTGTTCCCCCTCGATTCGTCGGCGAAGAGTGTCTTGATCAGCGTGGAGGACGAAGTGCCTCACCGGGATCGCGTGCTGGGCGAGGCCCGTCCTGATTTCGCACCAGTACTGTTCCACCAGGACAGTCATGGGGATCACCAGAGTGCCGCCGGTGTAGTCGAGCACGCGGCGGGCGGTCTCGACGACGAGTTGCCGCCACGGCGGCCAGTGCTGGAAGTTGTCCGTCTCGGGCAGCCCCGGCGTGATGTCCATCAACGTCTCGCCGACCTTCTCGGCGTCGAACACCCGCGAATCCGGGATCAGGTGCTGGACGAGCGAACTGGTCGTCGTCTTGCCCGCGCCGTGGGTGCCGTTGAGCCATACGATCACGGAACACCTTAACGCGCGTGAGCAACCGGACGAGTTGGACAGGACTTGCCGGCCAGGCAGCAAGCGGCCTCGACTTCCCGGTCGGCATCTTCCTCACCACCGGTGTGGCCCAGCGGTTCGCCACCGCCCACGGCCGCCGGCTCATCCCGCCCGCGCCGACGAGGCGGCTACCGGTTCGAGCGGCCGGCAGCCGCAGGACACGGCGGCGTAGGCGAGGGCGGTGATCGCCACGGCCCTTCAGCGGACGTCGAAGCTTCCCGTGCTCCGATAGAGGCCGGGTTCGATTTCCTGGGTCAGGACGCCGTGCCCGGCCAGGACGACTTCGGTGCGCTGCTCGGACACTGCGGCCAACTCCTGCGGCTCCTCCGGTGCCTGGGGTGCGGGCGGTGCCGGCGGTGCGGGCGGCACGCGGCGCGGGTAGAGATTGCGCAGGAACCTTTCCACCGGGTGTTCGACCCACCGGTAGCAGGCCCACGCCAGGGCGATGCCCATCACCGTCCAGATCAGCAGGACCTTGAGGTTCGCCCAGGTCCCGGAGCTGGGTGTCACCGGGCCCATCAGCCAGTGGATGACCGACAGGTGGACCAGGTAGAAGGCGTAGGACCAGGCACCAAGGGCGACGAGTGGTTTGCTCCGGAAGATCGAGGGCCGCCCGGAGACGTCGCGGATCGCCGCCGCGAGCACCACAAGCACGCAGGCCGGCACCAGCCCCTGCTGCGACCAGTGCGCACCCCACCAGCCCTGCTCGGCCCCCCACCAGAGCAACAGCACCGATGCGGGCACCGTCGACAGGGCGAGCCACAGGTTGATCTTCGGCCGCCATCCGCGGAGGAGCGCGGCGGCGGCGATCATCCCCAGCAGGAACTCGATGAATCGGATCGGCGGGAAGCGGAGGAACCAGGAGAGCTGGATCCAGTACTGCTTCGGGTCGATCAGATCCTGCACGAAGAACCAGTAGGCCCACTCGATGAACAGGCCCGCCGCCGCGATGATCGCGAGCGCCGGCAGCCGTAGCCGCAGCAGTGGCCGGATGACGAACGGGAAGAGCAGGTAGAAGAAGGCCTCGCAGGAGACCGACCACGCCACCGGGTTGGCGACGAGGAAGTCCGCCGGGCGAAACCACGACTCGGTAAGCGACAGGCTGAGCAGGGTCCGCTTCCAGGAGTGCTCCCAGACCTGGTTGAGGCTCACCCAGGCGATGACGGTGCTGACCACGAGCGCGGGCCAGACGCGGGCGAACCGACGCCAGTAGAACGTCGCGGTGTTCACCTTGGGAGAGAACGACCAGGTCAGCACGAAGCCCGAGAGGACGTAGAAGAACGTGACCCCGGCGTCGCCGAATCGGAAGAAGTCGCCGAGCTTGATGCCGTAGAGCGTGGGCAGGCTAATGATCTGGTTCGCGTGGAAGAGGAACACGGCGAACGCGGCGAACCAGCGCAGCCCGGTCAGTGATTCGACCCGGGGCATGCGTTCTTTGGCAGAGGTCATCGTGATCTGGCACCTTTTGGGCATCGGCCTGACCGAGGGTGGGCTGGCGCTCCAGGCATAATGCCAGGCTTCCATCTGCCGTGGCAGACGGGCCGGGCCACGACCTGTCCGCGACCAGGTGTCACACGGCTGACCACACTCGGTGCCGCCCGCCGTGCCAGGTCCGGAACCTGGCGCCGGGCGCTGACGCAGTTATCCTCTTCAGGTGCTGGTCCGTGTGGATCTCGTTGACACGGGTCCGGCATTTCGAAGGGACTATCGACATGCCCCGTGTGGTATCGGCGGTCATCCGCGCACTCGACATCCTCGAACTGTTCCTGGACCACGCCCAACTGTCGGCCCGCCAGGTGATGGAGCGGCTCGACCTCCCCCGCACCACCGTCCACGAACTACTCGTCACGCTCGAGGCTCGCTCGTACCTGATCTCCGTCCCGGGTCAGCCGGTGCAGTACCGGCTCGGCATGCCGCTGTTCCAGCTCGGCGCGGCGTTCGCCGGCCGGCTCGACCTGGTCCGCGAGGCGCAGTGCGTCGCGCGGGACGTGGCCGCCGCGTGCGACGAGGCGGTGCACGTGGCCGTGCTCGACGGCGCCGATGTCATCTACCTCGTCAAGTTCGACAGCACGCACCCGGTCCGGATGGTGTCGGCGGTCGGGCGGCGGTTGCCGGCCCACTGCACGGCGGTGGGCAAGGTGTTGCTGTCGGAGCTCGATCAGGCGGGTCTGGACGCCGTGCTGACGAAGGGTGCCCTGCCGGGCATGACGCCGGACAGCATCACCGACCCGGACCGCCTCCGCGCACATCTCGAACGTGTCCGGGCGGAGAGCGTCGCGGTCGACATCGGCGAGTCGGACAGCGCCATGCGCTGCGTCGCCGCGGCGGTTCGAGACCATTCCGGTGCGACCATCGCCGGGATGAGCCTGTCCGCGCCGATCATCCGCTGGACCCCGCAGGCGCACGTGCGGTGGACCGGGCTGGTTCGCGAGGGCGCGGCCGCGCTGTCCGCCCGGATGGGTTACCGGGCCCAGCGTCGATAGCCAACTTGTCGTTTCGGCCGAAACAGTATCGAAACATTGACATCCTTTATGGCGTTGCTCTAGCGTCGCGTCCACTCGATGCGGTATCTCGAACTCGGTTCGAAATCTCGAACGGCGGTGGTCCGTGACCCGACCGAACTGGAACGCCAGCGCCGCTTACTCGGCCCGGTCGCCGCATGCCTCGTGCTTGTCGCGCCACCCGGCCAGCGACGCCACCGGGGCAACCCCACCAACCCCACCAACGAGTACGCGGACGCATTGACCGACGCGGGCGGCGCACCCGTGGTCGCCGGCATCGAGACACACCTGGAACACGAGGATCGCGGTTTTCGTCAAGCGCGCCTTCGGCGTGCAGCGGTGCGGGGAGATGAAGGAGGCGAATGTCCATGGAGGACAATCCGGCGTGGTCCCGGCGCGGCTTTCTGGGGATGGGGGTGGGGGTGCTCGGCGCGGCAGGTCTGGCCGCGTGTGGGGGCAGCTCCGATTCACCCAGCAAGGTGCAGCCGGACGTTCCGCAGGAGCTGGTCGACGCCGCGGCGTCGATGAAGGGCTCCTCGATGGGGATGCTGTCGCAGAAGCTGTACTCGACGGCGGCCAACGACGCCCTCGACAGCTCGATCAAGAAGTTCGCCGAGACCACCGGGACGAAGATCGAGAACAGCCTGGTCCAGGCCGACGCCGGTGACGTGGTTGCCAAGATCGACGCCGAGGTCAAGGGCGGGGTGGCGCGTGACCTGGCGTTCATGACCGACTCACGGTTCGTCGCACAGTTCCAGGCGCTCGGTGACCTGGAGGACGTGACGGACGTCGTCCAGGCGCTGACCGCCAAGTACGGCGAACCCTGCGCCGAGGCCAAGAACTTCTGCGTCTTCGACGGCAAGTGGTTCGCGATCCCGTACCACTTCATCGGGATCGGGTCGTTCCTGCGCAAGGACTGGATGCAGGACAAGGGCATCACTCCCAAGGACATCTACAGCTGGGAGGAGCTGCGGGATCTGTGCCTGGAGATTTCCGATCCGACCAAACGCCGGTTCGGCTGGGGCATGACGGTGAACCGGTCCGGTGACGGCAACGGCATGATCGAGGCGCTGATCAACGCCTACGGCGGGTCGATCGCCTCCAACGACGGCAGGAAGGTCACGTTCGACTCCCCCGAAACGGTGCAGGCGGCGACCTTCCTGGGCGACATCTACACCAATGCCAAGTACAAGCCGATGCTGCCACCGGGGGTGGCCAGCTGGACCGACACCAGCAACAACGAGAACTGGCTCGCCGGCGTCCTCGGCTACACCCGCAACCAGTTCAGCGTCTACGCGGACTCCCGGACCAAGAAGAACCCGGTGCACGCCAACACCCACGTGTTCTCCGACTGCATCGGGCCGGCGACCAACAATCCGCTGCTGCTCGGCCAGTCGCAGGGTTTCGTCGTCTTCAAGGGTGCCAAGAACCCGGCGCTCGCCAAGCTCCTCGCGCAGTACCTGGTCAGCGCGCCCGCGCTGCTCGGGGTGGCCAAGGAGGCGCCCGGCCTGGTGATGCCCGCCTGGGAGAAGGTCTGGGACGCCGACCCGTTCTTCACGAGCGGCGACCCGGCGTTCCCGATGCTGCGCAGGATCACCGAATTGAAACTGCCGCTGAACACGAAGAACGGCCTGACCTTCCCGCAGAAGGCCAGCGCGGGTCAGCAGGCGGTGGGGTCGGCCTACGTCCTCACCGACATGATGCAGCAGATCGTGCAGGGCACGGCGCCGGCGCAGGCCGTGACGGCCGCCCACGCGAAGATGGTGCAGATCTTCAACCAGCAGGGGCTGCCGCAGTGAGGTCGGTCCGTCCGGCACGGATCCCGGCGGCGAGGAGTTCCACGCCGCCGGGATCTGGCTCCCTCACGGTGACCCAGCGGCGGCTGGGTCGTGACTGGAAGATGGCGGCGCTGTTCCTGGCACCCATGGCGCTGTTGGTCGGCGGTCTCGTCATCGTGCCGATCGTCCGCTCGATCGTCACCAGCACCACCGAACGGCACGGGCAGGACACCGTGTTCGTCGGCCTGGACAACTACCTCTCCCTCTTCGGCGACGAGCAGTTCCACACGGGCGTGGTGAACTCGTTCGTCTTCACCGCGTACGCCGAGGTGTTCAAGGTGGTGTTGGGGCTGTCCGCGGCCCTGTTGCTGCACCACCGACGCCGCGGGCGGGCCGTGCTGGCCGGGCTGCTCCTGTTGCCCTGGGTGGTGCCGACCGTGGTCACGGCGTTCAGCTGGCGCGCGCTGCTCGACCCTATCTTCGGCAGCGTCAACACGCTGCTCACCGCCTCGGGCATCGGGCCGCTGCTGGCCAGCGCGCACCTGGTCGACAGTTGGCCCGCGGGCTGGCTCTCCGACCCGTCACTGGCCATGCCGTCGGTGATCCTCGTCAACGTCTGGAAGGGCGTGCCGTTCTTCACCGTGTGTTTCCTCGCGGGGTTGAAGGCCATCCCGGCGGACCTCTACGAGGCGGCGACCATCGACGGTGCCTCGTCGTTGCAGCGCTTCGTCAACGTGACGCTGCCCGGACTGCGCCACGTGATCACCGTGACGGTGACACTGTCGTCGATCTGGACGTTCAACAACTTCGACCTCATCTGGCTGCTGACGCAGGGCGGTCCGGGCGACGTGACCGCGCCGTACGTGCTCAATGCGTACTCGAAGGCGATCTTGCAGTTGCAGTACGGCGCGGGAGCGGCGGCCACGCTGGTCATGCTGCCGATCATCGGCGGGCTGGTGTTCGTGCTGGTCCGGTTGCTGCGCCAGGACACCACCAGCAACCTGCCCCGGCGGCGTCGAGCCGCGCGGTGGGTCGGGACGAGGCGGTGGGCCCCGACGGCACGCAGGGCGTTGCCGTGGGTGGTCGCCGCGGTGGTCACCGGCCTGCTGGCCTGGGCATCGCCTGAGATCTTCTGGAAGGCGGCGGTGGTCCTCGCGGTGATCCTGCTGGTCGCGGCGGCGGTCGGCCGGGTGGTCTCGACCCTCCAGTCCCGGGGCGGTCGCCGGTCGTCGTCAGTGGTGTCGGGCCTGGGATCCTGGGTCGCACTCGCCGGTCTGCTCTTCTTCGTGCTGGGCCCGCTCTACTGGATCGCCGTCACGGCCTTCAAGTCCGAGGGCCAGGTCGTCATGCGCACCGACGACCTGTGGCCGACGCCGTGGACCCTGGAACAGTTCGGGGCCCTGTTCGACAACCAGCCGTTCGGCCGCTGGTATCTCAACACGCTGCTGGTGTCCGCGGCGTCCACCGCGGTGGCACTGGTCTGCGCCGCCCTGGCGGGCTACGCGCTGGCCCGGCTGCGGTTCCGCGGGGCGCAGGGCTTCACCGTCACGGTGCTGCTCACCTACGTGATGCCGGGCGCGCTGCTGTTCATCCCGCTGTACCAGATGCTCATCGGCGTGCGGCTCACCGACTCGTTGTGGTCTCTGGTGGTGACGTACCCGACGTTCACGCTGCCGTTCGCCACCTGGCTGCTGGTGGGGTACTTCTCGTCGATCCCCGTCGAGCTGGAGGAGGCCGCGCTCGTCGACGGCTGCACCCGCATCCAGGCGTTCGGCCGGGTGGTGCTGCCGCTGGCCAAGCCGGGGCTGCTGGCGGTCGCGCTCTTCACCCTGACCAACGCCTGGAACGAATTCCTCTTCGCCTTCGTGTTCATCACGAAGGACGAGTACAAGACGCTGCCGGTGGGGATGCAGTCGATGATCGCCGGCGACGTCGTGCCGCAGGGCCAACTCGCCGCCGCGTCGCTGCTCGTCAGCATCCCCGTGGTGGTCATGTACGCCTTCGGGCAGCGCTTCCTCACCGAGGGGCTCACGGCGGGCGCGGTGAAGGGCTGACCGGGTATGCCCCGTCGCGGGTGCGGGCGCGACAGGTACTGCCCGAGGTCGGGATGCTGGCTGAACTTCGCCACGTTGCCGGCGGGTGACCGCCCGGGTGCTCCGGCAGGGCCTGTGCCTGCTGGGCATCCGGGCGCCCGAACGCATGTGGTCGGTACCCGCGCCCCGTCAGATCATCGGGTTGCCGTTCGCTGACTTCTCGGTGGGGACCACTTCCTGAATGACGTCCCAGTGCTCGACGATGCGCTCGTCCTCAAGCCGGAAGATGTCGACGATGACCACCGGCGTGGGTGCCCAGCCGTGTACGAGGCTGTGCGCCATGACGAGGTCGCCTTCGGCGACGATGCGGTGCGGCTCCCACGTGAAACCGACAAGGGTGGGCACGACGGTACGAAGGGTTTCCAGCCCGTTGGGAAGTTGGGGACTGTGCTGGACGTACGGCTCCCGCCAGTACCTGTCGACGGCAGTCGTGTCGCCCTCGACGAACAACTCACGCATGGCGGTGAGCACGATCTCCTTGTTACGTGCGGCGTTGTCCACAGTGGGCTGCACCGGCGCGTCGAGCGGGGTGATGGTTCCGGTCATCTCGAAGAAGCCACCGCCGTTGGGCAGCGTCGCGTTGGAGTGCAACGTGCCAGTTACGAAATCTTCCAGGTGGGTGACCGTGGCACCGGACTTTTCGACCCACGAGGTGAAGTAGACCCCCGGCCGGATCTCGATCATCTTCGTGGCGACGGTCTCGGTGTACCCGGGCTCGGTGAGGCCGCCGCCGTCGCGAATCGTGAACGTCAGTCGATCTCTGGTCTCGAAGTGCAGCTCGACGACGAGCGCGCCCAGGTCGGCGAGAAACCGGCCACCGATCACGCCACTGCCGTACGGGGTGCTGCTGCCTGTCATGTCAGTCTCCGTTGCGTGAGTGAACGTCGTTGGCCGGATCACTCGGCCCGGCCGGCGAATGCGGGAAGAAGGCGTTCGGAGAGATGGCGGTCATGGAGGGACGACGACCCGCGGTGCGCGTGAAAGGATCGGTCGCAGCGCGTACGTGTCGCGGCCGGCGCCATGCGCGTCAGCCCTCCCACCCACGACAATTGGTCACTCATCCTGATAGTCAACATTAGTGACTATCGGATATGGCGCCAAGGCAAGTGACAGCAGTCACGTCGCGCGGCCCGCCGGCACCCGCCGAGGGTCGGCAGTCGCACCGCCCGAGCCTTGATCAACTCGGCTTTCGGGAAGTCGCGGTATCACGAGGCCCCGGACACCGCGACTTTCATGAAGTCGAGTGGATCACGCGCGCGCGGACGGCACGGCGCGGACTCCACCTGCGGACCAGCGCGGCTCGCCACGGTGACGCCCCGTACGCTCAGGACAGGACGGCGGGCACCCGGGAGAGATCATGAGCGATGCGGCATCCGCTGATGTGGGGGTGCTGTCCGCGCACCTGCTGTCCGACTTCGAGGAGCAGCTGTTCTCCCGGTTGGCTGCGGCCGGCCATGATCGGCTGCGCCGGCGGCACGGCGCGGTGATGGCCTACCTCGACCTCACCGGCACCCGGGCCAGCGAGTTGGCCGAACGCTCCAGCACCCACAAACAGGTGATCGGCACGCTCGTCGACGAGCTGGAGGCCCTCGGCTACGTCACCCGGCAGCCCGATCCGGACGACCGCCGGGCCAAACTGATCGTCCCGACCGAGCGTGGCCGGCAGCAGATCGCGCTTGCCGACGCCCTCATCGCCGACATCGAACGGGCTTACGCCGAGCGCGTGGGCGCGAAGCGGTTCGCCGCGTTCAAAGAGGTGCTCGCGGAGATCGCGGGCCACCCGTACATCCGCAGCTAGTCGGAGCTGGCGAGGATCGCGCCGCTGACGGTGTCCACATACCACCGTCGGTACCGCTCGATCTCCCATCCGCGTTGCCGGACGAGCCAGTCGAAGTTGCGGACGTCCTGGGCCAACCAGAGGATGTCGGCCACCTGATCGACGCTCAGGTCCGGGCGTACGCCTCCCGTGCCGACGAGTTCGGCGGCGAACATGGACATGCCGCGGCGGCGGTCGTCGACGTTCTTGCGCCAGATCTCGGCGACGTCCGGGTCGGCCGTGGCCGCGCCGGCCAGCGCGAGCATCACCTGGGCCTGCCGTGCGTTGACCTCGGCCAGGTGGACGGCGTAGCGGGCGAGCTTGGCTCGGGGGTCGGCGAGGGCGCGGATCTCGGCGACGAAGGGCCGGTCCGGCAGGGCCACCGGCTCGTCGTCGCCGGCCAGGGTGACGTCGACCAACTGCGAGAGCAGTTGCCGCTTGCTGCCGAACACCGCGTACAGGGTCTGGACCGCGACGCCGGCCTCGACGGCGACGGCGGTCAGCGGTGTGGCCGCGTAGCCCGGGTCGACGAACAGCCGGCCAGCCGCCTGGAGGATCGCTCGTCGGGTCTGCCGGGCCTGCTCCTGTCGGCGGGAAGAGTCGTAACGCCTCTTGACAACCACCTCTCGAGTGTAGTGCTCTATTGGATAGAGTCTCACTCTATCGAGAGGTGGCGGCTATGCCGTTCGGTGTGTTGCAGGAGATGCCAGGCGTCAGCGAGGCGGAGTACCGGCAGGTGGAGCGACACCTCGGGCCGGACCGGCCGCCGGGTCTCCTCGCCCACGTCGCCGGACCGACAGAGGACGGCTGGCGGATCATCAACATCTGGCAGGACGAGGCGGCGTTCCGCCGGTTCCAGTCCGAACGGCTGGTCCGGGCTGCTGGCCTGGCGGCCCAGGAGGACGGCTTCGACCCGACGAAGGCGGCGCACTTCAGCTCGATGAGCGTCGACGGCACCGAGATGCCGTTCTGATGGCCGACACCGCCAGCCTGCGGGCCCGCGGCGCCGCCTTCTGGGCGGGAGCGGCAGCCGGCTGGATTCGCCACGCCGATCGGCAGGACGAGAGCGGTCGACCGCTGGGCGCGGCGGCCACGGATCGACTGGCCGCACGACCCGGCGAACGGATCCTCGATGTGGGCTGCGGCTGCGGCGGCACCACGGCCGAGATCGCCGACGCCGTCGGCGTCACCGGCGCGGCGATCGGTGTCGACATCGACGAGGCGATGGTGGCCGCCGCTCGACGCCGGTTCCCCGCCGTCGAGTACCCGGGCATCCAGTTCCACGTGGCCGACATCGAGACTGTCGAGGTCGCGCCGGGTGCCCCGTTCGACGCGGCGTACTCACGAATGACCCTGATGCTGTTGGCGGACCCGGTTGCCGGCTGCCGCGCGATCCGGCGATCACTGCGCCCGGGAGGGCGCCTCGCCGCGACAGTCTTCCGGGACAGCGGCGTCAACCCGTGGCTGCCCGCGGCGATGCTCGGCGCCGCACCGCATCTCGGACCGTTACCACCGCTCCCGGTCGGCGACGAGCCCGGTCCGTTCGCGTTCGCCGACCCGGCGCGGCTCGTCCGGATCCTCACCACTGCCGGCTTCACCGCCGTCACGATCACACCGTGCGACGTCGCCCTGGAAGCCCCGGACGACGCCGACGCGGTGGCCGAATGGCTCGTCGAGATCGGCCCGGCCGGTGCCGCGTACCGGGCGGCTCCGCCGAGTGCGCAGGCATCGGCCCGGGCGGGGGCCGCCCGACTGCTCGGCCGGTTCCGTGCGCCGGGCGTCGGCTACCGGCTGCCCACCGGCCTCTGGCTCGTCTCCGCGAACTCCGCCGGGGCTGCCGACGCATCCCCCGCGGCCGCTACCCACCAACAACCACGTCAGGAAGAAACCCGATGAGAACGATCCGTTTGCTCGCGCCTGCCCTCTGCCTTGTGCTCGCCGCGACGGCGTGCACCGGAACCGACGCGCCCGAGCCCGGGGCCGCGGCGCCGGACGGCCCCACCGCGACCGACGCCCCGCCCAGCGCGGCCGGCTCCGCTCCGGTCGGCGGCTCCGCGCCGGTGTCGGCGAAGGCGGTGTGCGCCTACCTGGACGGCCAGTTGCCGACCCTGAAGGGAATCGGGTCCGAGACCGGCGTGATGGCCAACCTCACCGTCAACCTCTATTCCTGGTACGAGAAGCAGGGCCCCGTGCCGACCGGCCGTCAGATCGACGACCAGACCCGGCAGGAGTGCCCGGCGACCCGGACCGAGGTGCTGAAACTTGCCGGCATGGAGAGCTTCGAGCGGCTGTAGCAGCCCCGATTCGGCCCTCAGCGCTCCAACTGTTTTCCGAACCAGTGGTGGGCGTAGTGCTCGGTGTTGTACGGCTCGATCTCCGCATAACCGGCCGCGCGGTACATGGCGATCGCCTCGGTGAGGTTGCGGTTGGTGTCCAACCGGACGGCGGTCGCGCCACGGTCGGCGGCGTACCGTTCCAACTCGTTCAGGAGCCGCCGGCCGATGCCGAGCCCGCGCACGGTGTCGGAGACCCAGACGCGTTTGAGCTCGGCGGGGCCGTCCGGCTGGAGTTTGACCGCGCCGCAGCCGACCGGTTCGCTGTTGAGGGTGGCGAGCAGGAGCACGCCGGCGGGCGGGACGAGCGCCTCGTCGTGGACCGGGTTGCTCAGGGCGGGGTCGAACCCGTCGTCGAACCGTCGGCCGATCTCCCGGACGTAGGCCCGCAGGCACACCCGCGCCCGCGGGTCGCTCGGCGGGCACGCCTCGATGGCGACCATCGACCCGATGAGCAGCCGTTCGACCTCCGCCATGGCGGCGACGAGTCGTTGCCGGCGGTGCTCGGTGAGTGGTGCGAGGATCGAGGCGGCGAGATCGTCCGACCGCCTGTCGAGATCGGCCCACTGGGTGTGGCCGGCGTCGGTGAGTGTGGCGGTGCGTACCCGGCCGTCGCCCCCGGCCTGGTCGGCGGACGCCACGGTGGCCAGGCCGTCGTTCTCCAGGGCGCGCAGCAGTCTGCTGAGGTGGCCGGAGTCCAGGCCGAGACGGGCCCGGAGCGCGGCGACCTCGGCGCCAGCCGGGCCGATCTCCCAGAGCAGACGCGCCTGCCCGAGGGGACGTCCCTGGGCCATGTACTCGTCGTCGAGCGCACCCACCCGTTGGGTGACCGTCCGGTTGAACCGCCGCACGGCGGCGATGAGGGCCGCTTCCATATACCTGACTTTAGTCAGTAGATCTGCGTCGACGGTAGGACACGATGCCGGCGTGATCCAGGACCGCCACCACGACCACCACCCCCGTGGCGACCGCGCTGACCGCCAGCAGCGGCATCCGCACGAAGGCCGCCGCGCTGCCCAGTACGAACAGGGCGCCCACCCGAGGCCAGGACAGTCGCCGGTGGATCGCAAGCGAGAAGAGGATCCGTCCGGCGAGGAACAACGTCGGCCCGCCCACGATGGCCATGACAGCCTTCATGTCGCCGGTCTGCCTGGGGTGGGCGATGCTCAGTTCCGCCCCGACGGCCGTGACCACGATGCCGGCGATCATCACCAGGTGCAGGTACCCGGCAATGACACCGAGCCGGGACGGGCCGTGCTCGATGGCCGAGCCGAGGTGCTGACCGGCCGGCGTCACGTAGAGCAGACCGATCAGCACGGCGGTGGCGAAGACCAGCAGGAACGCGGTGGTCTCGGCGGGGTGGAGGCGGGTGTCGGAGTACGACAGGCCGGCGACCAGGACCAGCTCACCGAGCGCGATGATCATGATCTGTTGGTAGCGCTCGGCGAAATGCCCGCCAGCGAGGTGCAACTCCTCCGGCCGGGCGCGACCCATCCTCGGCGTGGGCCAGCCGAGCCGTGGGCCGGACAGGTCGATCGCGAGGGCGAACACCCAGAGCGCCACCCGCCACTCCGGCAGCAATACGCCGGCCAACCACGGCACCGCGGTGACGCTGTACCAGCAGAGGATCCGCAGCGCCCGACGCTGGCGCGGATGCCCGCGCAGCGTCGAGACGGTGATCATGCCCCGGACGAGGTGGACCGCGACGTACGCGCCAGCGAACAGCCCGGCGCGTCCGTGCAGGGCCTGCGGGATCGCCACCCCGGCCAGCAGGCTGCCCAGCGTCGCGGCGACCAGCACCGCTCGGATGGTCGGAGTGTCCGGGTCGTACCAGTCGGCGGTCCAGGTGGTGGCCAACCAGATCCACCAGACCCCGGCCAACAGCAGGGCGGTACGCAGCGCGCCGCCCACTGTGAGGTCGTGCAGCAGGTGCTCGGCCAGCTGGCTGAGGGCGAGCACGAACGCCAGGTCGAAGAAGAGTTCCAGAAACGAGGCGCTCAGCGGTGCGTCACTGCCCCGCAGCAGCCGTTCGGGCCTGCTCGCCATCGGCGCTCCTCCCGCTGGCACGCACGCACTGCGTCCGTCGTACCACCCGACGCCGACCAGCGGAGGCGGAACCGGGTCAGCCGGCGAACGCCCACCCCGCGACGACGACCCACCGCCCCCTCCTGTCGTTGATCCGGCTGCGCCCACGGTCGTCGCTGACCACGGTGGGGGCACCCACTCAACGAGGAGGGACGCCGATGACCGCTCAGCGGGAGACAGTGCAGGTCGACCACGACCTGTTCCGCGCCGTGTACGACTCGCCCGCATCGCTGCCCGGTCGGCACCGCTGGACCACCCCGGAGTCGGACGTCCGCCGGCTGGAGAAGCTGCTCGGCATACCGGCGCGCAGCATCGGCGCCCCGCTCTGGGTCAGCGGCGACGACCCCGACTGCCCGAAATGTGGTCGCCGGGTCACCTGGTACGACATCGTCTCGTCAGCGCTCTCCGGCCTGCACGACAAGACCATGATCGCCACCGTCATCCTGGGCGAGCGGAAGTACGTCAACACCGAGATCCCGGCCGCCATCGCCGGTGTGCGCTGCGCCGACTGCCACACGGCGATCGACGGCCTCCGCAGCTTCAAGTGCCACAACTGGGCGTACACCTTCGAGGCGCTGGAGGCCGTCCGCGAACGCATGGCCGGCGGCCCCGGGCCAACCTGAGCCGGCCGCGCGGGGCCGAACCAGCCGCGCGGTGCCACCGACCCGCCGCGTGGCCGCGGACCTGGGCCAGCCGCGCGGCCCAGAGCCCACCCGCGCGGCTCAGTCGGCCGAGCGGCGGGTCGGGCGACGACCGGGTGGACCAGAGC
>NZ_JBICUF010000004.1:307115-383052 GCF_043198035.1 Micromonospora sp. NPDC048898
CACCCCACCTGCGCGGCTCAGTCGGCCGAGCGGCGGGTCGGGCGACGACCGGGTGGACCAGAGCCCACCTGCGCGGCTCAGTCGGCCGAGCGGCGGGTCGGGCGACGACCGGGTGGACCAGAGCCCACCTGCGCGGCTCAGTCGGCCGAGCGGCGGGTCGGGCGACGACCGGGTGGACCAGAGCCCGCCTGCGCGGCTCAGTCGGCCGAGCGGCGGGTGGGGCGACGACCGGGTGGGGAGGGCGGCTCCGGCCCGGGGTCGGGCACCGGCGGCATCGGTCGGATGACCGGCTCGGCCCCGGTTACTCGCAGCGACTCACCGTGGTGCCACAGCTCGACCTCGGCGTCCGGGCCGGCACCTGGCAACTCGTAGCGGGCCTCGGTCGGGGTCAACGTGACTCGCAGCCGGTGGCCGCGCCAGCGCAGGTTGAACGCCAGCCGGTCGATCCGTCGTGGCAGCCGGGGGTCGAAGGAAAGCACACCCCGGTCGTCGCGCAGGCCGCCGAAGCCCTGCACCAGCGCCAGCCAGGCACCGGCCAGCGAGGCCAGGTGCAGCCCGTCGGCGGTCTTGTCGCCCAGGTCCGCCAGGTCCTGCAGGACCGACTCGGCGAACAGGTCGTACGCCAGGTCCAGGTGCCCGACCTCGGCAGCCAGCACCGCCTGCGGGGCGGCCGACAGCGACGAGTCGCGGACCGTACGGGCCTCGTAGTAGGCCAGGTTGCGGGCCTTCTCGTCGGCGGTGAACTCGCCGGGGCAGAGCTGCATGGCGAGCACCAGGTCGGCCTGCTTGACCACCTGCTTGCGATACAGCTCCAGGTAGGGGAAGTGCAGCAGCAGCGGATAGTCGTCGTCGCCCGTGTTGGCGAAGTCCCACTCGGGCTGCCCGGTGAACCCGGCGGCCTGCTGGTGCACGCCGCGCGCGCGGTCGTACGGGACGAAGACCGCGTCGGCGGCGGCCCGCCAGCCGGCGATCTCGTCGCGGTCCACGCCGAGCCGGTCGGCCAGGTCGGGGTGACGCTCGGCGGCGTCCGCCGCGCCCCGCAGGTTGCGCCGGGCCATCAGGTTGGTGAAGACGTTGTCGTCGACAAGCGCGGCGTACTCGTCCGGGCCGGTCACGCCGTGCAGGTGGAAGTGGCCCTCGTCCGACCAGTGCCCGAAGCCGTGCCAGAGGCGCGCCGTCTCCACCAGCAACTCCAGCCCCGACTCGGCGAGGAACCGTTTGTCGTCGGTGGCGGCCAGATAGCGCAGCACCGCGTCGGCGATGTCGGCGTTGACGTGCAGTGCGGCGGTGCCGGCCGGCCAGTAGCCGGAGCACTCCCGGCCGCCGATGGTGCGCCACGGGAACGTCGCACCGGTCAGCCGCAGTTCCGTGGCCCGCTCGCGGGCCTCGGGCAGGTGGCTGTGCCGCCACCGCAGCGCCGACCGGGCCACCGCCGGTGCCAGGTAGGTGAGCACCGGCAGGACGTAGGTCTCGGTGTCCCAGAGGACGTGCCCGTCGTAGCCGTTGCCGGTCAGGCCCTTCGCCGGGATGGTCCGGTCGGAGTCCGGGCGGCCGGCCTGGATCAGGTGGAACATCGCGAACCGGACCGCCTGTTGTAGCTCCGGGTCACCGTCGAGCTGCACGTCGGCGACCTGCCAGGCCGCGTCCAGGGCGGCGCGCTGGTCGGTGAGCAGCGCGTCGAAGCCGTCGGCGCGGGCCGCGTCCGCCTCCGCGGTGACCAGGGCGGCCAACTCGTCGACGGGTGTCGCGTCGACAGCCGCCCACTCGTACGCGGCGAACTTCGTCAACCGCAGCCGCTCCCCGGGGTGCAGGCGGCCCGCCACGGTCAGCCGTACCCGGTCCGGGGTGCCGTCGCCGGTGGTGGTGAGTGTGCCCGGCCCGTCCACCAGGTGACTGACCGCGACCGCGACGCGCTGACCGCTGCGTTCGGTGCGGTGCACCAGCACTCCCTCGCGCCCGGCGGCGTGGTGTGCCTCGGCGGTCAGCGGGTTGTCGGGCACCGAGGCCGCGCGGGGATCGTCCGAGCGTTCCGGCACCGTCTCGTTGGCCAGCAGATCCGAGCAGACCCGCAGCTCGACGGGGGCGTCCAGCGGCTCGACCTCGTACCGGACGGCGGCGACCGGGCGGCGCGGCAGGGACACCAACCGGGTGCTGCGGATGCGCACCTCCCGCCCGGCCGGCGAGATCCACTCGGTCTCCCGGCGCAGCACGCCGGAGCGCAGGTCGAGCACCTGCTCGTGGTGGCGCAGCGTCCCGGTCCGGATGTCCAGCGGCTCGTCGTCGACCCAGAGCCGGATCAGCGCGGCGTTCGGCGCGCTGATGACGGTGTCGCTGGCCGGTGGAAACGCGTACCCCTCCTCGGGGTAGGTCAGCTCGCGCCGCTCGTGCAGGCCGTTGACGTAACTGCCCGGCATTCCGCACGGCACGCCCTCGTCGAGGACACCCCGCCAACCGACCCACCCGTTGCCCACCGCGAAGATCGACTCAGTCTCGTCGAGCCGGTCCAGGTCGGCCTTCGTCCGTCGAATCCGCCAGGCTTGGTCGTCCACCGTCTCGCTGGCGGGCGGCGGTTGGTCGGTGGCCGAACTGGTCTGCACAAAGCCTCCTGTGAATGCCGACGTCCTCGGCCAGCCAAGCAGAGCAGGCTGAACGAATCCTGGACGAAGGTCAGGAAGCCCGGCCGACCTTCGTCAGCTGTGGTGCCCGCTGCCGTGTTCCTAGGGTGTCTCGAAGGTGAACAGGGTATGAACGTGAGGTGAGGTGAGGCATGGCCGACAACGGCAGCATGGACGTTCCGGAGATCAGTGTCGAGTGGTACCGCGACGTCGTCGACGCCGCCGCCAGCAGCCCAGAGCCGGTGCAGTGGTTCGTCGGGCACGCCACCGAAGGGGTGATCCTGCTGCTCGGTGCGCTGCTGCTGATGGCCGCGCTGACCCGCCGGTCCGGCGGCCCGCACGACCGGGCGCTCGCGCTGATCGCGCCGGTGCCGGCCCTTCTGGCGTACGTCGGCAGCGAATGGTTCAAGACCGTGGTGGACGAGGACCGCCCCTGTCGGACGGTCGGCCAGGCGATCATCGCGGGCACCTGCCCACCCCCGGGCGACTGGTCGTTCCCGAGCAACCACGCAACCGTCGCTGGCGCGTTGGCGGTGACCACGCTGCTACTCTCCCGCCGACTCGGTCTGGTCGCGTTGCCCCTGGCCGCGCTGGGCGCCTTCTCCCGGGTCTTCGTGGGCGTGCACTACCCGCACGACGTGATCGCCGGCGTGCTGTTCGGTGCGCTGGTCGCCGTGGTGGCAACCCCGCTGCTGGCCCGCCCGGCCGCCGAGGTGCTACGCCGTCGATCCGAGCGCGCCGACCGCTCAACCCCGAAACTGGCGAGCCGCACCCGCCGGTGACCCCCGCGCCGCACAAGGTCACGCTCGATCCTGGTTGCAGTGGCCTCCAACCGGCGCGATACCACTCAATCCAGGATCGAGCACGATCTTGACGGTGAGCGGCGGCGGGCGGCGGCGGGCGGCGGTGAGCGGCGGCGGGCGGCGGCGGGCGGCGGCGGGCGGCGGCGGGCGGCAGCGGCGGGCGGGGTCAGCCGGGCAGCAGGAGCGCGCCCACCGTGCCGAGGAGGAGGAACGGGCCGAACGGCAGGTGCGTGCTCCAGCGGGCCCGGCGCGTGGCCAACAGGCCGAGGCTCACCACGGCGGACAGCCCGAAGGCGAGCAGCAGCCCGAGCAGCAGCACCGGCCAGCCGTACCAGCCGAGCAGCGCCCCCACACCGAGCGCCAGCTTGGCGTCACCCAGCCCGAAGCCGCGGTTGCCCAGCAGCACCGTGGTGGTGGCGAAGAACAGCGCCAGCCCCGCGCCGCCGACGGCAGCCCGCAGCCACGGCCCCGGCTCGCCGGCCAGGGCGGCGGCGACACCCAGCAGCAGCCACGTCCCGGCTGCCGCTGGCAGGGTGAGCCGGTCCGGCAGCCGGTGCGCGGCCAGGTCGACGAAGACCGCCGGGATCGTCCAGCCGAGCCACCAGGCCAGCGCCGGCAGCGCCCCGCCCGTTGGGCCGACGAGTGCCAGCAGCAGCAGCGCGGTGAGCCCGGCCAGCTCGACCGTGCCCGGCGGTGGGCCGACCCGTGCGCGGCAGCGACCGCACCGGGCCGCCGGGCCCAGCGCGGGCCAGGGCCGGGTCAGGCCGACCGGCGCGCCGCAGGCGTCGCAGCCGGTCCGGTTCGGCAGACCCGACGGTACGGCGTAGCGCAGCGCGGCCATCCGCATCAGTGGGCTGACTGCGAGGAACGCGAGCACGGTCGGGAGCCGGACGTGGGCCACGGCCGGGGGGCCGGTCAGCGCCATGTCACCGCCTGGGCGCCCCGGCATCCCTCCGCAAACGTGAACACGGATCGTGACTGGGCGATCGCTGAGGTGTGGCGGATGGCGCAGAAAGCGACCTCTCCGACCGGCCACCGGAGGGTGCCTCCGGCGGGATCGGGACCGGGCACCCCGCCGGTCGCGACAGCTCGTCGATCGGTCGACAACCCCACCCGGATGCCGGGATGAGACCACGTTGTCCTACTCCCAGGACCGCCGACGAGACGTCGTTGCCCCCGAGCGGCCCGCCGGCGCCCAGCCATGGACGATCTCCCGCCGGGCCGCCGCGCCGGACGCGGTACGGACACCCGCCACCACCACCTGTCACCACGGAGCGTATTCGCTTTGATTGCCTCTGTTGCATCGGCGAGCGTCAGCTTATGCTCGCCCCTTGGGTGTGACGCTAGCCTCACCCTCACAATCCGACGACACGGGACCATGCATTTGTAGAAGATCCGTAACGGTGAATGCAGAGGCGCAATGATCGGCTCCGGATGTGCTGATCCGGGCGCGCTTCCGCATGCCCTGCGGCGGTGATCCGTCACCACGCCGGGCGACCACGAGGAGGCTCGACGGTGCGCGGACGGCAGCTCAGACGAGCGGCAATCTGCCTGCTGGCGGTCGTGGCGGTGGTGCCGGTCACCGCCTGCGCCGGCGGGCCGGAGGCCATCGAAAGGCCGGCCGCAGCCCAGGACGACGGGCAACGGACAGATCCGGACGTCGAACGGCGCGCTGCCGAAAAGGCGGCGCTTGACGCGTACTCCGGTTATCTGGCGGCCTCGCGGGCGGCGAGTGGGCGCAGTGATCCACACGCGCCGGAACTGTCCCGATTTCTCGCTGATCCACTTCTGACCCGGGTGCGATTGTCCATTCGTGATGCTAAGGAGCACGGTGCTGTGCGAACCGGGACGCTGAAGTCCGACCCGACCGTGACCGCCGCCAGCCTGGATGCGAACCCGGCCACCGTCGAGATCCAGGACTGCCTGGACATGACCGACTACCGGTTGGTCTACGCCAAGAACAAACGCGTGGTGCCGGGCAGCGGGGGCGGTAGACACCTCTCCACCGCCACGGCGACCCGATATCCCGACGGCCGCTGGCTGATCAACGCGGGCGCGCTGCACCGGGACCAGCCATGCTGACCTGGGCAGGAGGGGGCGCTCCGGCGCGTACCCCCGGGGTCGCGACAGCTCGGCGGGCCCTCGCCGGGATCGGGCTCGCGCTCCTCCTGGTGGTCGGCACGACCCTGCCGGCCGACGCCGCTCGGCGTGCCGGTCCGGGTGCGAGCTGCCCGCCCGACCAGCCCGACTGCAGCGTCTGGGACGACGAACCCGGCAAGCCGGGCGGTCCCGGTGGCGGTGGGGACAACGGCGGCGGGGACGACGACGGTGGTGGCGGTGGTGGTGGCGTCTGCCGGTGGGACGGGCGGACCGTGCCCTGCTACGACGAGTTCAAGGGCTGGTTCAACAGCGGCGACGGCTGCTACTACAAGCTGGCCGAGCCGCAGGACGAGGCACCCGAGGGTCAGCACTGGTACGTGCAGACCTGCAACGGCGGCGCGGACGTGGGCAACATAACAGTGGTGCTGCGCGAGCCGCCGCCCGGCTTCGGCGCACCGCCCAACCCGGAGGAGCTAGCCCGCCGCGCCCTGGCGAAGATCACGCTGGAGCCGGCGCCGCTGGCGGTCGCACCCCGCAAGAAGAACGGCCCCGGCCTGGTCGGCCTGCCGGTGTGGATGTGGTCCGACCCAAAAAACGCCTACTTCGGCCCGCTCGGCGCCGAGGAGACCGACCGGGGCGTCACCGTCGATATCACGGCGCAGGTCGACGAGATCGTCTGGGACATGGGCAACGGCGATCAGGTGCCCTGCCCCGGTGCCGGCACCCCGTACGTCGCGACGGACAAGGACCTTGCCGGCCGCACCTCCCCGACCTGCGGCTACCACAAGGGCTACCAGAAGGCCGGCACCTACGACGTCACCGCCACCACCCACTGGAAGGTGACCTGGACCGGCGGTGGGGAGAGCGGAGAGATCCTGGTGACCCGGAACAGCGGCGTCGTACAGATCCAGATCAACGAACTCCAGGTGGTGACCCGATGAGTCTCGCGACGCACAACGGGACCGGGTCGGTGGACGCACCGGTCAGCCCGCCCAGGGTGGTCCGGCAGCGTCGGGTCCGCCCGGGGTTGCTCGGTCTCGCCGTGCTCCTGATCGCCCTGGGTGGGCTGGGCGCGGCGTTCGCGGTCACCTCGGTCCGGGCCACCGGCAGCTATCTCGCGGTCGCCCGGCCGGTGGAGGTGGGTCGGGAGATCAGCGCCACCGACCTGGTCACCGTGCAGGTCGCCGGCGGGCAGGGGCTGCGTCCGGTGCCCGCCGGCCGGCTCGACGAGGTGGTCGGCAAACGGGCCGCGGTGAAGCTGGTCCCGGGCACCCTGCTCACCCTGGGGCAGGTCACCGACGATCCGTTGCTCGGCCCCGACCAGCAGCAGATCGCGCTGGGCCTGAAGACCGCCCAGGTGCCGGCTCGGCAACTGCACCCCGGCGACAAGGTCCTGCTGATCAGCACCCCGGACCGCAGCGCCAACGGGGACCCGGCCGCCGCCGGCACCCGGTTCCCGGCCATCGTGATCGACATGGTCAGCCCGGCCAACACCGACAAGGTGCTGTACCTGGCGCTCTCCACCCGGGATGTGCCCGCGGTGGTGGCCCTCACCGCGCAGGCGCGCATCGCCGTCGTGCTGACCGAGGCGGCCTGAGCATGGCGATCATCGCGCTGGTGTCGGCGAAGGGTTCGCCCGGCGTCACGACCTCCGCGTTGGCCTGCACGCTGGCCTGGCACCGACGGATGGTGCTCGCCGAGTGCGACCCGGCCGGCGGGTCGATCCTCGCCGGCTATCTCGGCGGCCAGTTGGACGGCCCCCGCGGCATCGGCGAACTGGCCGTCGGGGAGCTGCGCGACGGCAACCTGGAGAGCGCGTTCTGGTCGCAACTCGTCGACCTGGACGCACCCCGCCGGGAACGGCTGCTGCTGCCCGGGATCGTCGACCCGGCCCAGGGTGGCAGTGTCACCCCGCTCTGGCAGCGGTTCGCCGACTACTTCAACACCCTCGATCGCGGCATCCCCGGCTACGACGTGCTTGTCGACTGCGGCCGGCTGCACGTGGCCGCGCCGCCGTGGCCCGTGCTGCGGGCAGCCTCGGTGGTGCTGCTGGTGTCCCGGGCGCACCTGCCGGACCTCTCCGGCACCCGGGCGGTGATCACCGCGATCGAACGGGACTTCGCCGAGCACCGGGTGCCGGCCGGCACCCTGCGGCTGTTGTTGGTCGGCGGCGGGCACGGGCGAGCCGAGATCAGTCGCGCCCTGAAACTGCCGGTGATCGCACGGCTGCCACACGATCCGCGTACCGCCGGGGTGCTCGCCCTGGGCGGGACCGTGCGGACCGGACGGCCGCTGATGCGCGCGGCCGCCGCGTTGGAGGTGCCGATCGGCGCGCTCCTGGAGCGGCGGCAGGCCCGGCTGGCCTGGCCCGTGCAGCAGGGGGTCCCGGATGCGGTTTGAGCCGGTCTCCGCGGACCCTCGCCAACAGCCGCCGGGCGCGACCTCCACCGAGCCGCCGCTGGCCGTGCCGAACGGCCGGCACCACCAGTCCGTGCCGATGCCGCAGCCGACGCCGACCGCCACGCCGCCGCCCACGCCCCGCCCCCGGACGGACTTCCAGGTGGTCCGGGAGCTGCGCCGGGAACTCACCGAACGGCTCACCCTGTGGCAGCGCGGCCGGGAGTTCACAGTCGACGAGGAGGACACCGAGCGGGCCCGGCTGGCCGTCATGGTGGTCGCCGCGTACGCGGACTTCGTCCGCCGGGCCGGCACCCCGATGGCCGCCGGCGAGGAGCGTCTGCTGCTCGACCAGGTGACCGCCGAGCTGGTGGGGCTCGGTCGGCTGCAGACGCTGCTCGTCGACGACACCATCGAGGAGGTGCACATCCTCGGCTGCGACCAGGTGCGCATCGCCCGGCACGGCGGCGGGGTGGACTGGGCCGAGCCGATCGCCGACAGCGACGCCGAGTTGGTGGAGATCCTCCAGGCGGCGGCCCGCCGGGCGGGTGCGACCGAGCGGTCCCTGTCCACCGTGAAGCCCACCCTCGACCTGCAACTGCCCGACGGCAGTCGGCTGGCGGCGGTGTTCCTGGTCAGCCACCGCCCGTACGCGGTGATCCGCAAGCACAACACCCTGGACGTGAGCCTCGACGACATCGCGGGCGCCCGGGGTGACCTGGACGAGATGATCGACCCGCTGCTGCGCGACTTCCTCCGCGCGGCGATGCGCGCCGGGTTGAACATCATGGTCGCCGGGCTGGCCGGTGCCGGCAAGACCACGATCATCCGGGCGTTGATGAACGAGATCCCGCCGGACGAGCCGTACGTGCTGTTGGAGGAGAGCCGGGAGTTGCTGCCGGCCCGCCGCCGGGAGCGGCACCGGGCGGTGATGAGCTTCGAGGCCCGGGAGGGGCACGGCGAGCGCGGCTTCGACGGGCGTCCGGCCGGTGAGGTGACGATCGCCGACCTGATCCCGCTGTCGCTGCGGATGGGCGTGTTGCGGATCATCGTGGGTGAGGTGCGGTCCCGGGAGATCGTGCCGATGCTCCAGGCGATGACCACCAGCCGGGGTTCGATGTGCACGATCCACGCCCGCACGGCTGCCGGGGTGGGCGAACGGATCGTCGAGCTGGCGCTGGCGCACGGCCGTGAGATGACAGTCGACCAGGCCCGTCGGATGGCCGGCAACGCCCTCGACCTGATCGTCTACGTCACCGTCGAGGACGAGACCGCCATCGGCGGGCGTAAACACCGATTCGTCTCGCATGTGGAGGAGGTGATCGGGCCCGGTGAAGCCGGACGGATCACCACCACCACGGTCTTCGGGCCCGGCCCGGACGGCCGGGCGGTCCCCCGGCACCTGCCCGAGCGGGTCCGCGACCAGTTGCTGCGGGTGGGTTACGACGCGCGGCTGCTGACCCGGTGGGTCGAGGCCGGTGCCGGTGCCTGGCGGCGGCCGCGGCAGACCCGACTGGCCCGGCGGTGACCTGGTGATGGGCAGCCTTGAGGTGATCGCGGTGGTCTCCGGGGCCGCCTGTGTGGCCGGTCTGCTGCTGGCGGTGGTCGCACTTGTCGGCACCCGCCGACCCCCGGGGCCTCGTCCGGGAGGCGGGCAGGGTCTGGGTCGACTGTGGCGCGGGCCGGGTGCCACCCCGGCCGAGCAGCGGGCCTACCAGACGCTGTTGGTCGCCGCGCTGGGCGCTGGCGCGTTGGCGTTCCTGCTGACCGGGCTGCCGGTGGTGGGCCTGCTGGTGGCGGTGGCCGTGCCCGGCACCCCGTGGCTGTTCGGGGTGGGCAGGGCCGAGCAGCGGGCGATCGCCCGGATCGAGGCGGTGGGTGAGTGGACCCGCCGACTCAAGGACGTCTCCGGCACCGGGCAGGGCCTCCAACAGTCGATCATCGGCACGATCGGCAGCGTGCCACCCGGCATCGAGGACGAGGTGCGACTGCTCGCCGCTCGTCTCCAGGCCGGCTGGTTGGCCCGGTCCGCGCTGCTGGCGTTCGCCGACGAGATCGCCGACCCGGTCGGTGACCAGGTGGTGGCGGCGCTGATCCTGCACCTCTCGGACCGGGGCGAACGGCTGGGTGACGTGCTCGGCTCGATCGCCGGCGCGGCGTCCGCGGAGGTGGCCACCCGTCGGGAGATCGAGGCCAAGCGGACGCAACCCCGGTTCGCGGTCCGCTTCCTCACCGGGATGACCCTGGCCACCCTGGCGTACGGGCTGCTCAACGCCGAGTACATCAAGCCGTACGGCACGCCGGTGGGTCAGGTGGTGATGGCCGCCCTCGGCGCGGCCTTCATCGGCCTGCTGGCCTGGGTGCGGTCGATGAGCCAGCCGCGGCGGCCGTCCCGGTTCCTGCCGGCGCCCGACCCCGCCGAGGTGATCGCATGAACATGATCGTGAACTGGCCGTTGGTTGTCGCCGTCTGCGGTGGTGCCGGCATCGGGTTGGGCGTGTTCCTGGTGGTCCGGGAGTTGGTGCCGGCGACCCCGGCGCTCGGGCCGGCGCTGCGCCGGCTGCACCAGCCGCCGGGCACCGGCCGGGCCGCCACTCCCGCCTCCCGGCGACTGGAATCGCTGAGCGGGTTGTCCCGCTGGCTGCGCCCGCCGCACCGGGCGCTCGCCCTGATCGGCCAGACCCCCGAGCAGTACGCGCTGTCGGTGCTGCTCTCCGCACTGATCGGGCTGGCCACGCCGACCCTGCTCGGGGTGGCGCTGCTGGTGTTCGGCATGTCGTTCCCGCTCGTCGTACCGGTGCTCGGCAGCCTCGGCCTGGCACTGATCGGTGGGCTGCTGGCACACCGGGCCGTGCTGACCAAGGCCGAGGCCGCCCGGGAGGAGTTCCGGGCGGCCGTCTGCACCTACCTCGACCTGGTGGCGTTGCAGCTCTCCGCCGCGCACGGGCCGGTGCAGTCGCTGGAGCGCGCCGCGGCGGTCTGCGACGGCTGGGTGTTCGACCGGCTCCAGGAGTCGCTGCGGATCGCCCAGATGCAGATGCACGCGCCGTGGGACGAGCTGCGCGACCTCGCCGACAAGATCGGCATTCCGGAGCTGGGCGACGTCGGCGCGATCATGCGCTCCTCCGGCAGCGAGGGGGCACAGGTGCACGAGACCCTGCGCAGCCGGGCCGACTCGCTACGCGACCAGATCCGCACCGACAACCTCGCCCGCGCCGAGGGGGTGACAAGTCGACTCGACATCCCGGGCGCACTGCTCGTCTTCGTGCTGCTCGGCTTCGTGCTCTATCCGTTCGTCGCCCGTGTCTGAAAGCCCTCCCCCTGAAGGAGTAACGCCATGTCCATCCTCAGCTACCTGCACGTCGTGGTGACGACGCGGCTGGCCGAGCTGCGCCGCGACAGTGAACGCGGTGACAGCCCGGTGCCCACCGCGGTGATCATCGCCGGTCTGGTCGCCGTCGCCATCGCCGTCACCGCCCTGGCCCTGACCAAGGCCGACAACTGGATGACAGGCATCCCGGACCACCCAGGCGGCGGCGCCGGCCCCGGCACGGGCGAAGGCGGGGGCGAGTAACCGGGATGCGCCGAGCCGCGTTTCCCAGGTGGCACCGGGTGGTCAGCGCCATCCGGCGCCGCCTCGCGGGCGCCGACCGGGAGCGGGGCGCCAATCCGGTGGAGCTGGCCGTGCTGATGCCGCTGATCATGGTGCTGCTCTTCGCCTCGGTCCAGATCGCGGCCGTCTTCCTCGCCCGCTCGACCGCGTTGCACGCCGCGCAGAGCGGCGTGAACGCGCAACGGCCCTACCAGGCGCCCAACGGCGCCGGCGTGGACAGCGCGACCCGCTTCCTCCAGGCCGCCGGCGGCTGGTTGGCCGGCTGGGACGAGACCGACCCGACTTGCGTGATCATCGACGAGGTCGAGGTCACCTGCACGGTGAGCGGCCGATCCCTGTCGGTGGTGCCGGGCGTGGACTTCGCGGTGCGGCAGACCGCCCACGGGACGGTGGAGAGGGTGACCGAGCCGTGAAGCACACCGCCGAGCGGGGCTCGGTCTCCATCGAGGTGGCGGTGCTCGCGCCCGCGTTCATCGCGCTGATGGTGCTTGCCGGCGTCGTCGGGCGTACCGCGGTGGCGGCGGAGACGATCGATGCCGCGGCACACGACGCCGCCCGAGCCGCGTCGATCTCCCGGGACTCGACCACGGCCCGGACAGCGGCGCTGAAGGCCGTCCAGGACCAACTGGACTGGCACGGGTTGGCCTGCGCCAACGACCCGAACCCGGAACTCACCGGCTCGGTCGCTGGCCAACCGACCAGCTTCGACGACGCCTTCAGCAGCGTGGTCGGTGCGGACGCCACGGTGACGGTGACGGTGACCTGCCTGGTGTCGCTGCAGGACATCGCCCTCGATGTCCTGCCCGGAATGCCGAGCGAGAAGCGGGTGAGCGCGACGTTCACCTCGCCACTGGACCGTTACCGGGGGCGGGAATGACCACGGACGGCCGCCGCCTGTTGGGCGACCACGGCCGGGTGAGCATCTTCCTGGCGGTGGCGATGATCGGCGTACTGGCCATCGTGGGTCTCTCCTTCGACGGCGCCGGGCAGCTACGCACCCTGCAACGTGCCGAGAACCTGGCCGCCGAGGCTGCCCGCGCCGGTGGTCAGGCCATCGATCGGGCGACCGCGATCGATGGCGGGGTGCCGCGGATCGACGAGACCGAGGCGCGCGCGGCGGTCGCCAACTACCTGGCCGCGGCCACCGGCACCAGCGGCCACACCGTGAGCTTCCCCGAGGTCGCCGGGCAAACCCTGATCCGAGTCACCGTCACGATCACCTACAACCGCTCGATGGTCGGGCCGTTCGTCCAGGACAAGACGGTCACCGTCACCGGCGAGGCGACCGCGCGGGCCATCACCGCAGCAGCAACGTAGGAAGGAAGGCAGCCATGCCCGTATCGGGTGGGTCCGTCGTACGACGGACCGGACGGATCCTCACCGGCGTCGGCGCGCTGGCCGTGCTGTGTGCGCTGCTGGTTGGCGCGCCGATCGCGCTGCTGGCCTTCGCTGGCAATCCCCTGCCTGATCACCTTCCCACCATCGCCGAGATCGGCACCACGCTGACCAGCCGGGACGATGGCCAACTCTTCCTGCGGGCACTGGCGGTGGCCGGCTGGTTCGGCTGGGCCACGTTCGCCTTCTCCGTCCTCGTCGAGTTGGGGGCGCAGAGCCTGCGCCGCCCGGCACCGAGGCTGCCCGGGATGAGTCGCCAGCAGAAGGCCGCCGCCGCGCTTGTCGGCTCGGTCGCGCTGATCCTCGCCGCCAGCCCGGCAGCCGCCAGCGCCGCAGCGGTCTACGGCGCCCCGGCGTACGCGAGCACGAGCGCACCGGCCGCCGCCACCCTGGCCGCACCGACCCGCGCGGGTGCGACGCCGGACACGGCGGCCCCGCTGGCGCAGGGCGGGCTGGCGGGCAGGGCCGCCGCCCCCGGTGGCTCGACGGCCAACGACGAGCCCGCCCCGGTGTATCGGGTGGCGCGGGGCGACTACCTCGGCGAGGTGGCCGAGCGTTACCTGGACGAGTTCGGCGACTACCGGCAGCTCGCCAAGCTCAACAAGATCGACGACCCGGACCGGATCCGCCCCGGCCAGTTGCTTCGACTGCCCACGGAGGCCGCCGACCAGGGTGCCCGCCAGCACGCCACCGGCCGGCTCGTCGACCGGCTCGCGGCGCCGAAACCACCCGCGCCCCGGCCGGCGCCCGAACGGGCCGCACCGCAGCAGCCGGCCCCGGTGCCCCCCAGCGGTACGGAGGCGGGTCAGCCACCAGCGATGACCGTCGGCGCGGCCCGGGCCGGCACCGAGGACCGGGTGAACCGTCCGCTCGCCGTCTCGGCCGTCCTCGCCGTGGCGAGCATCGTCGGCGCTCAGATCGGCGCGGTGTTGGGGCTGCGCCGCCGCCCGGCCGCCGCCGGAGCGGCTCTCGTTTCCTCCCGCACGGGCCGGGGCGGTGCGGGCCGGAGCACCGGCCGGGCCGGCGGGAGTACGAGCCGGGGTGCCGAGCGCGCGGGCCGAACCAGCGGTCCCCGGCGAACCGGTTCCGGGTCGGCGGGAAGTGGTGCCGCGTGGGCCGCCAGCTGGACGGTCGCGGCCGTCGAAGCGCCAGCAACACGCAACGACGGCACGGCACCGCACGGTGGTGGCACGGCATCTCGCGACGGCGGTACCGCACCGAACGGCAGTGGAATGGCACCGCCCGGCAGCGGGATGGTGCCTCCCGGCGGCGGAACGGCGTCCGCCGGTGCGTCGGGCTGGGGTGCCGACGACGGCTGGGCTGACGGCAGCGCCGAGGGCGGATTCTTCGACGGGGGGCACGACGGGGACTCCGTACCGGACGGGCCTTCGGTCGGCCGACACCGACGCGGCTGATCCGTTCGACGGACCCGGCGCGTACCGCCTCAGGGTAGGCGGGTCTGGAGCACGCCGTTCTGGATCCGGGTGGGCAGGATCTGCTGGTCGTTGCCGGAGGGCCCCTGCATGACCTCGCCACCGTTGAGCCGGAAAGCGCTGCCGTGCCACGGGCAGACCACGCAGGCGTGGCCGTCGATCTCCTGCACCTCGCCCTCGCCGAGCGGCCCGCTCTGGTGCGGGCAACGCTCCAACATCACTGTCACCTCGTCACCGTGCCGGTAGAGGATCACCGAGATGTCGTCATCCACCTCTCGGGTGATCAGGGTGCGCTGCGGCATCGTGGCCATGTCGGCGAGCGAGTGCCAGCCGTCGGTCATCCGGTGCAACTCGGAGACGCTCTGGTTGACCTGCGCCCCCTGCTTGTACGCGAGGTGACCCCCGATGTACGCGCCGAGGCTCACGGTGCAGAGCCCGAGGAAGCCGAGTGCACGGCCGACGCCGTGCCGACCGGACAGCCGCGCGGCCAGCGAGCCGGTGTAGAGCGTCATGCCGACGGTGTTGGCGGCGGCGTGCACGAGGCCGACCCGGCGCTGGTCCCGGGCGAGTGCCGCCCAGTCGTTCAGCCCGGCGATCGCCGCCGGCAGGGCGCTGACGGTGCCCAGGCCGACGAGCACGGTGGCGGGTCGACGTTGGCCGGGCATCAGGTCCAGCACCGCGGCGCTGATCCACGCGCCGACCGGCACCTGCACCATCGCCGGGTGTAGTGGATGCCCGAGGGTCACCCCGTGCAGCAGGTCGCGCAGCCGCCGCGGACGCAGCGTCCCCAGGACGGCCTTCTGCAACCGGTCGCCCGCGCGGTCCAGCCGGGAGTCCTGCTCAACTTTCGTCAAAAGTGCTCGCACAGGTACCGACTTCCCGGCGATCTCCGTAACAAACCGGTCGGCGGGAACAAACCTGCCGCGCCACCCACCCCGACCGTGGGGTGGGAGTGGGCGGGCGGGGCGGGCATGCTGGCGGGATGGGTGTGCGGGTGGAACGGGTTGGGGCGGTTTGCACAGTGGTACTGGATCGGGCGGAGGCGCGGAACGCTGTGGACGGGCCTACGGCTCGGGCGCTCGCCGACGCGTTTCGGGCCTTTGACGCCGATCCGAACGCTTCGGTGGCCGTGCTCTGGGGCGCTGGGGGCACGTTCTGCTCCGGCGCCGACCTCAAGGCCCTCGGCACGCCGAGCGGCAACCGGGTCGAGCCGGAGGGGGACGGCCCGATGGGCCCGACCCGGATGACGCTCAGCAAACCGGTGATCGCGGCGATCTCCGGGTACGCGGTGGCGGGTGGCCTTGAGTTGGCACTCTGGTGCGACCTGCGGGTCGCCGAGTCCGACGCGACGCTCGGGGTGTTCTGTCGCCGCTGGGGAGTGCCGCTTGTCGACGGTGGCACCGTGCGGCTGCCTCGGCTGATCGGCGAGAGCCGGGCGATGGATCTGATCCTCACCGGCCGGCCGGTAACGGCGGACGAGGCGTACTCGATGGGGTTGGTCAATCGGGTGGTGCCACCCGGCCAGGCGCGGGCCGCGGCCGAGGAGTTGGCGGCGGCGATCGCCCGGCACCCGCAGACCTGCCTGCGCAACGATCGGGCGGCGGTCCTGGCGGGCGGCGGGCTACCCGAGCCGGAGGCGTTGGCGACCGAACTGGCGTACGGGATGGCTTCGCTCGCCACGGACGCCGCCGCCGGCGCGGCCCGGTTCGTGGCGGGCGAGGGCCGACACGGCGCGATGCCGCCGGGAGGAGTGCACCCCCCGGCGGCGTCGGCTACCGACTAGCTCAGTTGCGGTTGATGGTGAAGGTCGACGTGGTGTTGCGGATGTCCACCGCGTTGTTCGTCAGTCGCAGGTTGTTGAAGGTGACCGAGCCGACCGCCGGGCCCTGACCGGGTTCCGGCATCTCGTTGGCCCAGACCGCGAAGCCCGACTTCGCGTCGAACGCGTCACCGCTCTTGCGGGCACCGCTGATCGAGATGTTGGTGAAGACGGTGTCGGTGATCGGGTTCTCCGGCTGCGAGCCGTTGTACTTGGTCTGGAACATGATTCCCGAGTACGTCGGATCGACGATGTCCACGTCGGACACCCGGATGCCGCGGAACTCCTTCGAGGCGGAGAAGACCCAGATCGCGGGGAAGGTCTGGGAGCCCCAGAAATGCCCACCCGCCCGGATCAGCGAGATGTTCTGGAACTGGGTCGGTGGGCTGGCTCCGAACCCGATGAACGGGTAGCCGAAGTCCAGCGAGCTGATGGTGATCCCGGAGTACGTCAACATGTCCGCGATGTAGAGGTTGCGGAAGATGTTGTTGTAGCCGCCGTAGACCGCCAGCCCGGCCGCCCGCCAGGTCAACGTGGCGGTGAGGTTCTCGAACACGTTGCCGTTGTTGCCTGTCGACGCGCCCTGGTCGGTGGCCGAGAAGAGGGCGAACGCGTCGTCGCCGTTCGACCGCCCCTCGGTGTTGGTGATCAGGTTGTTGGTGCTGCCGTTGGTCAGGTTCACCCCGTCGGCGAAGGTGTTGCGGAAGCGGCTGTCGCGGATGGTCAGCCCGCTGACGCTCACCCCCCAGTACGCGCAGACGGTGTGCTCGACCCAGACGCTGTCCAACGTCATGTTGTCGACGTCCTTCAGTTCACCCCAGACCTTGCCCGGCCCGTCGATGCGGTTGGTGTAGTTGCCGAAGAAGGCCAGGTGCGAGAAGGACGACCCGCTGGCCGACGACTCCACCCGGAAGCCCGCGTCGGTGTTCTGCTGACCGGTCGGCGTCTGGAAGCGGGTGTACCACATGCCCGCGCCGACCACCTTTGTCGGCTTGCCGTACACCTGGAGCTTCTGCGCGGTCTCGTAGGTGCCGGCCGGCAGGTAGACGCCGATCAGGTTGCCGGTGGTGTCCATCCGGACCGCGTCCAGCGCGTTCTGCACGTCCTGGTGGCTGAAGCCGGACGGCACCCGGTAACGGGACGGGTCCGGGTTCGCTCGCGGTGCGACCAGCTCCAGGTTGATGAAATCGATCGCGTACGTGGTGGTGTTGGCCGGGTCCTTCTGGAGCCGGATCTTGCTGCCGGCCGGGATCGTCGAGTTCAGCATCACGTTCGCCTCGTCGTACAGGTGCCGAGGCGGGCCGGCGCTTGGCGAGTCACTCGGGCTGGCCTCCGCGCCGTAGAGCCAGATGTGCTTGGAGGTCAGGTTGATCGGCTTGTGCAGGGTGCCGTTGACGTAGATGTTCAGCGTCGAGTCGATGCCCCCGCCGCCCGCCGAGTCGGGGATGGAGAAGCGGGTGACCAGGGTGTTCGTCGCCGCCCGGGTGGTCCACTCGACGTACGAGCCGGTGCTGTTCAGGGTCACCGCCCGACGTCCGGACGCCTCACCGCCGAGGTTGCCGATCTCCCGGTTCGGGCCGACCTGCCCCGCACCGCCGCCGGTCGTGCCGTCCTCGGCCTCGTACGTGTCGTAGCCCAGGTTGGCGCCGCGCCCCACGAAGAGCGGGCGGTCGCTGGTGTTGTTGGTCTGCTTGACCGGCAGCTCGTTGCCGTCCACGGCGAGCACCACCCGGACTGTGTACTTGCCGTTCGCGGCGGTCCAGGTGCCCAGGTTGACCGGGCCGACCGTCGCACCGGCGTTGATCACCCCGGAGTACGAGCCGGTGAGCGTACGGACCACGGTGCCGGCTTCGTTGAGCACGGTCAGCGTGATGCCGTGCGAGCCGGACGCGGACGCCTGGTTGCCGGCGTTGCGGATCGACACGGAGAAGGTGACGGTGCTGCCCGGCGGCGGGTTGCCCGGTGACCAGTCGACCGCGGCGGCGACCAGGTCGGAGCTGGCGATCGCGCCGACCACCAGCGGGCTGGGGTTGGTGTAGCTGTTGTTGGTGTCGTCGGACTCGACGACGGTGTTCGACTCGTCCACCTTCGCGCTGAGCGGGTAGCTGCCCGCGTCGCGGGTGCCGATGCTGGCGCTGACCGTGGTCGAGGCGCCGGCCGCGAGGCCGCCGACCGACGCGGTGCCGACCCGGGTGGAGCCCAGGTAGAAGTTGACGTTCGTCGCGCCGGACGCCGTCGAACCCGCGTTGCGGACTGTCGCGGAGACCGTGATGGTGCTGGTCTCCACCGGTGCCGACGGGCTGTACGACATGCCGGTCACGGTCAGGTCCGGGTTCGGCGCCGGGGTGCCGAAGACCTGGAACTCGGCCACCTGCCCGGCCGGTGCGCCGGTGTTCGAGGCGATCGATAGCCGGACGTCGGCCGCCGCGCCGGAGACCGGGATGGTCACCGTGTTGCCGCTGCCCGGGTTGAAGGTGTAGTTCGTCGCGCCGACCAGGGTGGTGAAGCTCGACGAGCCCTGGTCCCGCCCGAGCACCGTGATGTTCTGCGTACGCGCACCCCAGGCCGAGTCCGGGTTGAGCTTCACGACGACCTGGCTGAGGCTGGCGTTCGCACCGAGCTGCACGGTCAGCGTGCTCGGGTTGCCGTTGCCCTCCCAGTAGGTGGCCACGCTGTTGTCGTTGGCGTTGGTGGCCACGAACGTGTGCACGAAACCGGAGGCGGTGATCGGCTTGCCGACTGCCAGGTTGCTCCCGGTCGGCGGGTTGCCGGTGCCGGTCCGGGTCACCGTGTTGCTGTTCGCCGACTGGTTGCCGGCCGCGTCCCTGGCCCGCACGTGGTACGAGACGGTGGCGCTGTCCGACTGGCTGTCGGTGTAGGTGAGCGTCGAGCCACCGACGCTGCCGCGCAGCCCACCGTTGGCGTAGACGTCGTAGCCGGTCACCCCGACGTTGTCGGAGGACGCCGACCAGGTGAGCCGGATCTGCCCGCTGGCCGGCTGGGTGTACGCCAGGTTGCCCGGGACGCTCGGCGCCTGGGTGTCGGTGCCGCCGCTGGCGCCGTACACCTCGACCTCGGAGAGCTGCGCGGCCGGCCAGCCGGTGTTGCCGGTGACCTGCACCCGGACGTAGCGGGTGCTGGCGGCGGTGAAGCTGACGGTCGCGGTGTTGCCGCTGCTCGGGTTGAAGGTGTAGCCGGCGGACGCCTTCAGGGTGCTGAAGGACGAGCCGTTGGTGGAGCCCAGCACCGACAGCGTCTGGGTGCGGGTCTGCCAGTCCGCCGAGGGCGGCAGCTTGAGCACCACCCGGTCGACGCTGACCGTGGCGCCCAGGTCCGCCTGGATCCACTGCGGGAACGCGTTGTTGGCGCTCTCCCAGTAGGTCGACGCGTTGCCGTCGTTGGCGTTGCTCGCCACGTAGTTCTGGTTGTAGCTGCTGGCGGTCATGGTCGCCGAGAGCCCGGCGAGCATCGCCACGCGCGCGGCGGCGGCGGACGGGTCGGCCGCCGGAGCCGCGGTCGCCGCGGGGGTGACGACCGGGGCGGTGGCGAGGAGCATCCCGGCGAGCGCGCCGGCGAGGAGCCGCCGGCCACGGGTGCGGGGGACGGGATTGGGCGCGCCGCTCGGCGGCGTGCCTCGTCTGGTGCCGTAACTGGACATGGGGTCGCTACACCTCTTTCGGGGGTGGGGTGCGGGTGCGTTGCCCGGCGACGGGTGCAGGGGTACGCCCGTCGTTCCGCGACAGGTGGGGGACGGTGCGGGTGGGGGGACGGGTCGGCGGGCCGGGGCTGCGTCGCCCCGGAGCGCCGGATCGGGTGGCCCCCGCCCGGATCGGACGGGGGCACCCCGGGCTAGCTGGAGTAGACCTCGAACTCGCTGAGCTGACCGGCTGGCCAGCCGGTGTTGCCGGTGAGTGTCAGCCGCAGGTACCGCTGGCTGGTCGCCGTGAAGGTCACGGTGACGGTGTTGCCGCTGGCCGGGTTGAAGGTGTGGCCGGCGGACGCCTTCAGCGTGCTGAAGGACGAGCCGTTCGTGGAGCCGAGCACCGCCAGCGTCTGCGTACGCGTCTGCCAGGCCGACGACGGTGGGAGTTTCAGGACGACCCGGGACACCGTCCGGTTGGCGCCCAGGTCCACGGTCAGCGACTGCGGGAAGGCGTTGTTGGCGCTCTCCCAGTAGGTGTTCGCGTTGCCGTCCACCGCGTTGGGGGCGGCGTACACGTCGGAGTGGCTGGTCTCGGTGATCGACCGCCCGGCGGCCAGGTTGCCGCTGGGCGGCGGCGTGGTCGGTGGCGCCGTGGTGGGCGGCGGCGTGGTGGGCGGCGCCGTGGTCGGCGGCGGCGTGGTGGGCGGCGGCGTGGTCTGGGTGCCGCCGTACACCTCGACCTCGGACAGTTGGGCCGCCGGCCAGCCGGTGTTGCCGGTGACTGTCACCCGGAGGTAGCGGCGGTCACCGGAGGGCAGGCCGATCGACACGGCGTTGCCCGAGCCGGGGGCGAACACCCGACCGGCGGACGACGCCAGGGTGGCGTACGAGGATCCGTCGGTGGAGCCGAGCACCGACAGGGTCTCGGTGCGTTGCTCCCAACCGCTGGGCAGCTTGAGCACCACCCGGTCGACCGACCGGGCCGAACCCAGGTCGACGGTGACGGACTGGGGGAAGGCGTTGTTGGCGCTCTCCCAGTAGCTGGCCGCGTTGCCGTCCACCACGTTGGCCGCCGTGTAGCTCTGGTTGGTGCTCGTCGCGGTCGCCGGCCGGTTCAGCGCCAGGTTCCCCCCGCTGGTGGGCGGCGGCGTGGTCGGTGCCGGGGTGGTCGGTGCCGGCGTGGTGGGTGCCGGACTGGTCGGCGGTGGCGTGGTGGGCCCGCCGCCCCACTGCGGGTCCGGCCACGGCCCGCAGTACGGGGTCGACGTGTACCAGCCGGAGTTGCCGGAACCCTGGGTGATCTGGAAGCCACCGCCCACGCAGTTGTGCATCGGGTTGCTCTGCGCGATGTTGGTGGCCCGCACGTTGGTGAAGGACACCTGGCTGGGTGCCTGCACCTGGAGCGCGTACGTGCCGGCGCCGTCGATCCGCACGTTCGTGAGGTTGATGCCGCTGGTCTGGCCCTCGATCCAGTGCAGCGCCGCGTACGAGCTGTCCAGGATGTCGGTGTCGGTGATGTTGATGGTGGCCTGCTGGAACGACTCGTTGAGGGCGGAGAACCAGATCGCCCCGACGCCGAAGTTCCAGTTGTAGTCCGAGTTGCCGTTGCGGATCAGCGTGTTCCGGGCGATCGTCCAGGTGCCCCGGACCGCGGTGTCGCCCTGCACACCCGGATAGCGGTTGGCCACGTGGATGCCGCCGCCGTTGGACAGCGAGTCGGCAGTCACGTTGTCGGAGATCGTGATGTCCCGACCGCCGTAGCTGACCAGGTGGTTCGCCAGCAGGGTCACGCCGATGGTGTTGTGCGTGAAGGAGTTGTTGACGTTCGGCACGCTCTGCGCCCACATCGCCAGGGCGTCGTCGCCGGTGTTGCGGACGAACGTGTTGGTCACCGTCGAGTTGGTGACGCCGGTGTGGAAGTTCACCCCGTCCGCGGTCTGGTCCAGGATCCGGCTGTTGCGGATGGTGAAGTTGTCCATCGGGCCGTCCATCCACGCCCCGACCTTGGTGTTCTCCAGCCACAGGTTGTCGACCACCGAGTTGGTCATCGCCCCGCCCAGGGCGTTGACCTGGTCGTCGTCCACCCGTTCGCGGATGTCGCCGATGATGGCGAAGTCCCGCAGCGTGACGTTGCGGCTCGGCCCGTTCGCCTCGTGCGCGCGGACCGGGCCGGTGTAGCCGCCACCGGGGACGTACTTGCCGTAGATGCCGACCGAGCGGTTCCGGTCGGTGGGGTGCCGGCCGCCGAGCACCGAATACCAGGGGCCGGCGCCGCGCAGGGTCACCCCGTCGACCACCACGTGGTCCCAGAGGGTGAAGGTGCCGGTCGGGATCCAGACGGCCCGGCCCTGGGCCTTGCCGGCGTCGACCGCCGCCTGGAACCTGGCTGTGGAGTCGGTCGCGCCGCTCGGGTCGGCGCCGAAGTCGGTGACCACGTCGAGCACACCGGACGGCTTGGTGATCGCCGGTGCGACCAGCTCGAAGTCGGCCAGGTCGATGGTGAACGTGGGCGACTGGGCGGTGGAGGAGACCTGGAACCGGATCTTCGTGCCGGCCGGCTGGGTGCTGCCGAACATCGCCCGGGTCTCGTCGTAGAAGTGGTGCGGGTTGGTGTCACCCGGGTTGTTGTTGAACGGGTATCCGCCGTAGTACCAGCCGTACCGTGAGGTCACCGGGACCGACTTCAGCAGCGACCCGTTGGCCCGCAGGTCGATGGCGGCGTCCCGGCCGGTCCCGGACGGGCTGTCCGGCAGGCTGTAGCGGAAGGTGACCGCGTTGGCCGGTGCGGTGAGGGTGAACTCGACGTACTCGCCGACGGCGTCGAGGGTGACCGCCTCCCGGCCGGACGCCTCGGACGGCAACGTGCCGTAGCGGCGGTCCGGGCCGATCTTCGAGCCGTTGTGGGCGGCCTCCTCCGCCTCCTGCTCGACGAACGGGACGGTGGCGCCCCGGCCGGAAATGTCGAAGGGGGACAACCCGGCCGCCGAGGCCGGGGTCGCCGTGCCGGTGATCGCGAGGGCTGTCAACGAGGTGGCGGCGAGCAGGGTGGCGGCGATGGCGGCCAACCCTGCCCGGGTCGGGTGTCGAAGGTGGTGCGGGGTGCCGGTGGTGTGGTTGGCCATGAGCTGCGCTCTCCCTTTCGTCAGGCAGGCCAGATCCCCCCGTGTCGGTGCGGTGTGACGCGTTCCCCCCGGTCCTCCTTTCCGTGGGTGAGGTGGTGGGGGGGGGCGGGGCGGGCCCCCCCCCCCCCCCCCCGCCCGGGCAGGGGGGGGGGGGGGGTGGGCGCCCCCCCCCCGGGGGGGGGCGCCCCCCCCCCCCCCCGCGCGGGCCGGCCCGGGGGCGGGGCCCGGGGGGGGGGGGGGGTGGGGGGGGGGGGGGGGGGGGGGGGGGGGGGGCCCCCCCCCCCCCCACCACTGCGAGCAGAGTCAGGTCGGATCGGTGGTACGCAGCCAGACCGCGGTGTCCGACGGCAGCAACCCGTCGTCGAGCGGCCCGCTGGCCAGCAGCAACTCCCCCTCGGCCGGCATCGGCACCGCCGTGTCGGAGAGGTTGACCAGGCAGGTGAAGCCACCGCCACGGCTGAACGCGAGTACCCCGTCCGGGGCGGGCAGCCAGGTCAGCTCGCCGTCACCGAGCGCCGGGTCGGCCCGCCGGGCCTGGATCGCCGCCCGGTACAACTCCAACATCGAGGCCGAGTCGCCGGTCTGCGCGCTGGCGGTCCGGTCCTTCCAGTCGGCCGGCTGGGGCAGCCACGGCGTCGTGGCCCCGGCGGGACTGAACTCGAACGGTGGCTCGTCACCAGCCCACGGCAGGGGTACGCGGCAGCCGTCCCGGCCCGGGTCGACGCGGCCGGACCGTTCCCACATCGGGTCCTGGCGCAACGCGTACGGAATGTCCTCGACCTCGTAGAGGCCCAACTCCTCGCCCTGGTAGACGTAGGCGGCGCCGGGCAGCGACAGTGAGAGCAGCGCGGCGGCGCGGGCCCGGCGGGTGCCCAACTCCAGGTCGGTGGGGGTCCCCTCGCGCTTGGCCGCGAAGCTGAACCGGGTGTCGGCCCGCCCGTAGCGGGTGACGTGCCGGGTGACGTCGTGGTTGGAGAGCACCCAGGTGGCCGGCGCGCCGACCGGCGCGTGCGCGCTCAGCGTCCCGTCGATGCTCTCGCGCAGCGCCGAGGCGTCCCACGCGCAGCCGAGGAAGTCGAAGTTGAACGCGGCGTGCAGCTCGTCCGGGCGCAGGTAGTTGGCGAACCGCTGCCGGTCCGGCAGCCACACCTCACCGATCAGGGCCCGATCGGCGTACTCGTCGGCGACCCGACGCCAACCCCGGTAGATCTCGTGCACCCCGTCGAGGTCGTGGAACGGGTGTGGCTGGTCCGGGTGCACCTCGGGCAGCGTCCCGTCCTTGACCAGCAGCCCGGCCGAGTCGATCCGGATGCCGTCCACGCCCCGGTCGAACCAGAACCGCAGGATGTCCTCGAACTCCGCCCGTACCCGGGGGTGGTCCCAGTTGAAGTCCGGCTGCTGCGGGGCGAACAGGTGCAGGTACCAGTCGCCGGGGGTGCCGTCCGGGTTGGTGGTGCGGGTCCAGGTCTCGCCGCCGAACTCGCCGATCCAGTCGGTGGGCCGCTGGTCGCCGTTCGGGCCCCGGCCGGGCCGGAACCAGAACAGGTCCCGCTCCGGGGCGCCGGGCCCGCCGGCGAGCGCCGCCTGGAACCAGGGGTGCGCGTCGGAGCAGTGGTTCGGCACCACGTCGACGATGGTCCGGATGCCCAGCTCGTGTGCCTCGGCGATCAGCGCCTCCGCCTCGGCGAGGCTGCCGAAGACCGGGTCGATGTCGCGGTAGTCGGACACGTCGTAGCCGGCGTCGGCCATCGGCGAGGGGTACCAGGGGCTGAACCAGATCGCGTCGACGCCGAGCGCGGACAGGTGGTTCAGCCGGGACCGGATGCCGGCGATGTCACCGATGCCGTCGCCGTTACCGTCGGCGAAGCTCCGGGGATACACCTGGTAGATCACGGCTCCACGCCACCACGGACTTCTGTCAGCTGTGGACACGAGCACCTGCTTTCTGCGTCAGTACGTCGGCGGGTCAGCCGGACCTGGATATGTGTTCGGGCGAACTGTCGTTGTTCGCCGCGCGGAAGGATGCGCTGGTGGCTATCCCTTGATGCTGCCCGTGGTCAGACCGGACATGATGTTCCGCTGGAAGATCAGGAAGACGATAACTGTCGGAATCGCGGCGATGACCGACGCGGCGATGACCACGTTCATGGGCGTACCACCCGCGAAGGAGTAGATGCCGACGCTGACCGTCCGGGTCTCCGGCGACGGCATGACCAGCTTCGGCCAGAGGAAGTCCTTCCAGACCGCCGTCATGGCCAGAATCGCGACGACGCCGAGGATCGGCCGGGACATCGGCAGGATGATCGACCAGAGCGTACGCAGTGGGGTGGCCCCGTCCACCAGGGCCGCCGCCATCAACTCCTCCGGAATCGAGTCGAAGAACCGCTTCAACAGGAAGATGTTGAATGCGTTCGCCACCAGCGGCAGCCAGATCGCGAACGGCGAGTCCAGCAGGTTGATGTGCACGATCGGCAGGTCGATCACCGTCACGTACTGCGGGACGATGAGGACCATCGCCGGAATCATCAGCGTCCCCAGCATCAGCGCGAGGATCACGTTGCCGAAGATCGGCCGGAGCTTGGACAACGAGTACGCGGCAGCCGCGTCCAGGACGAGTTGGAACAGCACCGCGCCGATCGCGTAGTAGAACGTGTTGAACAGCAGCTTGGCGAGTTCCAGGTTGTTCCAGGCGTCGATGTAGTTCTGCGGCTGGGGATCCTTCGGGAACAGCGTCGGTGGGGTCTGCGCGATCTCCTGGCCGGACTTGAGCGCGCCGGTCACCATCCAGTAGAGCGGGCCGAGGAAGACGAGCGTGAACCCCGCCACGACGACCACCAGCAGCGTCCAGTAGATGACCCTGCCGCGTCCTCGGCTGAGCTGGGCCTGGGAGATGAGGGTCCGGGTGCCGGATTCCTGTGCCATTCCTCGCCGTCCTAGTCCTGTTTCGCACTCAGCCGCAGGTACACGGCGGAGAAGCCGGCCAGCACCACGAGCATGATCACGCCCAGTGCGGCGGCACCGTTGAGGTCGTTCTGGAAGAACCCGTGCTGGTAGATCAGGTACGCCACGGTGGTCGCGGAGTCCTCCGCGCCCGCGCCGTTGGCGAGGATCAGCGGCTCGATGAAGAGCTGCATCGTGGCGACGATCTGGATCATCGCCAGGAGCGCGAGGATCAGCCGGGTCTGCGGGATCGTCACGTGGCGGATGCGCTTCCAGATCCCCGCGCCGTCCAGCTCGGCGGCCTCGTACAGCTCGCCGGGGATGCTCTGCAACGACGCCAGGTAGATGAGCACCGCGCCGCCCATGTTCATCCAGGTCGACGCGATCACCATGGCCGGCATCGTCATCTCCGGCGACTGCATCCACTGCGAGGTGGGCAGGTGCAGCGCCTTCAGGATCGCGTTGAAGAGCCCGGCCTCACTGGGGTCGTACGCGTAGAACTTGAAGAGGTACAGCGCCGAGGCTGGCGGCAGCATCACCGGCAGGTAGACCAGGATCCGCAGGTAACCCCTGGCGTGCCGGAACTCGTTGAGCAGGACCGCCACGAAGAACGGCACCGCGTACCCGAGGACGAGCGCGAGCGCCGTGAAGTAGAGCGTGTTCTGCCAGGCCGGCCAGAAACTCGGGTCGGCGAGGAGGCGGGAGTAGTTGTCCCAACCCACCCAGGTGGTCTCGCCGCGCCGGGTCCGCTGGAAGCTCATCACGATGCCGCGGACCATCGGGTACCAGGAGAAGACGACGAAGCAGAGCACCGCGCCGATCAGGAACGCGTGCCCGGTGAGGTTGTCCCGTACCTTGCGGCCGAGGCTGGTGCGCTGCGGCCCGGCCGAGTACGGCAACGGCGGGCGGCCCGGTTTCCTGGGGGTCTCCGGGACGGTGGTGATCGCCAAGGCAACTCCTGGGTGAGTCGGTGACGTCGACGACGTGGCGCGGATGGTGTGGGGGCCGGTTCGGCGTACCGGCCCCCACACGACCTGTCAGCTCTCTGCGGCGAGGAGCTGGTTGACCTTCTCCTCGGCGGTCTTGAGCAGCGCGTCGATGTTCGCGTTCGGGTTGGTCAGCACACCGGACATAGCGGCGTCCAGCACCGCGTAGACCGCCTGTGCGTTGCGCGGCTCACCCTTGATCGGCACCGGGGTGGCCTCGAAGAGCGCGAAGTTCGCCGTGTCGACGTTCGCGTTCGCCTTGCGCAGCTCCAACTCCTGCTTCTGCGCCGCACTGCCGTTGGCGAAGAGCAGCGGCTGGGGCAGACCCACCGGGTAGTTCTGCGGCTTGGCCCGGACGTAGTCGAACTGGCCCTTGCCCGGGGTCAGCTTCTGGTACGCGATCCACTTCATGCCGGCCTTGACCTGCTCGGGGGTCAGGTCCTTCTTGAAGAAGTAGCCCTCGCCGCCACCGAGCGTCCCCTTCGCCGGGCCGTCCTGGCCGGGCAGCGGGCTCATCGCCCAGTCCTGGAACTTGCCCTGGAACTGGCTGACGATCGCCTGGGTGGCGTCCGGTGCGCCGATGAACATGCCCACCTTGCCCGCGCCGGCGTTCGTCAGCAGGTCGCCCCACTGCAGCAGCTGACGGGAGCCCATGCTGTTGTCGCCGTACCGCATGTCCTTGATGTTCTGCAGGACCTGCTTGCCCTGGGCGTTGTTGAAGTCGGCCTTCTTGCCGTCCTCGGTCAGCACGCGACCACCCTGCGAGTAGAGCAGGGAGGTGAAGTGCCAGCCGCCGGTGTTGCCGGCGCTGTACTCCGAGTAGCCCGCGACGCCGTTGCCGAGCGCGGAGATCTTCTTGGCGGCGGCCCGGACGTCGGCCCAGGTCTTCGGCGGGTTGTTGACGTCGAGCCCGGCCTTCTGGAACAGGACCTTGTTGTAGACCAGGCCCATCGAGTAGTTCTTCACCGGTACGGCGTAGAGCTTGCCGCCGTCGGTGAAGACCTCCTTGAGCGCCGGGTCGACGCTGTCCCAGGTGGGGATCGTGTCCTTGTTGGCGTACTGGGCGATGTCCATCGCCTGGCCCGAGTCCAGCACCTGCTGGAGGTCGGTCATGTAGCCGTAGAACACGTCGGTCACGGTGCCGCCGGCGAGGCGGGCGGTGAAGTCCGGCGGGTTGTTGCACTGCTCGCCGACGCTCACGCTCTTGACGACGATGTCCGGGTTCTGCCGCTGGAACTCGGCGACGTCGTCGTTCCAGTTCTTCAACAGCTCTTTCTGGGCGCCGACGGGCTGGCAGTCGACAGTGATGGTGACCTTGCCGCCGGCGGTCGTGTCCTTGTCGTCGCTCTTCGTGGAGCACGCCGTGAGGCTGAGCCCCAGGCCGGCCACGAGCGCGACCGCCGCAGCCTTTCGGTATTGCGGTACGGACATCTGTCCATCCCTTCGGGAACGGGTGACTCCAATGACCTTCGCTGATCTGCGGTGATGCGACCTGACGCCCAGTAGCTGCGTCGGAGCCAGGTGTGAGTGGAGTCACTGTAGCGAGGGGGACTCATTTCGGCAAGGTATCGACCCTGTTCCGAAAAGACACGACGTGATTACGGCAGATGTTTGCAAAGCCGTGAAAGTAGCCCTGTTTGTTGTCCTTTGATCCCTTATGGTGGGTCATTCGGCAAGGTCGATGCCGGTCCTGGTGCGCAACGACGAAAACGGCCGCCGACCGCAGGAGGGGTCGACGGCCGAGGCGTCGGGTGAAACGGTCGCAACCGACCGCAGGCGGGGGCGGTCGTCAGCGACCGGGGGCGGAAGCTGTCGTCAGCGACCCGGGGCGGGAGCGGTCGAGCCGCGAACCACCAACTCGGGCTCGAACAGCAACTCGTCGTGCAGCACGCCGGCACCTTCGATCTGGGTGACCAGCAGATCCACGGCGGCCTGCCCCATCGTCTCGATCGGCTGCCGCACCGTGGTCAACGGCGGGTCGGTGCACGTCATGAACGCGGAGTCGTCGAAGCCCACCACCGACACGTCGGCCGGCACCGAGCGACCCAACCGCCGGGCCGCACGGATCGTGCCCAACGCCAGGACGTCGCTGGCGCAGATGATGCCGGTGACGCCCCGCTCGACGAGTTTCGTCGCGGCGACCCGCGCACCCTCCATCGAGAAGCTGGAACGCTCGACGCACTCGGCGTCGGCCGCACCCCAGCCGGCGGCCCGGATCATCGCGTCCAACTTGCGACGGGACGGCACGTGCCCCTCCGGGCCGAGCACCATCCCGATCCGCTCGTGGCCGAGCGAGCGCAGGTGCCCGTACGCCTGCTCCACCGCGACCGCGTCATCGGTGGAGACCCGGGGGAAGCCCAACTCGTCGACGCCCGCGTTGACGAGGACGACGGGAAGGCCCCGGTCGGTCAGTCGACGGTAGTGGTCGTGCCGGGCGTCGGCGAGCGCGTACGAGCCACCGGCGAAGATCACCCCGGAGACCTGATGGTCGAGGAGCATCTCCACGTAGTCCATCTCGGACACGCCGCCGATGGTCCGGGCGCACAGGGCCGGGGTGTAGCCACGCTGGGCGAGGGTCCCGGTGACGACCTCGGCCAGCGCCGGAAAGATCGGGTTCTGCAGCTCGGGCAACACCAGCCCGACCAGCCGGGCGCGTTCGCCGCGCAGCTTGGTCGGCCGCTCGTAACCCAGCACGTCGAGTGCGGTCAACACGGCGGTGCGGGTCGCCTCGGAGACCCCGTCACGGCCGTTGAGCACCCGGCTGACGGTGGCCTCGCTGACGCCTGCCTTCTTGGCAACTTCAGTCAACCGCTTGGTCACAGCCGCAATCGTACGTCACCGCAGTGAAAGAAATGAACAGCAAAATGCAGCGTTTGCCGGATAGCGGTCTTGATCGACTCGGCTTTCAGGAAGTCGCGGTGTCGAGAGGCCCCGGACACCGCGACTTTCATGAAGTCGAGTGGATCAAGCGCGCAGAAGCGGCGCGGCGCGGACGGTCAGGACAGGTCGCCCAGGGCTGCCTCGATGGCCCGGTGGAAGGTCGGGTACGCGTAGATCATGTGGCGGAGCTGACTCAGCGGCACCGCCGCGTGCACCGCCACCACCAGCGCGGAGAGCACCTCGCCGCCGGCCGGGCCGACCGACGTCGCGCCGATCAGCACGCCCTGGTCGGCGTCCGCGACGAGCTTGATGAAGCCGTCGTCGCCGACCCGGTGGATCCAGCCCCGGGTGGAGCTGCCGAGCTTCGTGAAGCCGACCTGCACGTTGATGCCGCGTTCGCGGGCCTGTTGCTCGGTGAGCCCGACCGCGCCCACCTCGGGATCGGTGAAGGTCACCCGGGGCAGCGCACGGTAGTCGGCCCGTGGGACGGTGCCGGCCGACCCGCTCGACCCGCTCGCGGCCAGTGAGCTGGACGCCCCCATCGCGCCACCGACCACGCTGGACGTGCCGCTGGCGTCCGCACCCGCCTTCGTCTGCCGGGCCAGGGCCAGGATGTCCGCGATCACGATCCCCGCCTGGTACATGGCGATGTGGGTGAAGGCGCCCTCACCGGTCAGGTCGCCGACCGCCCAGACCCGGTCGGTGACGTGCAACCGGTCGTCGACCGACAGGTAACGCTGGTTGGCGTCCACGCCGATCGTGTCCAACCCCAGCTCTTCCAGGTGGGCCCTGCGCCCGGTCACCACCAGCAGCCGGTCGGCGGTGAACTCCGCCCCGCCGCCACCGCGCAGGACGAACCGGGTGCCGTCGTGGTCGACCCGTTCGGCGCGTACCCCGGTGTGGATCTCCACGCCGTCGGCGCGCAGCGCCGCGGCGGCGACGTCGGACGCCTCCGGCTCCTCGACGGCCAGCACCCGGTCGAGTGCCTCCACCACGGTGACCCGCACTCCGAAGCGGGCGAAGACCTGGGCGAGTTCCAGGCCGATCGCGCCGCCGCCGAGCACCAGCAGTGACTCCGGCAGTTGGTCGGCCTCGATCGCCTGGTGGTTGGTCCAGTACGGGGTGTCGGCCAGGCCGTCGATCGGCGGCACCGACGGACGGGTGCCGGTGCCCAACACGACCCCGTGGCGGGCCTGGAAAACCTGGTCACCGACCCGGACCCGGGCCGGGCCGTCGAAGCGGCCACTGCCGCGCACGAGCCGGCCGCCCTTGCCGGTGAACCGCTCCGCCGCGACGGTGTCGTCCCAGGTGTCGGTGGCCTCCTCGCGGATCCGCCTGGCCACGGGTGCCCAGTCGGGTTGGACCTGCGCCGTCCCGGCCAGCCCGTCGACCCGGCGGGCCTCGGCGAGCGCGTTGGCGGCCCTGATCATCATCTTGCTCGGGATGCAGCCCCAGTAGGGGCACTCCCCGCCCACCAGGTCCCGCTCGATGCCGACGACGCTCAGGCCGGCCTCGGCGAGTCGCCCGGCGACCTCCTCGCCGCCGACCCCGAGCCCCACCACGACCACATCCACCAGCTCCGGCTCTGCCACCGCAACAGCATCCCCCAGCGACACCAGCGCAACCACCGGGGCCGGAGAAAAAGTCGACACGCTCACCCGTGCCGGCCCCTTACGGTGGCGGGATGCACGCACGCTTCGCTCCGGTCCGGGACTGCTTCCACGACCTGCTCACCTCCGGCCGGGAGACCGGCGCGGGCCTGGTCATCTGGTACGACGGTCAGCCGGTCGTCGACCTGGTCGGTGGGACCCGGACCGGCGCCGAGCCGTGGCGGCCGGACACGCTCGTCAACGTCTACTCGGTCGGCAAGCCGGTGGCCGCGCTCTGTCTGCTGATGCTCGTCGACCGGGGGCAGGTCGACCTCGACGCGCCCGTCGACAGGTACTGGCCGGAGTTCCGCACCCCCGCCACCGTGCGCCAGGTGTTGTCGCACACCGCCGGGCTGCCGGCCTTTCCGGTGCCCCGACCCGCCGCCGCCATCGCCGACTGGGCGCTGCTCGCCGGCGACCTGGCCGCCGCCGACCCCGAGTGGTCGCCCGGCTCGGTGGCCGGCGAGCACGCCTGGACGTACGGGCACCTGGTGGGCGAGGTGGTCCGTCGCGTCGACGGGCGGTCGGTGGGCCGGTTCCTGGCCGAGGAGATCGCCGACCGGTGGCAGCTCGACCTGGCGTTCGGGCTGACCGAGGCGGACCAGCGGCACTGCGCCGACCTGCGCTACGGCGACCCGGGGTGGCCGACCCGGGCGCTCGGCGAGCCGGGCTCACTGCGGGCGCGCGCGATGGGCAACCCGGCCGGTGGGCAGGATCTCGCCGTGGTGAACAGCCCGCTGTGGCGGGCTGCCGAGATGCCGGCGGTCAACCTGCACGCCACCGCACGCGGCCTGGGCCGGCTCTACACCGGTCTGCTGGCCGGCGGTGTCCTGGACGGGGTTCGGCTGTTCGGCGCGGAGCTGGTGGCGGAGGCGACCCGGGTGCAGTACGACGGGCCGGACCTGGTGCTGGACCGCCCGGCCCACTGGACGCTGGGTATGCAGTGGGAGCCGGACGGCAGTTGGGGCATGGGCGGCCTCGGTGGCAGCAGCGCGTGGGCCGACCCGGAGCGCGGTTACACCTTCGCGTACGCGACGGCGCACCTCGCCGAGCACGACCGGGTGGACGAGCTGGTCGAGGTGTTGCACTCCTGCCTCTGATCAGCGCAGCCAGACGGGGTCGGTGCCCGGCACCGAGAGCGGCGGTGGATAGTCGGGCGCCTCGGGCAGTTTCCACGGTTGGTGGACGGCCTTACCCCGCACCGTCGCCAACACCGGCACCCACCGGCGTACGTAGTCGCCGGCCGGGTCGTACCGTTCGGCCTGCCGGACGGGGTTGAACCCCCGGTACGGCCTGGTGTCGTTGCCGGTGCCGGCGACCCACTGCCAGTTGCCGGAGTTGTTGGCCACGTCCCCGTCCAGCAGCCAGCGGGAGAAGACTCCGACACCGCCCCGCCAGTCCTGCCCGAGCGACTTGGTCAGGTAGCCGGCGGTGATCAGCCGGGCCCGGTTGTGCATCCAGCCCTGCGTCCGCAGCTGCCGCATCCCGGCGTCGACGATGGGCACTCCGGTCCGCCCCTCGGCCCAGGCCGCCAACGCGTCGTCGTCGTAGCGCCACCGCTCGGTGGCACCCCGCCGGTACGCCGCGGTCGAGATCTCCGGAAAGGCGGCGGTGACCTGGTAGTAGAAGTCCCGCCAGCAGATCTGCCGGACGAACGGCCCGGACCGGTCCCCGGCGCGGTTGGCCACCGCCAGCGGGGACACGCAGCCGAAGCGCAGGTACGGGCTGAGTCGGGAGGTGTCGTCGCCGGCCATGTCGTCGTGCTGGTCGGCGTACCGGTCCAGGTCCGGCAGCCAGTCGGTGAGCCGCTGCCGGGCGACCCGCTCACCGCCGACCGCCGCGTCCGGCGAGTCCCCGGCCGGAAGCGCCGGCAGTCGGCCCACCCGCACGCCGTCCGGCAGCGTGATCCGGGCCGGCGCGGCCAACTCCTCGCGCCACCGGTTGGCCGCCCAGGCCCGGTGGTAGGGGCTGAACACCCGGTAGTGGTCGCCGCCGCCACCGGGCCGCAGGGCTCCCGGCTCGACCACGGTCAGCCCGGGAAACAGGCGCAGGTGCAGCCGGTGCCGCTCGCACTCGGCGCGCAGTCGCCGCTCCCGCCGGCGGGCGTAGTGGCTGACGTCGGCGGAGAGGGCGACGGCCGTGGCACCGACCTCGCCGGCCAGCCGGATCGTCTCGGCCACCGGGTCACCGTGGCGCACCACCAGGTCGCCGCCCCGCTCGCGCAGCTCGGCGCGCAGGTCGGCGAGGGCCTGGTGCAGGAACCGGGTGCGGTTGGCCGACCGGTCGGCCAGCTCCGGGTCGAGCACGTACAGCGGGACCACCCGGTCGAAGGCCGCGCAGGTGGTGGCCAGCGCCGGGTGGTCGTGCACCCGCAGGTCGCGGGTGAGGAGCACGATCGCGGTGCCTGCGGTCACCGGGTCTCCGGAGCGACGGTCGGCCCGGGGATGGTGACCGGCGTACCGGTCGAGGTGAGCAGCGCCCGTCCGACCACAGCCATCCGTCGCCGTTGCGGCACCACGGCACGCCGGACGAAGACGTCGTAGTCCTGCGCGGCGACCTCGTCGAGGATGCCGCCGTAGAGGACGTACGCGGTGCGCATGCAGGCCTGCGAGGCCGGCGCCAGCATGGTGATGCCCGGTGCGGCGGCCGCGTAGTGCGCCTGCGCGCGGGTCACCTCGTACTCGATCAGCTCGCGGATGCGGGGTGTGCCGCGGCCCCTGGTGCCGGCCTCGACCAGCTCGTCGCGGGTGACCCCGAACTTGGCCAGGTCCTCGTCGGGCAGGTAGGTGCGGCCCCGGTCGAGATCCTCCGCGACGTCCCGGATGAAGTTGGTGAGTTGGAAGGCGAACCCGAGCTGCCGGGCCGGCTCCCGCGCCGCCGCCGGGTCGGAGCTGCCCAGGATCGGCAGCATCATCGTGCCGATGACCGCCGCCGAGCCCTCCATGTAGTCGAGCAGGTGGTCGTAGGTCGGGTACGCCGTGACGGTCAGATCCATCGCCATGCTCTTCAGAAACGACGCGAAATCGTCCCGGTCGAGATCGAAGACCGCGATCGTGTGCAGCACGGCCGGCAGCAGCGGATCGTCGACGGGCGCACCGCGCAGACCAGCCACGAACCGGCTGGCCCAGTCGTCCAGGCGGGCGGCCCGCTCGGCCGGCGGCAGGTCCTCGGTGCGGTCGACGATCTCGTCCGCGTACCGGGTGAACCCGTAGAGGGCGTGCACATGTCGCCGTTTCCACGCGGGCAGCAGTCGGGTGGCGAGATAGTAGGTGCGGCCGTGACGTTTGTGCAGCTCACGACACCTGTCGTAGGCAGCGGTGAGATCTGTGTCCACCGGCCCCTCCTCATTTATCGACGCACCAATCGACGCAACTCGCAGCCTAGGGTACGCTCAGCCGCATGGCCAACGACGCGGTTGCGGGCAGTGCGACTCGTGTGGCGGCGGCAGTCCCGGTCGACCGGGACGACCCGGTCGGTGCCGTTCTGGCCGCGTACACCCATGAGCTGGTCGCGGCGGTCGACGAGACCCTGACCACCTTCCTCGCCGCCGAGGTCGAGTCCCTCGCCGAGATCGACGCGTCGATGGGCAGCTTCGCCGCCTCCGCGCGGGAGGCCGTCCTGGTCGGCGGCAAGCGGATCCGGCCGACGTTCGCCTACTGGGGCTGGCGCGGGGCGATCGGCGGCGCCGAGGCACTGTCGCCCGTGCTGCCGGCGCTGGCCGCGCTGGAGTTGCTGCACACCTTCGCCCTGGTGCACGACGACGTGATGGACGCCTCCACCACCCGTCGCGGCCGGCCCACCGCACACGTCGCGCTCGCCGAGCAGCACATCGCCGCCGGCCACCGCGGTGATCCCAGGCGGTTCGGCGAGGCCGTCGCCGTCCTCATCGGCGACCTCTGCATGGTCTGGGCCGACCGGTTGCTGGCGCACGCCACGGTGCCACCGGCCCGCCTGTTCGAGGTTCGCCGCTGCTACGACCAGATGCGGGTGGAGACGGTCGCCGGGCAGTATCTGGACGTGCTCGGCGAGAACGACCCGGCCAACTGGTCGGTCGACCGGGCGCTGCGGGTGGCCCACTACAAGACCGCCAGCTACACCGTCCAACGACCACTGCTCTTCGGCGCCTGCCTGGCCGGGGTGCCCGCCGACGACCCGCTGATCTCCGCGTACACCCGCTATGGCCTGGCCGTCGGCGAGGCCTTCCAGCTCCGCGACGACCTGCTCGGCGTGTACGGCGATCCGGCCGCCACCGGCAAGCCGGCCGGTGACGACCTTCGCACCGGCAAGCCGACCACGCTGTTCATGCTGGCCCGGCAGTTGGCCACGCCGGCGCAACTCCAGGCGTTGGAGCGCCCCGGTGACACACCTGTCGACCGGTTCGCCGAGCTGGTGGCCGAGACCGGGGCGGTGGCCCGGGTGGAGCGGATGATCGCCGAGCGGGTGAGCGACGCGCTTGCCGCGCTCGACTCCGCACCCCTGGACCGTACGGCGCGAACCGCACTGACCGGGCTGGCCACCGCCGCGACCAACCGGCGGGCCTGATGCGCGATTCTCTCGAGGAGGTGGTCACGTGCGGACGGTGACAGGACGGACGGACCGGGTGGTGGTCGTCGGGGCCGGCCTGGGCGGGCTCGCCTGCGCGCTGCACCTGGCCGGCACCGGGCGACAGGTCACCGTGCTGGAACGCGAGCCGGTACCCGGCGGGCGAGCCGGCCGGCTCGCCGCGGACGGCTACGAGTTCGACACCGGCCCGACCGTGCTCACCATGCCCGACCTGATCGCCGAGGCGCTCGGCGCGGTCGGTGAGGAGCTGCACGACTGGCTCGACCTGACCCCCCTCGACCCGGCCTACCGGGCCTACTACCCGGACGGTTCGACGCTGGACGTGCTCACCGACACCACGCGGATGGCGGCCGAGATCTCCCGGGTCTGCGGGCCGCGCGAGGCCGACGGTTACCTGCGCTTCGTCGACTACGCGCGTGAGCTGTGGCGGCTGGAGCGGGCCGACTTCATCGAGCGTAACCTCGACGCGCCGACCGACCTGATCACCGGCAACCTCCTCAAGCTGCTCAGCGGCGGAGCCTTCCGACGCCTCCAGACGAAGATCAACCAATTCTTCCGGGACCCGCGTACCCAGCGGATCTTCTCCTTCCAGGCCATGTACGCCGGCCTCGCGCCGCACGACGCCCTCGCCATCTACGCGGTCATCGCGTACCTCGACTCGGTGGCCGGGGTCTACTTCCCGCGCGGCGGCATCCACGCGGTCTCCAGGGCCATGGCGGGCGCCGCCGAGAAGCACGGCGTGCAGATCCGGTACGACACGACGGTGACCCGGGTGGAGACGGCGAACGGCCGTGCCACAGGTGTGCTCACCGCCGACGGCGAACTGGTGCGGGCGGATGTCGTGGTGCTCAACCCCGACCTACCGGTCGCCTACCGGGACCTGCTCCCCACCGCGCCACGGCGTCGGCTCACCTACTCCCCGTCGTGCGTCGTTCTGCACGTCGGGTCCCGACAGGCCTATGCGAAGATCGCCCATCACAACATCCATTTCGGACGCGCGTGGAAGGGCACCTTCGATGAGGTCATCCGGCGGGGCGAGCTGATGACCGACCCGTCACTGCTGGTGACCAACCCGAGCCGGACCGACCCCTCGGTGGCCCCACCCGACCGGCACACCTACTACGTGCTCGCCCCGGTGCCCAACCTGCACCGGGCGCCGTTCGAGTGGCGCGGTGACCTGACCCAGCGCTACAGCGACCAGCTGATCGGCACGCTGGAGGAGCGCGGCTACGTCGGCTTCGGTGCCGGGGTCGAGGTGCTCCGGGCGATCACCCCGGCCGAGTGGGAGGAGCAGGGGATGGCCGCGGGCACCCCCTTCGCCGCCGCACACACCCTCTTCCAGACCGGCCCGTTCCGCCCGTCGAACCTGCACCGCGACCTGCCGAACGTGGTCTTCGTCGGCTCCGGCACCCAACCCGGGGTGGGTGTGCCGATGGTGCTCATCTCCGGCAAGCTCGCCGCCGGTCGAATCAGTGGGGAAGGTCGATGAGCAGCCGCGAGGAGCACCTTGTCGAGTTGGTCGACGACGCCGGCAAAGCCCACGGCGAGATGACCGTCGCCGCCGCACACCAACCCCCGGGGCACCTGCACCGGGCCTTCTCGGTGCTGCTCGTCGACCCGGACGGCCAGGTGCTGCTCCAACGCCGGGCCGCCGTCAAGACCCGGTTCCCGCTGCGCTGGGCCAACTCCTGCTGCGGCCACCCTCGGCCCGGCGAGTCCCTCGCCGAGGCGGCCAACCGGCGGCTGCGCGAGGAGTTGGGCGCGGGTCCGGTCGAGCTGACCGAGGTCGGCGTCTACGTCTACTACGCCGAGGACCCGGCCACCGGCCGGGTCGAATTCGAGTACGACCACGTACTGCGGGGTGATTTCCTGCCCGCGGCCCCGCTCCTACCGGACCCGGACGAGGTCGCCGAGTTGCGCTGGGCCGACCCCACCGCACTCGAAGCCGAGCTGGACCTCGACCCCCGGTCGTACGCCCCCTGGCTGGGCGGGGTGGTGAACCGGCTACTGCACCCCTCGGGCGCCACGTCGGGCGCATCCGATCCGGCCGTGACCCCGTCCGGATCGTCGGCGGATGACACGGCGGAGCGGTCGGGTGGTCGATGAGGCGCTGAGTGCGGGGGCTGTCGCACGCCGGCTGGGGGTCGCGGTGACGACCCTGCGCACCTGGCACCAGCGCTACGGGCTCGGGCCGAGCGAGCACATCCCCGGCCACCACCGCCGGTACACGCCCAAGGATCTGGCCCGCCTCGAGATCATGCGCCGCCTCACCGCCGAGGGGGTGAGCCCCGCCGAGGCCGCCCGCTGGGCTCGCCAGGCACCCGATCCGACGCCCACCGACACCGTCACCCCCGCTCGGATCCACCGACCCGGCCGGGGCGGCGGTGGAACCATCCCGGTGGGCCGTGCCGGGCCGGCAGCCCGCGGGTTGGCCCGGGCCGCCATGCGGCTGGACGCGGCGGCGATCAGCGAGACGATCGCGCACGCCCTGGCCGCCGACGGAGTCGTCGCCACCTGGGAAGGCCTGCTGCGCCCGGTCCTCACCGGCATCGGCGAACGCCACGCCGCCACCGCCGGCCTGATCGAGGTGGAACATCTGGTGTCCCGCTGCGTCTCGGAGGCCCTCGCGGCGGCCAGTCGGGCCAAGGTTCCCACCGGGCCGGCCCGCATCCTGCTCTCCTGCGCCGACGAGGAGCAGCACACCCTGCCGCTGGAGGCGTTGGCCGCCGCGCTCGCGGAGGCCGGGGTCAGCTACCGGACGCTCGGCGCCCGAGTGCCGGTCGCCGCCCTCCTCGAGGCGGTCAACCGGACCGGACCGGCCGCCGTGGTGCTCTGGTCGCACACCCGGGCCACCGCCGACCCGGCTCAGCTCAGCGCGCTCCTCGCGGCACCCCGTCGCCCGTTGCTGGTGCTCGCCGCCGGGCCGGGCTGGCGAGCCGACGCGCTGCCCGCCGGGGTGGTGCGGCCGATCGACCTGGCCGAGGCCGTCTCGCTCGCCGTCGCGGTCCGTGACTCGCTGGACCAGTCGAGGCGTGACTGACCGCACTGTCGCCCGTTTGCGGCGTGAACTACCGTCGGAGGCTCCGCCTACCCCGACCCCTCCGGGAGCCAGCAGATGCAAGCCCGCGCCGCCCTGGCGTTTGTCCTCGCCATGGCGCTGGTCTTGTCCGGCTGTGCCCAGCCGGACCGCACCATCACCCGCTCCAGCGCATCGCAGCCGGTGCGATCGGCCCCGCCCACCCCGCCGCACCCCACCGTCGCCAAGCCGCCCAAGCCTCCGCTGCGACCACTGCCGGCCAAGCTCCCCGCCGGCCTGCGTCGCACCACCGGCGCGCGCCCGGTGGTGTTGACCTTCGACGACGGGCCGAACCCGGCCTGGACGCCCAAGGTGCTCGACCAGCTGCGGGCCGCCAAGGTGACGGCCACCTTCTGTGTCGTCGGTCGCGAGGTGCAGCGTCACCCGGAGTTGGTCCGTCGGATCGTCCGCGAGGGCCACCAGCTCTGCAACCACAGTTGGCGGCACGACCTCGACCTGGCGCGGCGACCGGTCGCCGAGATCAGGGCCGACCTGGACCGCACCAACAGGGCCATCCAGGCGGCGGCTCCCGGGGCGAAGGTGTCCTACTACCGGCAACCGGGCGGCCGGTGGACGTCGGAGGTGCTGGGGGTGGCGAAGGACCTCGGGATGCGCCCCCTGCACTGGTCGGTCGACCCACAGGACTGGGACAAGCCGAGCGCCGCCACGATCGGCAAGCGAATCCACGCCGCCGCCGGCCCCGGTGCCATCGTGCTGCTGCACGACGGGGGCGGCAATCGGGCCGCGACGCTCGCCGCCTGCCCTCAGGTGATCGCCGATCTGAAGAAACGCTTCGGCATCGCCCGACTCAACTAGGACGTGTCGGTCGAGCCGAGCCGGAGTTCCGGCGGTGTCGTCTCCGGGCCGGCGCAGGCCGGCCAGCACCTTTGAAACACCCTTTGACCTGCGGTTACGCCCTGATCTCCGGGCACCCCGATACCGATTTTGTTCACCGACCTGGCATCACGTATGCTTTCCAAGCCTCCGGCGGGGCCGGATGGGAGCAAGTCCGCTTGAAGTTGCCAATGTGCAATGATGGCGGGGCCGCCCTCATCGTCTAGCGGCCCAGGACGCCGCCCTTTCAAGGCGGTAGCACGGGTTCGAATCCCGTTGGGGGCACGACCGGCGCAAGCCGGAGCAACACAAGCTAGGTCCTGTGGAGCAGTTGGAGTGCTCGCCGCCCTGTCAAGGCGGAGGTCGCGGGTTCAAGTCCCGTCAGGACCGCAGCGCTGACGCCGCGCCTCGCGCGGCGTTCTGCGTATCGGAGCATGTCGCCCTTGCCGCCGGTTCGTCCGGTTGCCGGGTAACATGGGCCGAGCAGTACGGCCAGGTAGCTCAGTTGGTACGAGCGTCCGACTGAAAATCGGAAGGTCGGCGGTTCGACCCCGCCCCTGGCCACATAGCCTTTCGCCGGGCTACAGAGGTCCCCACCAGCGGAAACGCAGGTGGGGATCTTGCTGTTGGGGCGCCTTTTTCACCGACGACCTTCGGCCGCCGGAATGTGATCCACTCCACTTCCCGAAAATCGGGGCATCCGGGCGTGTGCGGGATGCCCCGATTTTGCCAAAAACCGAGTCGATCATGAGTTGGTGGCGGGTGCGGCCGTGCGGCCGTGACGCTGTGCGGCGGTCAGCCGTCGCGGCCCTGCTGGCGGTGCTGCGCCATGCCGCTCTGGATCGCCTCCCACACGCTGCGCCCGGCCTGGCGCAGTGTCTCCCCTGCCTGCTCGGCGAACTGGGCCGCGCTCTGCGCTGCTGCCTGCGCCCCACCCAGCGGACCGCTGCCGCCGTCCCCATCTCCGGACGCGCTCGGGCGTGGGGCGGGCGACTGATCGGATTGGCTACGAGGCTGCGCGGTCGACGACCCCGCCGGGCCCTCGGTCCCCCGAGCCGCCCCGGCCGATCGCTGCCCACCGTCTGGGCCTGCCGATCGCGACCCATCACCCGGACCCGCTGGCCGCTGCCTATCACCGGGGTCGGCCGGCTGCTGCCCACCGCCGGGGCCTGCCGGCTGCTGCCTATCGCCGGGGCCTGCGGGGCGCTGCCCTTCGGGGTGGTGCCGCTCCCCGTGCCGCCGGCCTGCCGGATGACGGCCCTGCGTTCCGCCGGACTCCGGTCGTACCTGTTCCCCCGACGCAGGGCCACCGGCCCGAGAACCGGGTCCTCCAGCGCTGGGCCCCGGGCCACCAGCCTGAGGCGTGGCGCTTCCAACAGGCGGCCCCGAGCCCGGCCGCCCCATCCTCACCTGCTGGCCCGGCCCGTCGAGTAAGCCGCCGGGGCGGCGCGCCCCGACCGCCGTGGCCCCGGGGTCCGGCTGTGGTACCCCAGGGTTCACGTCGTCGAGGGCGGTGACAGCCGTTCGGGCGAGCGCCTCGATGAGCTGCGGGTTGTGGTCGAGTGTGTCGAGTGCCCGCCCGAGGATCATGGTCAACTGCTCCAACCGCACCCGCAGCTGCGCCTCGGCGTGCACCCCGTCGATGTCCAGCTCGGCGCCGCTCAGGTGCACCCGTACGCCGGCGTCGACCTGGATCAGGTTGGCCACCCGGGCCCGCAGCGACAGGTCGGCGTCCAGTCCGTCGACCGCCAGCCGGATCGAGTCGACGGAGACCCTCGGAATGTCGAGAAGGACATCCGGGTCCCCGTGGCCCGACTCCCGCTGCTGCGCGCTCTCGCTCATGCTCTCCCACCCGCCTGCACACACCGGCCCGGTCGTCCGGGCCGTTCGGCGCGGGTACCCGCTTTCCGGCGGAGCATCCCGTCCGTGAGGGATCGGCCACCCCGTGTCCGAAGCAGGCGCAACACCAAGCTGCACACGCGGGCATCAGACGGTATGGTCCGGGCCTATGGGACAGGAAAAAACTGATCCGGCCGACATCCGGCAGGACGGCGACCGGTTCTCCTTACGGTGCAGCCTCCGCGTCCCGGTGTCCGCCGAGCACGCGTTCGCGGTCTTCACCGACGAGTTGGCCGACTGGTGGGTCACCGAATACACCTGGTCCGGCCCGGACGCCCTCGCTGAGCTGGGCATGGAGCCGCGGACTGGCGGGATGCTCTACGAGATCGGCCCGTACGGCTTCCGCTCCGACTGGGGTCGGGTGCTCACCTGGGACCCGCCGCGCCGGTTGGTCTTCGTCTGGCAGATCGGCCCCGACCGGGCACCGGTGCCGGACCCGGCCCGCGCGAGCGAGGTCGAGGTGTTGTTCCATTCCGAAGGGCCGGAGCGCACCCGGGTCGAGTTGGAGCACCGGCACTTCGACAGGCACGGCGAGGCGGCCGAAGGATACCGCGAGGCGCTCACCGCCGGCTGGCACGAGCTGCTCACCCGCTACGTCGCGACGGTGTCGCGCCACCAGCCCACCACCTCCGCCTGACCCTCAGCGCCAACGGTCGCCGCAAGCCGAACCACCCGGCCCTCGCCCCCACACGCGGAGGCCGAGCCGACATCCGGCTGTTCTGGGCCGAGCCGGCACACGGTCACCGCAGGGCCCAGCCGGCACGGGCTTGTCAGCGGCCGAGTTGCCGTGCCCGGGCGGTGTCGCCACCGATGTCGCGACCACCCAGATGCGCATGGCGGCCAGCCTCCGCCCCCGACCCGAAGCCGGTGCCGCCCAGCCTGCGTGGCGGTGCGGTGCGCAGCCGCGGGTATTCCTCGGTGAGCCGCCGCTGCACCCGGTCGGACCGGTCAGCCAGCACCAGCGCCACCGACGGAGCCCCCGACTCGCTGGCCGCCGCCGTCTCCGCCGCCCAGAGTCGACCCCCGATCACCTCCGCGAAACCGGCCAACCAGGACCGGCGGAAGGCGGCGGGATGGTCGTCCGCGGGCACCTCGGTGGCGGCCAGGCCGTGCGCCGCCTGCACGAGCAGTGAGGTGAAGAGCAGGTCGACCCGTTCCAGGTCGCTGGCGAAGCCGAACAGGTGCAGCGTGAAGCCGTTGCCCTGCCGGCGGCGTACGCAGCGGCAGCGTAGTGGTTCGGCGACCGCGGCGAGCAGACCGACCTTGTCGCGGGCGTACGGGGCGACGATCTCCAGGACCCGGTCGCCGACCGGGTCGGTGGTCGGGTCACGGACGGCGAGCAGCGCTCGGTCCACGCCGTAACGGGCGATCAACTCGGTCGCCTTGGCGGTGAACGCCTCCGCCTCGGCGGGTGTGCAGGCTGGGTCCTCAGCCTGGGCGAGCAGCTTGCGCACCTTGCTCAGCATCGCCTCGGACATGGCTACAGAGCTATCACACGGGTCGGACACCACCGGGGTCGCGGGACGATCGCGTACCACGCGCTCCGAGTGGCCCGGCGGACGCCGCGGCCCGGCGGTCAGATCACTCGGCGCGGCTGCGCAGGGTGGCGATCGTCGAGCCGGCGAGGGTGAGGAGGCAGGCGGGGAGCAGCCCGTCGGCCGCCGCGGCGCCGAACAGCGCCTCGCCTGTCGGTTCGTCGCGATTGGCGTACGCGCTGACGAAGCGGGCCACCCAGCGGGTGTCGTAGTCGGCCTGGTCGATTCCCGGGAAGTCGAGCGCCGCTCCGCTGGCCGCTGGCGCGTCGCCGACCATCGTCGCGGCCAGGCACCAGGCCACCCCGTACGCGCCGCTGAGGCCGGCCCGGTCGACGACCGCGTCGAATGCTCCCACCACGGCGTCCCCATCCCCGGTCAGCGCCGAGTGGAGCACGGCGGTCGCGTCGTCGAACGTCTGCTGTGGTAGGTCCGTCACGCTGCGCACAGTAGGACGGGCGGTCAAGCGATCCGGATGACCGTCACTGTCCGTGTTCAACGCGAGCTACCTGCGCATTACGCCACCTCCACGGTCCCGCCGATGGCCCCGGCACGCTAATGTGCGCAGCGGACCTTCGCCGGAGGAAGGACGACCATGCTCGTATCACGCCGTTCGCGGGTGGCCACACTGGCTGCCTGCGCGACGATCCTGCTCGCCACAAGCGCCTGCGGGGATGACAAGGCCAAGGAGCCCAGCGCCCAACAGGTGCGCCTCTATGGCACGGACGGCAACATGCTCAACTCCTATCCAGCGGAGTTGAAGGAACGTGCAAGTCTCGTCGACGGAATGAAGGGCACCACGCCACTCGTTCCGCTGCCCGACGACTTCAAGAGCCGGCTACGGACCGTCAATCCGGCGCTGACGGACTACGTGTACTCCGCCGAGACGTACGACGCGGTGGTGGTCGCCGTGCTCGCCGCCCAACTGGCCGGGAGCACCGACCCGGCTGCCATCGCCAAGCAGATCGTCGCCGTGACCAACGACGGGCAGCGCTGCGAGGACGCGGCCAGTTGCCTCGCGCTGGCCCGTGCCGGGCAGGACATCGAGTACCGTGGCGTTTCGCTGACCCGGGCGGGCTTCACCGACAAGGGTGAGCCGGCCACCGCGAGCTACGCCACGCTGACCTTCGACGGGCAGCAGATCAACGACGGCAAGACCGAGTTCGTCGGTGCGGGCATCGAGTCGGCGGCGAGCACCAAGACGCCACCGAAGCCGAAGAAGCAGCGGCCGACCGCCGACCCCGACCAGAAGCCGCTGATCCTGGGCGGCCTGCTGCCGAAGACCGGTGACCTGGCGATCGCCTACCCGCCGATGGCGGCCGGTGCCGCGCTGGCGATCAGGGAGATCAACGCCGCCGGTGGCGCACTGGGCAAGCCGGTGACGTGGGTCGAGGGTGACGACGGCACCAGCCCGGTGGTGGCCAAGGCGACGGTGGCCAGGCACGTGACGGGCGGCGTCAGTGTGATCATCGGCGCGGGTGGTTCGGGCATCTCCCGGGCGGTGCTGCCGGACGTGGTGCAGGCCGGGAAGATCCTCTTCTCCCCGTCCAACACCGACAGCAGCCTGACCGACGTGGACGACGGTGGCCTCTACTTCCGCACCGCACCGCCGGACAGCCTCCAGGGCCGGGCGCTTGCCGACGTCATCCTCCGCGACGGATCGCAGAAGATCGTCATCGTCGCCCGCAAGGACTCCTACGGTGAGGGCCTCCAGGGCACGGTCCGCGACGAGTTGGAGAAGGCCGGCATCGCTGGTGACCGCCTCAAGCTGCTCACCTACGAGCCGCCCGCCGACGCCAAGGCTCCCCCGGTGGACTTCTCCGGTGGCGCCAAGGAGATCAAGGACTTCGGCGCGGACGCCGTACTGATCATCGGCTTCGGCGAGTCGGCCTCGGTGATCCGTTCGCTGGCCGACAGCGGAGTGCAGATCCGGCAGTAGCACCACCAGAAGCAGCAAACGGCCGCACCGGCGCGAGCGTCGGTGCGGCCGTTTCGTTTCCCGGAATCAGCGCGGCCGGCGGCGCTCCAGGAACTCGGTCATCCGCCGGTGCTTCTCCTCATCCTCGAAGAGCACCGCCTGGCTGACCAGATCGAGGTGGGGGTGCGCGGCGGCGGGCGCGTCCACCGCCAGTTTGGTCAACCGCAGCGCCAGCGACGAGCCCAGGGCGATCTCGTCCAGCAGCGCGTGGGCCACCGTGAGCAGCTCGTCGGGCTCGTCCACCACCCGGTTCACCAGGCCGATGCGCAGCGCCTCAGCGGCGTCCACCCGCCGCCCGGTGAACAGCAGCTCCTTGGCCCGGCCCTCACCGATCAACGCGGGTAGCCGGTGGGTCGCGCCAGCGCCGGCCAGGATGCCCAACCGCACCTCCGGCTGGCCGAAGACCGCCCGCGCCGTGCACACCCGCAAATCGCAGGCGTACGCCAGCTCCGCGCCACCGCCCAGCGCCGGGCCGTCGACGGCGGCCACCGTGGGCATCGGCAGCGCCCGGATCCGAGCGAAGGCGGCGGAGTTGATCGCGGCCAGGGCGTCCGTGCGGCCCCGCTCCCGGAGTTGGGCGATGTCGGCGCCACCGGCGAAGATGCCGGCCGTGCCACCGGTGAGCAGCAGCAGCCGGGGACGGGCCTCCAACTCGGCGCAGACCTGGTGCAGCTCGGCGATCAGGTCGGCGTCGATGGCGTTGCGCCTCTCCGGCCGGTCCAGGGTCACCACCAGCCGGTCCGGCCGCTCCTCGATCCGCAGCCCGGTCACTGCCCCGCCCACCTCTCGTTGGGGCTCGCGAGCGCGCTCACTGCTTGACCCCGTCGTTCCACAGGTAGAAGCCGTGCCCCGACTTCTTGCCCAGCCGCCCCTCGTCCACCATCTCCACGAGCAGCGGCGGCGGCGCGAAGCGGTCCCCGTACGCCGCCTGGAGGGTACGGGCGATGTCCAGCCGCACGTCGAGGCCGACCAGGTCGGTGAGCTCCAACGGCCCGATCGGGTGCCGGTATCCCAACACCATCGCCTTGTCGATGTCGGCGGGACTGGCCACCCCGTCGGCGACCATCCGGATCGCCTCCAGCCCGAGGGTCACCCCGAGTCGGGAGGTGGCGAAGCCGGGCAGGTCGCGTACGACGACGGGGTCCTTGCCCAACCGGCCGGCGAGTACGACGGCCGCGGCGGTGGTCTCCTCGGCGGTGGCCGGGCCGACCACGATCTCCAGGAGCGTCATCGCCCAGACCGGGTTGAAGAAGTGCAGGCCGAGGAAGCGCTCGGGCGCGTCCAGCCCGGCGGCCAGCTCACCGATGGCGATGCTGGAGGTGTTGCTGGCCAGCAGCGCCGGGCGCAGCGCAGCGGCGTCGCGCAGCACCGCCCGCTTCAGGTCGAGTCGCTCCGGCACCGCCTCCACGATCACGTCGGGGGCGGGGGCGACCTCGGCGAGCGTCGGGCGCAGCGTGACCCGCTGCCGGTGCGCGGCGGCCTCGTCGGCGCTCAGCTTCCCGCGCTGCACGGCTCGTTCCCACAGCTCGGCGAGCCGGTTCAGCGCCGTGGCGCCCCGCTCCGGATCCACCTCGACCACCTCGACGGCGTGCCCGGCTCCGGCCGCCACGTACGCGATGCCGAGTCCCATCGTGCCGGCACCGACGACCACGAAACGTCCGCCCATCACGCCTCCCTGTCCCAGCCGCCGGCGCGCGGGGTCCCCGCCACACCGAGCTGGTTGTCTCGCCCGTTCCGCTCGCTCATGGTGCGACCCTAGACAGCTCGACGACCCGGCCCATGCTTGGGGGAGCGCGGGATCGGGTAATGACGGCCCGTCAACCAAGGGAAGGAACCAGTCGACATGAGCCAGGCACCGGAGAGCGTCACCGACTCCGAGATCGTGGAGACCCGAGGCGACGAGCGGGTCGAGCTGCTGCGCGCCGACACCAACAACGACGGCAAGACCGACGTGTGGGTGGTGGACACCGACGGCGACGGCAAGGCCGACCTGTTCCAGTTCGACACCGATGGTGACGGCAAGGTGGACATCACCATGGTCGACATCGACGAGGACGGCACCCCGGACGAGGTGGTCGACGGCGACGGCGGCATGCCGCCCGAGGAGCTTCCCCCGACCGTCCAGGTCTGAGCTGTACGACGGCCCCTGCGCAGCGTCGCGCGGGGGCCGTCGCTCAGTCGGCGAGGCGCAGGGTGGCCAGGTAGTAGGGAGCGTCCCGGTCGTCCACATCGGTCAGCCGCCACCCCGTGCCGTGCACGAGTGCGGCGAACTCGTCAGCCGAACAGACCAGGTAGTCGAACCATTCGGTGCTCAGCTCGCGGTAGCGCAGCCGGAGCCGCAACTGCCCGCCGAGCCGGCCCCGACGGCGGTTGCGCTCGTGGTAGCCGGTGTGCAGCGGGTCGCGGGTGCCGTACGGGTCGGTGCCATGCGCGATGATCTGCGCGCCCGGCCGGGCCAGCGCGGCGAGCGCGGCCAGGAACCCGGGGGCACGCTGCCGGCCCTCGAACAGCCCGAGGTTGTTGCCGAGCAGCAGGAACGTGTCGTACCGGTGACCGTCGGCGACGTGCGTGTCCACGGTGCCGTGCACCACCCGTCGCACGCCGCGACGCCGGCTGACCGCCAGCGCCCCCGCGGAGGTGTCCAGCCCGGTGACCGGTATCCCGCGCTCCTGGAGCAGCAGCGCGATCCGGCCGGCGCCGGTGCCGATGTCGAGCGTCTCGCCGCGGACCCGGTCCACCGCCCGGTGGTCGTACGGCTGCCACTCCTGCGGCCCGTCCAGGTAGTGCGCGGCCGGCGCGCCGTTGATCAGCCCGTCGTCCCGCTCGATGATCTCGATGACCGGCCGCGGAAGTCGACCGCCGACCAGCGGCCGAGGGCCCACCCCGGTGGCCACGGCAAACGTGTCCCGCAGCAGCTCACCGACCACGTCACCGATTTGAGGCTCGCCCGTCACGGCGTTCACGCTATCCGGCCACTGGATTGCCCGCAGCGGTCGTATCCTGGCGGCGTGACCATGCTGGACCGGCTGTCCGCCGAGAAATACCTCCTGCTCACGACCTTCCGCAAGGACGGTCGGGCGGTGCCGACCCCGGTCTGGGCGGTCCGCGACGGCGAGGCTCTGGCGGTCTGGACCCGGGCCGACTCCGGCAAGGTCAAACGGATCCGCAACAACGGCGACGTGACCCTGGCGCCCTGCGACGTGCGGGGGCGTCCGCACGGGGCGGAGGTGCCGGCCCACGCGACGATCTGTGGCGGCGGTGACACCGGCCGGATTCGCGACCTGCTCAAGCACAAGTACCGCGTGATCGGCCGGTTGAGCCTGCTGGGCAGCCGGCTGCGCCGCGGCGAGGGCGGCACCGTCGGCATCCGCGTGACGCTGGCCGAGGGCCGGCGCTGAGGGCGACCCTGGCCGAGGGCCGGCGCTGAGGGCGACCCTGGCCGAGGGCCGGCGCTGAGGGCGGTCGGACCTCGGTCGGGCATGGAAAGGGGCGGCGGATCGAGATCCACCGCCCCTGACCGGAAAAATTGTGCCGCTCAGTCACCCTGCCGCTGCTGCGGGATCTGGCCCTGCAACAGCGCCCTGACCTCCGACTCGCGGTATCGACGGTGACCACCCAGGGTGCGGATGGCACTGAGCTTGCCCGCCTTGGCCCACCGGGTCACCGTCTTCGGGTCGACACGGAACATCGACGCCACCTCGGCCGGCGTGAGTAGCGGCTCTGGTTCGTGCGTTCGCGATGCCATCGGTCACTCCTCCACATGTATAGACATCGGCCGGGGTCCCGCCGGCCGACGCGTCTCCCATGGTCCGGCTAGTCCCCGATGTCCGACATGGGCCGAACGGATGAAGGTCCCTAGACGGACGGATGAACCATGCCCGATTTTTACGACTTTTACACGGCAGAAACCACCTTATTCGGACTCATGATCACGGTTCGTGATGCGTCAACTACGAGCACGCCTCACTTTGGGAGCGCTCCTACGGGCATTTGTCCTTAATTGCACCGCTCCAACAGCTGCACCGCGCGCCACCGGGCCACCAGCTTGTCGTACGCGGCGGACGCCTCCTCGGCCTCACCGCGCGACAGCCCCGCCAGGCCGTTGGCGACCAACTCGGGCGAGTCGTCCGCCGCGAGAGTCTCGTTGGAAAGAAGATCGACCAGGCCGCCGTAGTCCAGTTCGACAACCGATCGGGGATGGAACTCCTCCAGCCAGCGCGCCGCCTCCTCCACCGCCTCGGTGATCGGCGCCTCGCCCACCGACTTGCGCAACACCGACAGCGCCCGGGACGACCGACGGCGGGCCTTGGAGATCTCCGTGCGGTAGCGCAGCGCCCGTCGACCCGGCTCGGTGACCAGGTCCCGTTCGGCCGGCTCGAAGAGCACGAACCAGCGCAGCGGCACTCCCCACGTGGCGATCTGCTCGTGCACCCGGGGCACACCGTGCTCCAACACCCGGGCTCCGCTGCGCCAGTCGTCGACCACCGCCCTGGCCTGCCCGGCGAGCACCGGCGGCACGAAGGCGTCGGCGAGCACCGAGGGCACCCCGTCCCGAGCGCTGAGGGCGGCCTCAGCGACCCGGATCCGCAGGTTCCACGGGCAGACCAGCAGGCTGTCGTCCGTCTCCAGGACGTACGCCTCCTCCGGCAGGTCCGGCAGCCGGGTCCAGCCAGCGCCCAGCGCCTCGATCACCGCCGTCCGCTGCCGACCGGGACCCTCGACCGGGGCCACCGCCCGCCCCTCCGAGACATAGCGGCGCCAGTAGCTCTGCCGGTCTCGGTCGAAGGCGGTCAACGGTTCGTACACGCGCAGGTAAGAAGCGAAGAGCGACGGCACGGCGCGATCCTCCCACGAACCGCAGCCGTACGCGGTCAGCGGCCGGACCACGCGCGCCGCAACGTGGGACGGCGACGGCGCGTCGAGCACCGACAGGGCGGCCGATACTAGGCTCGATCACACCGGCAGCATCCCCGCCGGCGTCCGCCAGGTCCGCGTCCCACAAGGGCGCACACCACTCCAGGAGCCAACCATGGGCGTATTCGCCAGCACCGACGACCCGGTATCGACAGGTCACGAACAGGTCGTCTTCTGCCAGGACAAGCAGAGCGGCCTGAAGGCGATCATCGGGATCTACTCCACGGCCCTGGGGCCGGCGCTCGGCGGCACCCGCTTCTACCCGTACGCCAGCGAGGAGGACGCCCTCGCCGACGTGCTCGACCTGTCCCGCGGAATGGCGTACAAGAACGCGCTTGCCGGTCTGGACCTGGGCGGTGGCAAGGCCGTCATCTGGGGCGACCCGGAGCAGATCAAGAGCGAGGCGCTGCTGCGCGCGTACGGTCGCTTCGTGGAGTCGCTGGGCGGTCGCTACTACACCGCCTGCGACGTCGGCACGTACGTGGCGGACATGGACGTCGTGGCCCGGGAGACCCGCTACGTGACCGGGCGCAGCGTGGAGCACGGCGGCGCCGGTGACTCGTCGATCCTCACCGCCTGGGGCGTCTTCCAGGGCATGCGGGCGGCCGCCGAGCACCTCTGGGGCACCCCGAGCCTGCGGGGTCGGCGGGTCGGTGTGGCCGGGTTGGGCAAGGTCGGCAAGTACCTCACCGGGCACCTGCTCGACGATGGCGCCGAGGTGGTCGCCACCGACGTCAACCCGAAGGCGCTGGCCTGGGTGCGCACCAACCACCCGCAGGTCACCCTGATCGACGATTCCAGCACCCTGGCCGCCGCGGACATCGACGTGTACGCGCCCTGCGCGCTGGGTGGCGCTCTGAACGACGACACCGTGCCGGCGCTGCGCGCCAAGGTGGTGGCCGGTGCGGCCAACAACCAGCTCGCCCACCCGGGCATCGAGAAGCTGCTGGCCGACCGGGGCATCCTCTACGCGCCGGACTACGTCGTCAACGCGGGCGGCGTCATCCAGGTGGCCGACGAGATCGAGGGCTTCAACTTCGAGCGGGCGAAGCTGCGGGCGACCCGGATCTACGACACCACCCGCGAGATCCTGCGCATGGCCGACGCCGAGGGTGTGCCGCCGGCGGTGGCTGCCGACCGGCTGGCGGAGCGGCGGATGGCGGACATCGGCCGGCTGCGCGGGATCCACCTGCGCTGAGTATTCCCGGAGGCGGGTCGACCGGATCCGCCTCCGGGCCTCCGTGGCCGACGCGGGTGGGTAAGCTGAAGTCGGGTCAACTTTGATGCGGTTTGTCCGGTGTCACGGGTGCTAACCGATCCGCTCCTTACCCGGTACACTGGGTGACGGTCGGATCGACGCGACGCGCAGAGCCGGCTGACGGTAACCCGAGGTGCCGAACGATGGCATCCCCATGTACCGTAAGAGCCACGAGAGATGCCTGACGTCATCGGGGCCCGCCTTCGGGCTGCCCCGCATTCTGTGCGAGGGGGTCGAGCCATGGGGCGCGGCCGTGCTAAGGCCAAGCAGACGAAGGTGGCCCGGGAGTTGAAGTACCACTCCCCGAACACCGACCTCACCGCCTTGCAGCGCGAACTGGCGGGTGCTGGTAAGTCTGAGCACCACTTCGACGACGACTCTAAAGAGTTCGTCGACGACGATGATGAGGATCACGCGGACGACGATCCGGATCCCTGGGTCCGTCCGACCCGCTGACCTCTCGACGCAACTGAGCACGCGGCACTCCCGCGTGCTCACGCACGTCCTGTGCAGTTGCCGACGATCAGGGGCCTGACCCGACCGACACTCCGGTCGCTCGACAGGCCCCCGATCGCGGCTAACCTCAGCGTGGGCGGTTGTTCCAGTTGTAGAACGTCGGGATGTTCTCGAAGTGGTTCCAGGCGCAGACCGCGCTGGTGCCGTCGCCTCCCGAAACCTCGGAGCGCAGCCTCCGCGCGTCTTCGGCCTCCTGCAGCAGCGCGACGAGAGCAGGGCCCGCCTCCCGCACCCGTTCGGTGACGCCGTCGTCCGCTTCGCGCTCAGGGCGCCGGTGACTGGTGGTCTCGGGCATGCTCCAACACTCCCTCCAATAGGCGGATCTTGCTGTTGCGGCAGTGCTCTGTCTCGGTACCGTCAAAACGCCCCAGCTCGAAGTATCGGTTGGCGGCGTGGCCACCCCCGCAGAAGCCGAAGTACGGGCAGGAGGCCCGGCACGCCTCCACACCAGCCAGGAACTCGCCGACCCACGGCGTGGCCGACGCACCCGCGAGGATCTCCGCCAGTGGGGTCGTCAGCACGTTGCCGCTGCTGAAGTCGCCGTAGTGAGGGTCGGTGAAACCGCCCAACTCCGGGGACAGCACGATCACCGAGCCGTCGTGACCGATCGTCGGGATCGGATCCAGGTGACGGGGCAGCACCCCGTCGGTCGTGTCGTCGAGCACGGCCGCGGCGTAACGCAGCGACCACTCGATCTCGCGCAGGTGGATCCGGGGCTCCCGCCGCCAGGCCGCGACCAACTCGGCCCAGAAGCCGGTCACCGCCGCCGGGTCGTGGCTGTTGTCGCGGGTGTTGACCCCTTCGGTCTCCTCGATGTTGATGCCCAACACGTCGCAGCCCAGGTCGAGGAAGTAGTCGTACAGCTCGGTGGCCAGCCCCGGCTCCGGTCGGGAGACCACGGCCAGCGCGGAGAAGGGCAGGTCGTGCCGCCGCAGCGCGGCGACGCCCCGCAGGATCCGGTCGTACGCCGGCTGGCCACCCCGGTTGACGCGGTCACCGTTGCGTGCCCGCGGCCCGTCCACGCTCACGCTCACCCGCATCTCGTGCCGGGCGAAGAAGGCGCACCACTCGTCGTCGATCAACGTGGCGTTGGTCTGCACGTGATGCTCGACCTCGGGCCCGAACGGCGCCATCAGGTCGGCCAGGTGCTCCCGGCCGGCCGCCAGCGGCTCACCGCCGTGCCAGACCACCGAGAACCGGCCGGCCGTCGCCCAGGGGTTGACCGCCGCCGCGACCGCAGCGGCCACCGCCACCGGCATCCGCCGATCGAGGGCCCGAAACGGCAGATAACAATAAGCGCAGTCCAGGTTGCAGAGGGTGGTCGGCTGCATGACGACGTACGACGGGACGGCCGCCAGACCGCGCATCCCGCTGAACGCCTGCCCCCGTGCAGCCATCACCCTCCTCCGCCTAGCCTGAGCCCTTCAGGCTAGGCGGCATTGGCCACTTGGGTGAAGCCCGATCAGGTGCCCGTACGATCGCCAGCGCGATGATCAACCTCGGGTGTGCTGACCGACCATCTGCACGTTGCCGGTGCCCTCGATGATCTCGCCGGCCTGCCACGCCTCGACCCCACGGCCGGTCAGCGTGGCCAGCGCCCGGTCAGCGTCCTCGGCCGACACGATCGCGAACATGCCGACACCCATGTTGAAGGTCGACTCCATGTCGTGGTCGTCGATGCGACCCTTCGACTGGATCAGGTCGAAGATCGGCTGCGGCTTCCAGGTGGACCGGTTGACCACCGCGTCGACGTGCTCCGGCAGCACCCGGACCAGGTTGCCGGGGATGCCGCCGCCGGTGATGTGGGACAACGCCCGCACCTCGGCCTCGGCGATCAGCTTGAGGCAGTCCTTGGCGTAGATCTTGGTCGGGGTGAGCAGCTCCTCACCCAGGGTGCGCTGCCGACCGAAGTCGTCGATCACGATGTCCAGTCGCATCCGAGCCGCGCCGAGCAGCACGTGCCGGACCAGCGAGTAGCCGTTGGAGTGCAGGCCGGACGAGCGCATGGCGATCACCACGTCACCCACCTCGACCCGCTCCGGGCTGAGGATGTCGGCTTCCTCGACCACGCCCACACCGGTCGCGGAGATGTCGTACTCGTCCGGGCGGAGCACGCCGGGGTGCTCGGCGGTCTCTCCGCCCAGCAGCGCACAGCCGGCGTAACGGCAGCCGTCGGCGATGCCCGCGCCGATCTCGGCGACCTTGTCCGGGACGACCTCGCCGGTGGCGATGTAGTCGAGCAGGAACAGCGGCTCGGCACCACAGGCCACCAGGTCGTCCACGACCATCGCGACCAGGTCGATGCCGACCGTGTCGTGGATGTCCATCTGCTGGGCGATCACCAGCTTGGTGCCCACCCCGTCGGTGGAGGACGCCAGGATCGGGCTCTTGTACTTCTTCGTGTCCAGCCGGAACAGACCGGCGAACCCGCCGAGGTCACCCATCACCTCGGGGCGCCGGGTCTCGCGCACCTTCGACTTGAGCAGCTGCACCGCGCGATCTCCCGCGTCGATGGAGACTCCGGCGTCGGCGTACGAGACCGAGCGTTTGCGAGCCTGCCGGCCGGCACCGCCCGTCCAGGGCTGTCGGTCGCCGCCGGCGCCGGTCGGGCTGCTTCCTGCGCCGCTGCGCTCGGACACGTGCGTCACGGTTCTCCCCTTTGGTTCTCGGTGCCGCGCCGGCGGTGGCCGGGCCGCGCCGGTTGGTGCTACGGGCGGTTTGCGGTAACGCCACCCGGAGTGGCGACGAACGAGCCGTTGGCGTGCGGTGCTTCCGGGGCCGAGGTGGCGACCCGGCGGCCCACTCCTTCGAGCACGTGCTTGCCGATCAGGTTGCCGGCTGGCAGCTCGATCGGGTACTCCCCATCGAAACACGCCCGACACAGCCGGGTCTTCGGCTGCTCGGTCGCGGCGATCAGGCCAGGAAGCGAAACATAACCCAGCGTGTCGGCGCCAATGGAGCGCCGGATGCCGTCGTTGTCCAACCCGTTGGCCAGCAGCTCCGCCCGGGTGGCGAAGTCGATGCCGTAGAAGCACGGCCAGCTGACCGGCGGGGAGGAGATCCGGACGTGCACCTCCAGCGCCCCCGCCTCGCGCAGCATCCGGACGATGGCGCGCTGGGTGTTGCCCCGCACGATCGAGTCGTCCACGACCACCAGCCGCTTGCCCCGGACGTTCTCCCGCAGTGGGTTGAGCTTGAGGCGGATGCCGAGCTGGCGCAGGGTCTGGGACGGCTGGATGAAGGTACGACCCACGTACGGGTTCTTCATGAGGCCGGCACCGTAGGTGATGCCGGACGCCTCCGCGTAGCCGATCGCGGCCGGGGTGCCCGACTCCGGCACCGGGATCACCAGGTCGGCCTCGACCGGGTGCTCCTTGGCCAGCTGCCGACCGATCTGCACCCGTGCCGCGTGGACGTTGCGCCCGGCGATCGTGGCGTCGGGGCGGGCGATGTAGACGTACTCGAAGAGGCAGCCCTTCGGCTCGGGCGCGGCGAACCGGGTCGAGCGCAGCCCGTTCTCGTCGATCGCGATCAGCTCGCCCGGCTCGACCTCGCGGACCACACTCGCACCGACGATGTCCAGCGCGGCCGTCTCGCTGGCCACCACCCACCCGCGCTCCAGTCGGCCGAGCACCAGCGGGCGCACGCCGTGCGGATCACGGGCCGCGTAGAGGGTCGACTCGTCCATGAAGACGAAACTGAACGCGCCGCGCAGTTGCGGCAGCACCTCCAGTGCGGCCGCCTCGACCGACAGATCCGGTCGGCCGGCGAGCAGCATCGTCACCAGGGAGGTGTCGTTCGTCGAACCGTCCGCGACGAGGCCGCGGTCGGCGACCTCCTTCTCCAGCTCGGCGGTGTTGACCAGGTTGCCGTTGTGGGCCAGCGCGATGGTCGTGCCGGAGGTGGTGGACCGGATCGTCGGCTGGGCGTTCTCCCAGTTGGACGCGCCGGTCGTGGAGTAACGCGCGTGCCCGATCGCCAGGTGGCCACGCAGGCTCGCCAGGGTGGGCTCGTCGAAGACCTGGGCCACCAGGCCGAGGTCCTTGTAGACCACCACGCCGGAACCATCGCTCACCGCGATGCCCGCCGCCTCCTGGCCACGGTGCTGCAGGGCATAGAGGCCGAAATAGGTCAGATTGGCGACCTCTTCGCCGGGCGCCCAGACACCGAAGACACCACAGGCGTCTTGGGGGCCAGGTCGTTGGGGGTCAAGGTCGTGGCTCAGCCGGCCGTCGCCTCGGGGCACCTACCGCTCCCTCATGCTGGTCTGGACCGGCTGGGCGGGATCACGGGCGGATCCACACTCGTCTGCCGGGACCACTGTCATCGCCTGACAGTGTACGCGAATCGCCGTCGACACAGATAGTCACGTTTCCCCTGCCGAGCGTCACGATGAGTGGGGCATCGGACGATCAGAGGGGCAGATACGCCGAGAGGTCCGCCCGGACACCACTCATCTGGACACGACCCTCGGTGACCGCCTCCGCCCAGCCGATCCGCCCGGTAGCCAACTCCAACCACGTCCCCGCGGCCATCTCGACCACGTTCGGCGGGTTTCCCCTGGTGTGTCGAGGTCCGGGTACGCACTGGATCGCACCGTATGGTGGTACGCGCACCTCCACCGATCGGCCGGGGGCGCGCTCCGCGAGGATGGCCAACAGCGACCGGACCGCCTCTCGGAACACCGGCCGTTCGGGTGTACGCCCCTCGTCGAGCGCCGACAACGCGGCCACAACGGCAGCGGATTTAATGTGCGGAGAGGACACGACGGGACGATACGACCCGCAGGTCGCGCACCTGACGTCGGCCCTGGGTCGCGCCGATCCAGTCGGACAAGGCATAGTTGCCGACGGCGTATTCGTACCGTGATGATCCCCGGCCCGGCGCCCCGCCGGCCAGAGGGAAGTCAGCCCGGAAGGCGGTGGACGTGTCAACACACCGATATGCCTGGAAGCAGCGGGCCGGTGTGGTCGTAGCGCTGGTTGCCGGCGCTCTGCTCGCCGCCCCCGCCCCACCAGCGCTGGCCGCCAAGATCAGCACGGCGGACAACTCGGTCACGATCGACGCGGGCAAGAGCAGCACCGTCAACGTGGTCGTCCGACCGGACCCGGACGAGAAGTCCGCCGACATCGACGTCACCGACCTGCCCGACGGCGTCACCTGCGGGGGTTGCGGACCGATCAACTTCGGCGACTCGACCGAGCCGAAGTCGGTGACGTTGACCCTGACGGCAGGGGCCAACGCGCCCGCGGCCAACGGAAGCTCGGCGAAGATCACGGTCTCGGGAGACGGTAACTCCCGCACGCTCCGGGTCACCGTCAAGGCAGCCGCCGCGCCACCACCGCCGCAGACGCAGACCGTGCAGTCGGTCTCCGGCAAGGTGGTCGCCCAGGCCGACAGCAAGGCGGTGCCGAACGCGGTGGTCATCCTGCTGGACAGCACCGGCAAGCGCTTCGACACCACGAGCGACGGCAGCGGCAACTTCCGTATCACCGGCAGCTCGGGCAACCCGATCGCACCGGGTCGGCTCGACCTGGGCGCCTCCTTCGACAACGTGCAGGCCCGTAAGACGCTGACCGCCGCTGCCGGGCAGGCCATCACCGGGCAACGGATCAGCCTCGCAATCAAGGTCGAGGTGACGCCCAGCGCCACGCCGTCCGCCACCGCCGACGCCACTCCCAGCGAGGACCCGGCCGACGCGGGTGCTGGGGACCAGGCCACCGATGAGGCCAGCCAGGGCGCTCCGGCGAACGCCTCGAACAGCGACGACGGCGGCAGCGGCCCGTACCTGATCATTCTGCTCGGTGGTCTTCTGGTGGCCGCCGGTGTGGGCACGATCGTGATGCTCTGGATGAAGCGCAGGGAGAGCGGCGGCGATGACGACGACGCCCCGGCCGCGGCTGGTGCCGGCGGCGTGGTGCCGCCGTCGCGGGGCGCTTTCCGCGGCGCCGACGACCAGACCCGGATGGTCGGCGGCCGACCCGGTGGCGGGGCGGACCCGACCATGGTCGGCGGTGCGGCGCTGAGCGAGGCGCCGACGATGATGCACCGCCCGGTCGTCGACGACGTCCCACCGGACCCGTACGGTGCGCCGGCGCAGGCGTACGGCGGCGCGGGCCAGCAGGGCTGGGGCGGCGCCGGATACGGCGACGAGCAGGCACCCGGCGGGTACGGGGCCGGCGGCTACGGCAACGCGCCGGCGTCGGGTGGCGGTTACGGCAACGCTCCCGCCTCCGGCGGCGGCTACGGCACCCCGGCCGGCTCCGAGGGCGTCTACGGCGCCGGTGAGGGCTACGGTGCCGCTCCCGGTTCCGGCGCTGGCTACGGCGGCGGCGCTCCGGCCCCCGGTGGCGGCTACGGCAACGCTCCCGGTTCCGGTGCCGGCTATGGCAACGCTCCGGCCTCCGGCGGCGGCTATGGCAACGCTCCCGGTTCCGGCGCTGGCTACGGCAACGCGCCGGCCTCCGGCGGCGGTTACGGCAGCCGCGACTACAACGGCCCGGCAGGGACCGCCGCCTACCCGCCGGCTCCCGCCGGTGGAGCACCCTACGGCGAGCGGTACGACGAGCCAACCGGCCGGTACACCGGCGACAACACCCAGTACCCGGCACCGGCCGATCCGTACGCCACAGGCGTCTACCAGCCGGAGCAGGGACAGGGGTACGGCGGTCAGCCCGACTCGGCCCCGTACGGCGGTCGCGCCGCCGAGCCGACCGCAGGGTATGGCGGCCAGCAGGCCGGCGGGTACGAGCAGGGCGGCTACGGCGGCCAACCGGCCGGCGGGTACGACCAGGGCGGCACCTACGGCCAGGAGCCGCCACCGCAGCAGCGCGGCGGCTACGACGACCGTGGGTACGACCAGGGCGGCTACGGCGGCCAACCGGCCGGCGGGTACGACCAGGGCGGCACCTACGGCCAGGAGCCCCCGCCGCAGCAGCGCGGCGGCTACGACGACCGTGGGTACGACCAGGGCGGCTACGGTCAGCCGCCGGCCGGGCGGGCGCGGCCGGAAACCCCGCCGCAGACCGACCGGGGCGGTCGACGCCTCGACTGGCTGGACGACTGACCGACCACACCGCACGAAAACGGCCACCCGGAGTTCCGGGTGGCCGTTTCGCGTCCAAGGTCCACTCGTGGCTGGCAAGGTCCACTCGCGGTCACGGAAGTCGCGGTGTCCCACACGCCGGGACACCCCGCTTTCCTGAAACCCGAGTTGATCAGCCCCAACCCGCGCGGCACGGCCCGGCTCGACCAGCCCCAACGCGCGGCCGGCTTGGTCGCCGCTCAGGCGGCGGAGAAGACGCCCTGACTGAGCACCGGCACGACGTTCGAGACGCCGACCCGGACGGCGACGTCCACGTCCTGGGCGAAACCGCCCTCGGTCAACTCCCGCCCGGAAACGCTTCCGCGCACCGCGGCTGGCACGTCGGGAGTGCTCGCCAGCGCGGCAAGTGCCATGGCCGCCTCCACGGACAACCCGCCCGGTACGCCGGAGAGGGCGTCGAGCACCGAGGCGGCACCGAGTTGGTCCTCCACCGACGGGCGCAACGATCCGTCCGGCCACCGCTCCCCGGACGCGATCACGCCGATCGGGGCGTCCACTGTGCCGTACCCCTGGCGGCGCAGCCAACGCCCGACGGCGGGTGCGTTACGCAGGCACGCCGCGACGACCGGCAGGCCGGTGGCGCTGGCGGCGGCGCTGATGGCGGAGCCGTTCGGCGAGGGGAGCACCAGGTCCGCCACGACCGGTGCCGTGCTCAGTGCGGCGGGTGAGAGCGACCATGGATGCTCCGCGGTCACCCGCCGTCGGCCCACCGCCGCGACCGCGCCGACGCGCACCGCGTACTCGGCGGCCTGCTCACCCCAGGGGAACGGGTGCACCCGCATGCCCCGGGCGACGGCCACCTCCACGGCGGTGGTGAACGACAACACGTCCACCACCACCAACGCCGCGCAGACCCGGCCGAGTTCGGCCGCCCCGGTCAGCCCCCAGTCGAACCGCGCACCGGAGCCGGGCTGACCGTGGACGGCGGCCGCCAACGCCTCAGCGCTCGTCAGGCGACGGCTCGGTGACACCGGTGTCAGACTCGGACGGCCCACCGGGCTGTGCCGGGCCAATCGGCTCCACAGCGCCGGCCGCCGGGGAAGGCCCCGAGGACGCGATCGGCTCGGAGAGCACCTCGGCCGGGTCGATCGGCAGGGCCGGGGCGACCGGCAGCGGTACGGCTTCGACCGCACCCGCCACACCGGCGGCCGGCGCGGGCACCTCGACGGCCGCCGAGCCCCCGAAGATGCGGGGCAGCGTCTCGGTGTGCGCCCTGCGCAGCTCGTCCAGCTCGATCCGGAACTGGCCGTGCACCTCAAGGGCACCGCCGGTCGGGTCGGTGACACCGATCAGCTCGAACGGCACCCCCCGCTCGGCGCAGAGAGCCGCGAACGCCTTGTCGTGGCCGCGCGGCACCGACACCAGCGCCCGCGTGGCGGACTCGCTGAACAGGTAGACGAACGGCATCGAGCCCTCGGCGAACTGCTCCGGCACCGCGATGCGGGCACCGACGCCGCGCCGCAGGCAGGACTCGACAAGGCTCTGGGCGAGGCCACCGTCGGAGAGGTCGTGCGCGGAGGCGAGGTGACCGACACGGGCCGCCTCGGCCAGCAGGTCGGCGAGCGCCTTCTCCCGCGCGAGGTCGACCTGCGGTGGGATGCCACCGAGGTGCTCGTGCGTCACCCAGGCCCACTCCGAGCCGGACAGCTCCACGTTCGTCTCGCCGAGCAGGTAGAGCTGGTCGTGATCGCCACCGGGCCGCGGGACGAAGCCCATCGGCACCCGGTCGGCGACGTTGTCCAGCACGCCCAGCACACCGACCACCGGGGTCGGGTGGATGGCAGCCGCGCCGGTCTGGTTGTAGAAGCTGACGTTGCCTCCGGTCACCGGGATGCCCAGCTCCAGGCAGCCGTCCGCCAGGCCGCGCACAGCCTCGGCGAACTGCCACATCACGCCCGGGTCCTCCGGGGAGCCGAAGTTGAGGCAGTTGGTGACGGCGATCGGCTTCGCGCCGGTCACCGCCACGTTCCGGTACGCCTCGGCCAGGGCCAGCTTGGTGCCGTGGTACGGGTCGAGTCGCGTGTACCGTCCGTTGCCGTCGACCGACAGCGCCACGCCGAGCCCGGTCCGCTCGTCGATCCGGATCACGCCGCCGTCCTCCGGCTGGGCGAGCACGGTGTTGCCGAGCACGTAGCGGTCGTACTGCTCGGTGACCCAGGTCTTGTCGGCCAGGTTGGGCGACGCGATCATGCGCAGCACGGTCTCCCGCAGCGCCTCCGGGTCGGCCGGGCGGGGCAGCGTCTCGGCCCGGTCGGCCTGGAGCAGGATCAGGTCGGCCGGCTCACGCATCGGCCGGGCGTAGACCGGGCCGTCGTCGACGAGTGAACCCGGCGGCACGTCGACGACCAGGTGGTCCTGCCAGGTGATCAGCAGTCGGCCGGGGCGGCCGTCCGGCTCCGGTGGGGTGACCTCGCCGATCGCGGTGGCGAGCACGCCCCACTTCTCGCAGGTCTTGAGCACCGCTTCGAGCTTGTCCGGTGCGACGACCAGCAGCATCCGCTCCTGCGACTCGCTGGCCAGGATCTCGTGCGGGTCCATCGAGGGCTCGCGCAGCGGCACCCGCTCCAGCCAGACCCGCATGCCGGTGCCGGCCGCGGCGGCGGTCTCGGTGAGCGCGCAGGTCAGGCCGGCGCCGCCGAGGTCCTGGATGCCGACCACCAACTGGCCGTCGTACAGCTCTAGGCACGCCTCGATCAGCAGCTTCTCGGTGAACGGGTCGCCGACCTGCACGGCGGGCCGTCGTGCCTCGCTGCCCTCGTCGAAGGTCGCGCTTGCCAGCACCGACACGCCGCCGATGCCGTCCCGGCCGGTCTTGGCACCCATGAGCACGACAACGTTGCCCGGGCCAGCCGCTGCCTTGTTCTGCAGGCGCTCGACCGGCAGCACACCCAGGCAGAGCGCGTTGAGCAGCGGGTTGCCCTGGTAGGAGGGGTCGAAGACCAGCTCACCACCGATGTTGGGCAGGCCGAGGCAGTTGCCGTAGCCGCCGACGCCGGCGACCACGCCGGTGAGCACCCGGGCGGTGTCCGGGTGGTCCGCGGCGCCGAAACGCAGCGGGTCCATCACGGCGACCGGGCGGGCACCCATGGCGAGGATGTCCCGGACGATGCCGCCCACGCCGGTCGCCGCACCCTGGTACGGCTCGACGAAGCTGGGGTGGTTGTGCGACTCGACCTTGAAGGTCACCGCCAGCTCGGCGGAGACCTGCACCACACCGGCGTTCTCACCGATGCCGGCGAGCAACCGGTCGCTGTGCACGGCCTTCTCGCCGAACTGGCGCAGGTGCACCTTGCTCGACTTGTAGGAGCAGTGCTCGCTCCACATGATCGAATACATGGCCAGCTCGGACTGCGTGGGCCGACGGCCGAGGATCTGCCGGATCCGGTCGTACTCGTCGTCGCGCAGACCCAGCTCGGTGTACGGCTGGAGCTCGCCCGGGGTGCCACCGGCGCGCGGCACGGTGTCCACGCCCTCGGTCCAGACGGCAGCGGCCAGCTGGGCGGGAGCGGCCGCCGGAGCGACGGGCTGCGCCGGGCTCGGCTCGGCCGGCTGCGCCGGGGCGGAGTACGCCTCGGGCGTGTCGCGTACCGGGTCCGGATGGGTGGTCATGACCTCTCCTCGCTGCGCTCGTGCCCGCCAGAGATGCGGTTGAGCTGACCGATGATCGTGTCGCCGGTCACGCCGGCGCCCCGACCAGGTGCTTGAGGACCGACGTGAAGAAGCCGAGGCCGTCCAACGAGGGACCGGTGAGCGCCTCCACCGCGTGCTCGGGGTGCGGCATGATGCCGACCACGTTGCCCGCGGCGTTGGTGATCGCGGCGATGTCGCGCTGCGACCCGTTGGGGTTGCCGCCGACGTACCGGGCCACCACTCGGCCCTCGGCTTCGAGCTGGTCCAGCGTCGCGGTGTCCGCGACGTAGCAACCCTCGCCGTTCTTGACCGGGATCAGCACCTCCTGGCCGGGCTGGAACGCGTTGGTCCACGCGGTGCCGGCCGACTCGATGCGCAGGACCTGGTCCCGGTTGCGGAAGTGCAGGTGCTGGTTGCGGGTGAGCGCGCCGGGCAGCAGGTGCGCCTCGCACAGGATCTGGAAGCCGTTGCAGATGCCGAGCACCGGCAGGCCACCCTGGGCGGCGTCCACGATCGTCTCCATCACCGGGGCGAACCGGGCGATGGCCCCGCAGCGCAGGTAGTCACCGTAGGAGAAGCCGCCGGGCAGCACGACCGCGTCCACCCCGTGCAGATCCGGGTCACCGTGCCAGAGCCGGACCGGCTCGGCACCGGCGATGCGGACGGCTCGGGCCGCGTCCCCGTCGTCGAGCGAGCCGGGGAAGGTGACCACACCGACCCGGGCGGTCACGAGCGGGCGTCCGCGGTCTCGTCGGCCTCGACCAGGCGGATGGTGAAGTCCTCGATGACCGGGTTGGCGAGCAACTTGTCGGCAATCTCCCGAGCGCGGTCCAGGTCCGGTTCACCGGTGAACTCGATCTCGATCCGCCTGCCGATCCGAACCGAGGCGACGTCACCGACGCCGAGCCGGGGCAGCGCGTTTGCGACGGCCTGGCCCTGCGGATCGAGGATCTCGGGCTTGAGCATGACGTCGACGACGACGCGAGGCACTGGGCACTCCTGACTGTGTACGCAGTTGGGTGCCGACCCACAACGGGCGAGCGCAGCCAGCGTACCTGGCAGATATCGCCGCGCCCGCACCGGCCGCCCGCAGTTCAGGCAGTGATCGACATTACCGGCTCCCACGGTGACCCAGGAAGCGCGACAGGCGGCCCCAGCAGGACAAATATGGCGCTACGGGTGGCCGAATCGTTACATTGATCCACCCCGATCAACATCTTGATAACGATGGTCCCGGGCCCTATCTTAGATCGACATAGGTCGATTTAGGTGACGGCGGGGACCCCCTCCGTCGCCCTTCCGCACCCGGCGACCCCGGGTCCGCCCCGCCCAAGGAGTCCACCCGATGCGCATCCGCCCCCTGCTCGCCGTGCTCAGCACCGCGTTGGTCGGCGCCCTCGGCGCCGCGTCCGGCGTGTCCGCCGCCCCGCCCGGCCCGCAACCCATCATCGGCGGCAACACCGTCTCGTCCGCGCCCTGGGCCGCCGCGGTGCTGAGCAACGGCTCGTTCACCTGCTCCGGCAGCGTCATCGCCGCACAGTGGGTGCTCACCGCCCGGCACTGCATCAGCGGCACCATGTCGGTCCGGGTCGGCAGCGTCTACCGCGCCTCGGGTGGCGTCACCCGCACGGTCAGCGCCACCTACACCCGCAACGACCTCGCCCTCATGCGGCTCTCCAGCACCGTCAGCACCTCGACGGTCACCCTGGCCAGCAGCAACCCACCCATCAACTCGACCAACTCGATCTACGGCTGGGGCATGACCTGCTACAGCGGCTGCTCCGCGTCCAGCCAACTGAAGACCGCCACCGTGCGGGTGACAAGCAACAGCGTCACCGACGCGTACGGCGGGCAGGCGATCCGCAGCACCGAGATCAGCGGTAACGCCTGGCGGGGCGACTCCGGTGGCCCACAGTTCTACAACGGCCAGCAGGTCGGCGTCGCCTCCACCGCCGACGGCTACAGCATCCAGAACTACGGCAGCGTTGCGTACAACCGGGCCTGGATCACCTCGGTGGCCGGTGTCTGACGGTTAACGCCCCGCGCGGTGCGGATGGTCGACTGCGGGTCGGCCGTCCGCGCCGCGCTGTTTTGCAGCATCCGATCAGGTGAACAATGCACCCGATCGGGTCGCGCCACTCCTGACAGCATCGGAACCGTGCTGGTCGTGACGACAGAGCAACTGCCCGGCTATGAGATCCGCCAGATTCTCGGCGAGGTGGTGTCCTCCATGGCCAGGACACGCAACCCGTACCGCGAGGGGGTCAAGAACCTGCGCGGTGGCGCGTACGACCCGATGGCCCCGGACAACCTGACCCGGTGGCGCACCGACTCGGTGTCCCGGCTCGGCGAGGAGGCCCTGCGGCTCGGCGCGAACGCGGTGATCGGCATGCGCTTCGACAGCCGCGACTGCGGCGAGATGTGGATGGAGATCTGCGCCTACGGGACGGCAGTGGTCGCCGTACCCAAGATGCCCGAGGTCATGCCGGCCGACCAGCCGGCGGTCGCCGCGGAGACCGCAGAGGTCGCGGGCTTCACGGAGTCTCCCGGCGGCATCGCCGAACCAGCCAGCGCCCCCAACCTGAAAACGGCCGCAGAAACCCCAACCGGCGACTAACGCCCGCCCCACCCGGCCCCACCGCAGCCTCGTCTGGGCCTCGTTGATCATGGGGTTATTGCCCTACGCCCGGGGCGCCGCAGCAATAACTCCATGATCAACGCGCTGTGGGTGGGGTTAGAGGATGGGGGGTGGGGAGTAGGATGCGGCGTTTGGGTGGGTTTGGACGACCTTGGTAATGCGGCTGGTTACCGCTTCCACCTGGGCCTGGGCGGCACCCACGAAGGCGGTGCGGTCGGCGACCAGGGTGTCGATGTCGGCGCGGGACAGACCGAGTCGGCCGTCCGCCGCCAGGCGGTCGAAGAGGTCGTTCTCCGGTGAGCCCGTCTCGCGCATCGCCAGGGCCACCGCGACCGCGTGCTCCTTGATCGCCTCGTGGGCGACCTCCCGGCCGACACCGCGCCGGACCGCCGCCACCAGGATCTTGGTGGTGGCCAGGAACGGCAGGAAACGCTCCAACTCCCGGTTGATCACCGCCGGGTACGCGCCGAACTCGTCGAGCACGGTGAGGAAGGTCTGGAACAGCCCGTCGGCGGCGAAGAACGCGTCCGGCAGGGCCACCCGGCGGACCACCGAGCAGGACACGTCCCCCTCGTTCCACTGGTCACCGGCCAGCTCGCCGACCATCGACAGGTAGCCTCGGATGATCACCGCGAAGCCGTTCACCCGCTCCGACGAGCGGGTGTTCATCTTGTGCGGCATCGCGCTGGAGCCGACCTGACCCGGCTTGAAGCCCTCGGTGGCCAACTCCTGGCCGACCATCAGCCGGATCGTGGTGGCCAGCGACGACGGCGCGGCGGCGGTCTGCGCCAGCGCGGCCAGCACGTCGAAGTCGAGCGAGCGCGGATAGACCTGACCCACGCTGTCCAGCACCCGGGAGAAGCCCAGGTGCTCGGCCACCCGGCGCTCCAGCTCGGCCACCTTGTCGGCGTCGCCGTCGAAGAGGTCGAGCTGGTCGGCGGCCGTGCCGACCGGTCCCTTGATCCCGCGCAGCGGGTAACGGGCGATCAACTCCTCCAGCCGCTCGTACGCGATCAGCAACTCCTCCGCCGCCGACGCGAAGCGCTTGCCCAGCGTGGTGGCCTGCGCCGCCACGTTGTGCGAACGGCCGGTGATGACCAGCTCGGAGTGCTCGTACGCCAGCCACGCCAACCGGGCGAGGGTGGCCACCACCCGGTCCCGGATCAGCTCCAGCGAGGCACGCACCTGAAGCTGCTCGACGTTCTCGGTGAGGTCACGTGAGGTCATCCCCTTGTGCACGTGCTCGTGCCCGGCGAGCGCGCTGAACTCCTCGATCCGGGCCTTCACGTCATGCCGGGTGACCCGCTCCCGCTCGGCGATCGAGGCGAGGTCGACCTGGTCGAGCACCCGCTCGTACGCCTCGACCACGCCATCCGGCACGGCCACGCCCAGATCGCGCTGAGCGCGGAGCACGGCGAGCCAGAGCCGCCGCTCCATCCGGACCTTCTCCTCCGGAGACCAGAGGGCGACCAGTTCGGGTGAGGCGTACCGGTTGGCCAGCACGTTGGGGATCGTCGTCACGTACCTCATTGTCCCGCACCCGCCGACCGACACCCGTACCGGGCCGGATTGCCGAGCCCGTCAGGGACGTCGACTGCCCCTAGTCGCTCTCAGACCGGATCTGCTGGTGGTATCGCAGCTCATGCAGATGGCCGCCCTTGATCAGGACTGACACCTCGACCGGCTGCCCGTGCACCGAGCGGACCACCCGAAACTGGCGGATCACCGGCACCTGTGGTGGCAGCGACAGGATCTCCAGCTCTTGGGTGGTCGGCATTCGGACGGACAGTCGGTCGACGAGGTCTCGCTGAGGGTGCCCCAGCTCGGCCAGCGCCCGAGGGGCGCCTCCGACGAGCTTCTGGCGTGCGGAGATCACGGTGCCTCGGCCGATCGAGACCGGATAGTACGACCATGACACCTCCACCGGCTCACCGTCGTACGAGAGCAGGCGATGGCGGAGGATGGCGGGCTCGTCGTCGGCGACACCGAGTGCCAGCGCCACATCGGCAGGCGGTTGAACCTCGGCGACGTCGAGCAACTGATAGGTGTACCCACCGCGGGAGGGCGGAACGTAGGCATCGACCTCCATGACCAACGGCTGGCGATCCCGTACGTAGACCCCCTTGCCCACCCGGCTGTGGAGATATCCCTCCTCCTTCAACGCGGCGAGGGCCCGTTGCACTGTCGCGTTCGCAACGGAGTACTGGTTGATCAACTGCGCTGTCGATGGCAACTGCGATCCGGACGGCAGCTCACCAGCCATGATGCGGGCTCGGATGTCGGCAGCGATCTGCTCATGCCGAGGCCGATCGTCGCTCCTGCGAGCCAAGACGGTCTCCCCTACGCAATCGACGATTCGTACCGGAGGCGACGACCTTCGGCAGTCATGCTCATCACGCTCAGCTCGACCGGCAACCCGTCATCGGTACTGAGCACGCGGGTCAGCCCGAGCACCCAGTCGTCTTCGCGCAGTTGAAGTAGCGACCGCTCCGCATCGGTTGCCCGCCGCGTGTAGACGTCTTCACTCACCCGTCGCGGCCGATACCCCAATTCCGCCAGCAGAGTAACCGCCCCACCGCGAATCTTGCGCAGTTCGGCAAGGCCGGTGCCGCGAGCGATGGTGGCCGGATAGAGAGATGTGGTCAGTTCCACCGGCCGCTCATCCAGCAACATCAGTCGGCGGCGTTGGATGACCGGCGCACCGGCGTCGAGTTGCAGCGCCTCGGCCAATTCCGCTGTCGGAACGATTTCGGTGACGTCGAGCAGACGCTGCGTGCCTACTCCGCCGTGTTGTGCGGCCTCCGCGCCCCAGGCTTCGGCCTCACCGGGCAGTCTCGGCGTCACGTAGGGAGTGGAGACGCTGATCCATTCGAGGTCCCTCAAGATCCGCTCCTTCGCCTCACCCGGCCCAGCACCTCGCACCCACAGTAGATCCCCGCAGGCCGACATTCGCACCTTGATGCCTTACGCGTATGGCAGTAAGGTTATCTCACTGGCCCCGCACTTCCCCCTCCGGTCTCTTGGAGCTGCCGTGTGCCCGTACGTCGCTGACAGGAGCGCGAGATGAGCGCCTATCGCCGCCGCGCTCACGGCCGGGTCGCGCCATGATCCGCCATGGGCCACCCGCTGTCCGGGTAGGTGATGTCGTCACGGTTGACGAGCAGCACTACTGCTACGGGCTGGGCCAGCTGGTTCTACGGGTGATCGAGGTGGGTCGGCGCGAACGGCACAGCGACGGCGTCTGGATTCACCTGCGCGGCATCGAGTTGGGCGGGTCGACCGGCCCGCGTCAGCGTCGGGTGCTGGTGCGCCTGGCTGCCCTTCGAGTTCGACCCGCCGCGCGGCCGGCGAATCGTGAGGCTCCAATGCCGCACGTGCCCGTCCGGCCGGCCTGGACCTGCGCCGGCTGCGGACAGGAGTGGCCGTGCCCGAACCGTCGGCGCCGGCTGCTCATCGAGTACGCACACGACCGGTTGTCGCTGGCGTTCTACCTGGGTCTACATCTGGCGGACGCGGCCGTCGACCTCTCGCATCCTCCTGCCGACGAACTGCACGTCCGCTTCCTCGGCTGGACCCGATTCCGCCGGTCGTGAATCGACCCTGGTGTGGCTCGGGGTTCGGTCCCCGTGTCTCAATTAAAGAGACACGGCTCAGCGTTCCAGGATCGCTGTCACTCCCTGGCCACCGGCCGCGCAGATGGAGATCAGCCCGCGTCCGCTGCCCTTCTCGGCGAGCAGCTTGGCCAGGGTCGCCACGATCCGTCCGCCGGTGGCGGCGAAGGGGTGCCCGGCGGCCAGCGACGAGCCGTTGACGTTGAGCCGGTCGGTGTCGATCGCGCCCAGGGGCGCGTCCAGGCCGAGGCGGTCCTTGCAGAACTCCGGCGACTCCCAGGCGGCGAGGGTGGCCAGCACCTGCGACGCGAACGCCTCGTGGATCTCGTAGTAGTCGAAGTCCTGCAGCGTCAACCCGGCTCGGGCCAGCATCCGGGGCACCGCGTACGTGGGGGCCATCAGCAGCCCCTCGTCGCCGTGCACGAAGTCGACAGCCGCCGTCTCCGACCAGCTGAACCAGGCAAGCACCGGCAGGCTGTGCGCGGCGGCCCACTCCTCGCTGGCCAGCAACACGGTGGACGCCCCGTCGGTGAGCGGCGACGAGTTGCCGGCGGTCATCGTCGCGTGCTCGGCGTCCGGGCCGCGGGTGCCGAAGACCGGTCGGAGCGAACCGAGCTTCTCCAGGCTGGTGTCGGGCCGCAGGTTCGCATCGCGGGTCAGCCCCAGGTACGGCGTCATCAGGTCGTCGAAGAAACCCCTGTCGTACGCGGCGGCGAGGCGCTGGTGTGAGCGCAGCGCCAGTTCGTCCTGGGATCGCCTGTCGATCTGCCAGTCCAGGGCGGTGCGGGCGGCGTGGTCGCCCATGGACAGGCCGGTACGCGGCTCGGCGTTGCGCGGGATCTCCGGCTTGAACGGTTGGAGCGGGCGCAGCTTCGCCGCGACCTTGAGCCGTTCGCCCAGGGTGCGGGCCGAGTTGAGTTTGAGCAGCGTGCGGCGCATCTCCTCGTTGACCGCGAGCGGGGCGTCGGAGGTGGTGTCCACACCGCCGGCGATGCCCACGTCGAGCTGACCGAGGGCGATCTTGTTGGCGACCAGGATCGCCGCCTCCAGGCCGGTGCCGCAGGCCTGCTGGATGTCGTACGCCGGGGTGTGCGGGTCGAGCCGGGAGCCGAGCACCACCTCACGGGCGAGGTTGAAGTCGCGGGAGTGTTTGAGTACCGCCCCGATCACCACCTCGCCGACCCGCTGGCCGGCCAGCCCGTACCGGGCGATCAGACCGTCCAGCGCGGCGCCGAGCAGGTCCGAGTTGGACGCGTCCGCGTAGCGGGAGTTGGACCGGGCGAAGGGGATGCGGTTGCCCCCGATGACCGCGACCCGCCGAATGCTCTGCACGATCCGCCTCCTCTACCTGTGTCGCTCGAACCCTACTCGCCAGTAGGCTACGCGCATGACCGACAGGTACGCGAGCTTCGTCCGATCGGCCGCCGGCCGCGCGCTGGTCAAGCGCCTCGGGCTGCCCGACCCGCCCCGACTGCGCCGGCACCACCCCGGCGACCCGCTGCTGGCCGGGCCGGCCCTGCTCGGCGCGGCCACCGGCGGCCGGCTCGCCGAGCCGCTCGCCAAGATCCTGACCACCGCCGGGGTCGAGCTGCGCGACACCGCCACCGCCGCACCGCAGGACCGCTTCGGAGCCCTGGTGTACGACGCCACTGGGATCACCGACTCGACCCAGTTGCGTCAGGTCTACGACTTCTTCCACCCGCAGGCGCGGGCGCTGCTGCCCAGTGGTCGGGTGATCGTGCTCGGCACTCCGCCCGGAGAGTGCGCGACCCCGCGCGAGGCGACCGCCCAGCGTGCCCTGGAGGGGCTGGTCCGCAGCATCGGCAAGGAGTTCGGCCGGGGCAGCACCGCGCAACTCGTCGCCGTCACCCGCGACGGCGACCACGCCGGCACACTCACCAGCCTGGAGTCGACCCTCCGGTTCCTCCTGTCCGGCCGCTCCGCGTACGTCTCGGGCCAGGTCATCCGGGTCGGCACCGGCGAGGCGAGCGCCCCGGCCGACTGGGACCGCCCGCTGGACGGGCAGGTCGTGCTGGTCACCGGTGCCGCGCGGGGCATCGGCGCGGCACTGGCGAAGGTGCTCGCCCGCGACGGCGCACGGGTCGTGGCGTTGGACATCCCGGCCGCCGGGGACGCCCTCGCCGCGGTGGCGAACGACATCGGCGGCACGGCCGTGCAGCTCGACCTGACCGCGCCGGACGCGCCGACCCGCCTCGCCGACCACCTGGCCAGCCGGCACGGCCGGGTCGACGTGGTGGTGCACAACGCCGGCATCACCCGGGACAAGACGCTTGGCCGGATGGACGCCGACCGGTGGGACCAGGTCATCGACGTCAACCTCTCCAGCCAGGAACGGATCAACGACGTGCTGCTGGAGCGGGGGCTGATTCCGACCGGCGGGCGGATCGTCGCGGTCTCCTCGATCGCCGGGATCGCCGGCAACCGGGGGCAGACCAACTACGCGACGAGCAAGGCCGGTGTGATCGGGTTGGTCGACTCGCTCGCCCCGGCCCTGCGCGAGCGGGGGGTCAGCGTCAACGCGGTGGCCCCCGGCTTCATCGAGACCCGACTGACCGCACGCATCCCGCTTGTGGTCCGCGAGGCGGGCCGACGGATGAACAGCCTGGCCCAGGGCGGGTTGCCGGTGGACGTGGCCGAGACGATCGGCTGGCTGGCCTGGCCGGCCAGTGGGGCGGTCAGCGGCAACGCGGTCCGGGTCTGCGGCCAGAGCCTGCTGGGGGCGTGATGGGCGGCCGGAGGGAGCCGGACGACGACCTGTCCCTGCACGAGTTGATCGACGGCCCGACGGAGACGCTGTCGGCGGAGACGCGAGCCAGAGCACTTCAGCCGGAGCCCGGTGGTCGTACCCGGGTCGAACTGGCTCGGATGCCGGCAACCGGGGCGGTCCACCGGCGGGCGGTGCTCGGCGCGCTGCCGGGTCTCGGCGGCCGGCGGCGCGGGTCCGGCCTGCCGGCCGAGCTGGCCGTACGCGGGGTGCGGGTCGACCGGGCGCACCTGGCCGCGTACGACCGGGTCTGCGGTTTCCGGCTCACCGACCGGCTGCCCGCGACGTTCCCGCACGTCCTGGGCTTCCCGCTGGCCCTGCGGCTGATGACCGAGCCGGAGTTTCCCATCCCGCTGAGCGGCCTGGTCCACGTCGGCAACCGGATCACCCTGCGCCGCCCGATCAGCGCCGACGAGTCTCTCGACTTCACGACGTACGCGGAGAACCTGCGCCCGCACGACCGGGGGCGGCAGGTGGACGTGGTGCTGCTGGGCTCGGTCGACGGCGAGACGGTCTGGGAGGGTGTCTCGACGTACCTGGGTCGGGAGCGCAGGGCCGGCGGGGGCGAGCGGAGCACCCGCCCCGACGGACCGGCCGCCACGGCCCGTTGGCGGGTCGGCCCCCGGGTCGGCAGGACATATGCGCGGGTCTCCGGGGACCACAACCCGATCCACACCTCGCTGCTCGCTGCGCGGCTGTTCGGCTTCCGCCGGCCGATCGCGCACGGCATGTGGAGCAAGGCGCGCTGCCTCGCCGCCCTGGAGAACCGACTGCCGGACGCCTACACCGTCGAGGTCGCCTTCAAGGCTCCCGTGTCACTGCCGAGCACTGTGGACTTCGCCCTGCTGCCGGACGGCGGGTTCGCCCTGCACGACCCGCGCGGCCGACCACACCTGGCGGGTCTCGTGCGCTGACGAGTTTCTCGGCTTGGCAGGAGCGCGCTCGTGCGTTAAGTTGTTCTCAGAGCGAGATGTTCTCAATCTGAGAGAGACGTGATGAACGAGCAGGAGTTCCTGGCCGCGTACGACCCGCGGGCCTACCCGTCGGTCGCCGTGACCGTCGACGTGGTGGCGCTGACCATCCGCGACGGCGCACTGCACCTGCTGCTGATCCAGCGTGGCCAGCAGCCCTTCGCGGGGCACTGGGCGCTGCCCGGCGGCTTCGTCCAACCCGACGAGGACCTGGCCGCCGGCGCCCGGCGGGAGCTGGCCGAGGAGACCGGGCTCGGCGGCGACCGGCTGCGTCGCGTACACCTGGAGCAGTTGGGCAGCTATGGCGCCCCCGACCGCGACCCGCGGATGCGTGTCGTCTCGATCGCGCACCTCGCGTTCGCCCCCGACCTGCCGGACCCGGCCGCCGGCACCGACGCCGACGCGGCGATCTGGCTGCCGGTCACCGCGTTGACCAGCCGGCAGCTCGCCTTCGACCACGGTCGGATCATCGACGACGGGCTGGAGCGGGCCCGGTCCAAGCTGGAATACACCCCGCTCGCCACGCGCTTCCTCGACGCCGAGTTCACGATCAGCGAGCTGCGCACCGTCTACGAGACGGTCTGGGGTCACCCGCTGCACGCCGGCAACTTCCACCGCAAGGTGCTCTCCGTGCCCGGCTTCGTGGAGAGCACCGGCGCCAGCACCGAGCGCGGCGGCTCCCGCGGCGGCCCCCGCGCCCGCCTCTACCGGGCCGGCGACGCACGCCTGCTGCACCCGGCGCTGCTGCGCCCCGCCCGCGAGGAGACGGTGCGATGAGGACGGCGGCGGCCATCGACCTGGTCACGGCGGCCCGCACCGACGCCGACCTGTTCGGCACGGACCAGCCGGCCCGGCGTTACCGCGAGCTGGTCGCGGCCCTGCACCCCGACCGCCTGCCGGCCGACCCGGCGGTACGCGCCGAAGCCCTCGACGCGTTCATCCACGTCACCACCCGGTGGCAGGCCCGGCAGGTCACCGTCCTCGGCGACTACCGGCTCGGCACGCCGGCGCACTCGGGTGACCTCGCCGACCTCTATGACGTCGGCGACGACCGGCTGCTCAAGCTCCCCCGACGCCCCACCGACAACGATCTGCTGGCCCGCGAGGCACACGCCCTGCGCACCATCGCCGAGCGCGGCGACCCGCGTTACCTGCCGTACGTGCCCCGGCTCGTCGACGAGTTCCCGCACCGGGACGCCGCGTCCGGTGCCGAACGACGGATCAACGTCATCGCCACCGCGCCCGGCCTGCACGACCTCGACGAGGTGCGGCACGCGTACCCCGACGGGTTGGACGCCCGGGACGTGGCCTGGATGTGGCGACGGCTGCTGGTGGTGCTCGGCCTGGCCCACCGGGCGGGCCTGGTGCACGGCGCGGTCCTGCCCCGACACGTGCTGATCGAGCCGGACGCCCACGGCGTGGTGCTCGTCGACTGGTGCTTCTCCGCCCCCGTCGGCGGCACGGTCCCGGCGCTGGTGCCCGGCCATTCGGACTGGTACCCGCCCGAGGTCGCCGCGAAGCGGCCCTGCGGGCCGGGCACCGACATCGCGATGGCCAGCCGCTGCATGAGCTGGCTGATGGGGTCGCGTGCGCCCCGCGAGCTGCACGCCTTCGCGCAGGGTTGCCGGCAGCGGTCCCTGCACGCCCGACCCGCCGACGCCTGGCGTCTGCTGCGCGAACTCGACCAGGTGCTGGACCGCCTCTACGGGCCGCGCACCTTCCGTCCCTTCACCCTCACCCCCTAAGGAGCTGTCATGGGCAGTGGAATCTGGTCCACCGACGTGTACGACGCCGCCGACCGCTACCGGCGCACCACCGGCCGCAGCGCGTTCTCCTACAGCGACAGCGGAGCGCGCACGGTGCACACCGCACTCGACCCGCGCGGCGCGATGCGCGAGAGCCGCGACTCCGACGAGCACCCGCAGTCGACCCCGGTCGCGGTGCTCTTCGACGTGACCGGCTCGATGCGCAACGTGCCGCGCGTCCTGCAGACCAAGCTGCCGCAGTTGCTCGGGCTGCTGCAGCGGCAGGGGTACGCCAGCGACCCGCAGATCATGTTCGGCGCGATCGGCGACGCCACCTGCGACCGGGTGCCGCTGCAGGTCGGGCAGTTCGAGTCGGACAACCGGATGGACGACGACCTCGGCCGGATCGTGCTGGAGGGCGGTGGCGGCGGGCAGATGAGCGAGTCGTACGAGCTGGCCATGTACTTCATGGCCCGGCACACCGCCACCGACAACTGGGACCGGCGCGGCCGGCGCGGCTACCTGTTCATCATCGGCGACGAGCTGGCGTACCCGCAGGTGAAGGCCCGGGAGGTGGCCAAACTGATCGGCGACGACCTGACCGAGGACGTGCCGCTGCGGCAGATCGTCGACGAGGTGACCCGCCGCTGGGACACCTACTACCTGCTCCCCGCCGGCAGCCACTACGCCGGCAACGCCAAGGTGCTCGACTTCTGGCGGGGCCTGTTCGGCCAGAACGCCGTGGTGCTCGACGACCTCGACGCGGTCTGCGAGACCATCGCGCTCACCATCGGCCTCGGCGAGCAGGCCATCGACCTGGACGAGGGCCTGCGCCACCTGGACCACGCCGGCTCGGCCGCCACCGGCACCGTGTCGAAGGCCCTGGCCCGCCTCGGCCGGGGGCGGCGGGCCGAGGTGTCGACGCTGCCCGCGTTCACCGACACCACCGGCGGGGTGACGAGGCTGTGAGGCACGTGGCGGTGGTCGACCTCGGCTACGGCGACGCCGGCAAGGGCACGGTGGTGGACTGGCTCTGCGCCACCCGCCCGGTGCACACGGTGGTCCGCTTCAACGGGGGCGCGCAGGCGGCACACAACGTCGTGCTGCGTGACGGGCGACACCACACGTTCGCGCAGTTCGGGGCCGGCACGTTTCACCCCGGTGTCCGTACCCACCTGTCGCGGCACGTGGTGGTGGACCCGCTGGCGTTGGCCGCCGAGGCCGACCATCTCGCCACGGTGGGGGTGCCCGACGCGCTCGACCGGCTGACCGTCGACGGGGCGGCACTGCTCGCCACGCCGTACCACCGGGCCGCCAACCGGGCCCGGGAACTCGCCCGCGGAGCCGACCGGCACGGCTCCTGCGGGCTGGGGGTGGGGGGGGGCGGGGGGGGCGGCCCCGCCCCCCCCCCCCCCCCCCCCCCGGGGGGCGCCCCCCCCCACCCCCCCCCGCCGGGGGGGCCGCGGGCCCCCCCGCCGGGCCCGCGG
>NZ_JBICUF010000004.1:383061-546624 GCF_043198035.1 Micromonospora sp. NPDC048898
AGTGACCCGAGTCCGGGGGTGGCCGGGACAGACCCGACCAGCGAAAGCGAGTCGGGGGGGGGGGGGGGGGGGGGGGGGGGGCGGGGGGGGCCCGCCCCCCCCCCCCCCCACCCGGACGACGCACCCCGGGTCGCCGACTGCCACAACCCTGCACTGCTGCTTCGCCGGCTGACCGCCCTGCGGGACCGGCTGACCGCCGAGCTGGGCCCCCTGGACGCGCCACCGGTCGAGGACTGCCTGCCCGCGTTCACCGGGTTCGCCGGGCGGGTCGCGATCGTCGACGAGACCTGGCTCGCCGGGGCGCTGCGCGCCGGCACCTGCGTCTTCGAGGGCGCACAGGGGGTGCTGCTCGACGAGTGGCACGGCTTCCACCCGTACACGACGTGGAGCACCACCACGTTCGCCAACGTGGACGGCCTGCTCGCCGAGGCGGGCCAGCCCGGCGACGTGACCCGGATCGGGGTGCTCCGCGTGGTCACCACCCGGCACGGGCACGGCCCGTTGGTGACCGAGGACCCCAGCCTGCCGTTCACCGACGCGCACAACGCCACGAACCCGTGGCAGGGCCGGTTCCGGTTCGGCCACTTCGACGCGGTTGCCCACCGGTACGCGCTCGCGGCGGCCGGCGGGGTGGACGGCCTGGCGCTGACCCATCTCGACCTCGCCGGCCCTGAGCTGCGGATCTGCCGGCGCTACGACACCACCGACCGGCTCGTCCCCGGCCCGCCCGGCGACCTGGACCGGCAGGCCGCGCTCACCGCTCGACTGCTGCGCTCCCGCCCGATCTACGACGACCCGCCGCCCAACTGGGCCGAGGCGGTGAGCACGGAACTGGCCACCCCCGTGGTGCTGACCTCACGGGGCCCCACCGCCAACCACAAAACCCCAATCGGCCCGCTACTGGCCCCAAGTGCAAGATCGGCGCGGGGAGGGGTGGAGGTCATACCGCCGCTTCGGCACCGGGACGGGTCGTACCCGGCGAGCATGGGGGCATGGACTCCGCGCTCGACCTGCTCCGGCAGCTCGTCACCTCACCATGGGTGTACCTGCTGATCTTCGGGCTCACGGCGGTCGACGCGTTCTTCCCGGCCGTACCCGGCGAGGCGGCCGTCATCACCGCCGCGGTGCTCTCCACCGGCGGCAATCCCAAACTGGCGGCGGTGATCGCCGCCGCGGCGGTGGGTGCCTGCGCCGGCGACCACATCTCGTACGCCATCGGGCGCGGTGGCGGCGCGAACCGGCTCGCCGGGTTTCCCGACGGCAGCCGCCGACGGGCCAGCTCCGAGTGGGCCCGACGCGCCCTGAACCGGCGCGGCGGGCTGATCCTGACCACATCCCGGTACCTGCCGGGCGGCCGGACCGCGGTCACCCTCACCATGGGCGCGGTGCGCTATCCCCGGCGGTCGTTCCTGCTGTACGACAGCATCGCGACGATCACCTGGGCCCTGTACTGCGGGCTGCTCGGCTACTTCGGTGGGCTGGCCTTCGAGCGCCACCCCATCAAGGGCGTCCTCGCCGGGATCGGCCTCTCGGTGCTCGTCACGCTGGGCATCGAGGGCATCCGCTGGGTACGCCACCGGGCGCACCGCCGCACCTCCTCCCGGCACTGACCGGCCTCGGGCCAGCTCAGAGCAGGTCGGCGTCGTACACCAGGATCGCGAGCCGCACCCGGTTGCCGACGTGGAGTTTCGCCAGCGCCCGGCTGACGTGCGCCTTCACGGTGGCCTCGCTCATCGCCAACCGCCTGGCGATCTCCGCGTTGCCGTGCCCGCGGGCCACCTCCCGGACGATCTCCAACTCCCGCGCGGTGAGCGGGGCCAGCCGCTCGCGGGCCGCCTCCCGCCGGGCCGGACCACGCTCGGCGAACGAGCTGATCAGGCGCCGGGTGACAGTCGGGGCGAGCATCGCGTTACCGGCGGCCACCGTGCGGACGGCGACGGCCAACTCCCGGGGCGGGGTGTCCTTGAGCAGGAAGCCGACCGCCCCGGCCCGCAGCGCCCGGTGCACGTACTCGTCGAGGTCGAAGGTGGTCAGCATGATCACCTTGGGTCCGGCGGCGACCACGTCGGGCGCGACGGTCAGCCCGTCGACGCCCGGCATCCGCACGTCGAGCAGCACCACGTCGGGACGCAACCGCTGGACCTGCTCCAACGCGCCAGCGCCGTCCGCCGCCTCGCCCACCACCGTGATGTCGTCGGCCGCCTCCAGGATCAGCCGCAGCCCGGCGCGGACCAGTTGTTCGTCGTCGACCACCACCACCCGGATCACGCCGCACCCGCCACCGGGATCAGGGCGCGGACCAGGAAGCCGCCGTCCACGGCCGTCGCCTCCAGCCGGCCGCCGAGCAGTTCCACCCGCTCCCGTAGCCCGAGCAGCCCCTGCCCGGCACCGGGCAGGGACTGGCCACCCTCGGACGGGCCGTTACGGACCAGCACCTCCAGCCCGTCGGGCAGGTAGCGCAGGCACACGGTCGTCTCGGCGTCGGCGGCGTGCTTGCGCACGTTCGTCAGCGCCTCCCGGACCACCCGGTACGCCGTACGCCCCACCGTCGCCGGCAGCGCCGACACCACTCCCTCGTCCCGCCGGTGCACCCGCAGCCCGGCGGCACGGGACTCCCCGATCAGCTCGTCCAACGCGTCGAGCCCTCGCTCCGGCACCACGGCCGGACCGGCCTGCCGCAGCACACCCAGCACCTCCCGCAGGTCGGTGAGCGCCTCCCGACCGGTCGTACGGATCAGCGCGGCGGCGTCGACGGTCGCCGGGTCGTTCGCGGTCACCTCCAGCGCCCCGGCATGCACCACCATCAGCGAGACCCGGTGCGCCACCACGTCGTGCATCTCGCGGGCGATCCGGGTCCGCTCCTCGGCGCGGACCCGGTCGGCGCGGGCCTCCTGCTCGCGTTCCAGCCGCTCGGCCCGGTCCCGCAGTGCGACGAGCGTGTCCCGGCGCGCCCGCGTCCAGAGGCCGACCACCAGCGGCAGCCCGACCAGACCGGTGGCGAGGAAGAGGACGTTGCCGCTGGTGGCGGTGGTGATCCGGCGTACGCCACCCACCGCCAGCCCGACGAGCACACCACCGGCCAGCACCACTGCCGCACCGACGAGGTAACCGGCGAGCCGCCGGCCCCGCAGCCGCAGGCCCGCCTGGTACGAGGCGACCACCCCGGCCGCCGCGGCGGCGAGCACCAACCAGCCGACCGCCGCGGCCAGGAACAACGGCCAGCGGCGAGCCCGGGTCATGCTGGCGGCCCAACCCGAGACCACCGCGAGCACCAGCACGACCACGCCCGGCAGCGGAGAGCGGACCCCGAGGTCACCTGTCGCACTGGCACCGACAGCCACAGCGACCAGGACGGCGAGCAGCAGCGGGGCGTACGGCTGGACGACCCGCCGGACGGCGACGGCGCTGGGGGCCACGCGACGAGCGTAGGGCGTCGTCGGCGGCTGGGGTCGCCCCGCGCCGTCGGACCCGGGTGCGGTGGGGGATGACCCCTACCCGTCGTCCGGGCCGGATGCGACCAAAGTAGTGGCGTCCGGCTGACCACTGGCCGATGGCGGGAGCCGCCACCCGTACCAGCATCGGGGCATGGATCTGCTCGACCTGCTGCACGACACGATGTCCTCGCCCTGGGTGTATCTGGCGATCTTCGCGATCGCGGTGCTCGACGGGTTCTTCCCGGTGGTGCCGAGCGAGACGGCGGTGATCACCGCTGGGGTGTTCGCGGCCTCCGGCGCGCCGTACCTCCCCGCGGTGATCCTGGTGGCCGCCTCCGGGGCGCTGGTCGGCGACCACATCTCGTACGCCATCGGGCGGGGTGGTGGCGCGCGACTGCTCGACCGGCTCCCACCCGAGGGTCGGCGCAGGCGCGCCATCGAGTGGGCGCGTCGGGGCATCGCCACGCGGGGAGGTCTCATCCTCACGGTGGCCCGCTACGTGCCGGGCGGCCGGACGGCGGTCACCCTCACCATGGGCGCGGTGCACTACCCCCGGCGGCGGTTCCTGGCCTTCGACGCGCTCGCCGCCGGCTCGTGGGGACTCTACTCCGGGCTGGTGGGCTACCTCGGCGGGCTGGCCTTCGAGCAGGACCCGTTGCGCGGCCTCCTGCTCGGTCTGGGCCTCGCGCTGACGGTGACGACGGTCGTCGAGGTGGTTCGCTGGCTCGGCCGGCGTCGCCGATCCGCGCAGTCGGCGTCGACGACCGAGCCGGTGAGCCGGGTGCCGGTGCGCTGATCTCCAGCGCGCTGGCTTCGCTTCGGGGCGGCCCGGCGGGTGCGCTGGCTTCGGGGCGGCGGTCAGTCGGTGGCCGGGAGCCAGACGACGCCGTGCAGGAGTTGGCCGGCGCCCTGCCAGGCCACGTTCATCATCCGGGTGGCGGTCTTCTCCGGGTCGGCCTCCGGGTGGTCCGCGAGCCAGTCGGCCAACGACTCGGCCGCGCCGACCAGGGCGTACGCGACGACCTCCAGGTCGACGGCGCTGATCTCACGGCCTTCGGCGCGCAGGGCGTGGTCGAGCATCCCGGCGACGACCTCGACCATCCGGGCCCGCATGCTGGCCAACTCGCCGGCGAACGGCTGCTCACCGCGAGCCTGCCGGTAGAGCACCGCCCAGCCGTCGCGGTGCGCGCCCACGAAGCCGAAGAACGCCTTCAGCCCTCGCCAGAGCCGGACGTCCGCCGGCAGGTCAGGGGCAGCGGCACCGGCGATGGCCTGCATCATCCGGGTGCCCTCCCGGTGCAGGCAGGCGACGAAGAGTTCCTCCTTGGTGCCGAGGTACGCGTACACCATGGGCTTGGAAATGCCCGCATCCTCCGCGATCTCGTCCATGCTGGCGGCATGGAAGCCGCGGCGGGAGAAGACCTTGACGGCCGCATCAAGCATCTGCTGCTCACGAACGGCACGTGGCAGGCGCTTGAAGGCAGGCGGGGTGGACACCTTGCGAGCATACCTACTCGTGCGTAGGGTTACGCACGAGTAGACAAATCTTCCGGAAGGCGCACCCGATGACTGACTTCGACCCGGCCACCTTCGCCAACGTGGGTCCCAAGGAGTTCGCCCAGCTGGTCAAGTCCACCCCGGACGACAAGATCGCCCAGGTGATGTCCGGTGACCTGCGCGACAAGATCCTGGGCGAGGTGTTCGGGCGGATGCCGGCTCTGTTCCGGGCGGACCGGGCCGGCTCCACCAACGCGGTCATCCACTGGGTCATCACCGGTCGCCCCGACGGCGGCAGCGACACCTACGAGGTGGTCATCGCCGACGGCACGTGCGTGGTGAACGAGACCCCGCAGCACGACCCGAAGCTGAGCCTGACCATGGGCCCGGTCGAGTTCCTGAAGATCGTCTCCGGTGGCGCCAACCCGGTGATGATGTTCATGACCGGAAAGCTGAAAGCGAAGGGTGACCTCGGCCTCGCCGCCAACATCGCCAACCTGTTCGACATCCCCAAGGCCTGACATGGCCGAGTTCTCGCTCGACCTGAACGAGGAACAGCGGGATCTGCGCGACTGGGTGCACGGCTTCGCCGCCGAGGTCGTGCGCCCGGCCGCCGCCGAGTGGGACGAGCGCGAGGAAACCCCGTGGCCGGTGATCCGGGAGGCCGCCAAGGTCGGCCTCTACGGCTTCGAGTTCCTCGCCACCTGCTGGGCCGACCCCACCGGGCTCTCCCTGCCGATCGCCAGCGAGGAACTCTTCTGGGGCGACGCCGGCATCGGCCTCTCCATCTTCGGCACCTCGCTCGCCGTCGCCGCCATCTACGGTGCCGGCACCCCGGACCAGCTTGCCGAATGGGTGCCGCAGTGCTTCGGCGACGTCGACTCGCCGGCCGTCGCCGCGTTCTGCTCAAGCGAGCCGGAAGCCGGCTCCGACGTCGGCGCGATGCGCACCCGGGCCGTCTACGACGAGGCGACCGACGAGTGGGTGCTCACCGGCCAGAAGGCGTACGCCACGAACGGCGGGATCGCCGGAGTCCACGTGGTCACCGCCTCGGTCGACGCCACGCTCGGCTCCCGAGGCCAGGCGGCGTTCGTCGTACCCCCGGGCACGCCCGGCCTGGCCGCGACCCGCAAGCTGCGCAAACTCGGCCTGCGCGCGTCGCACACCGCCGACGTCTTCCTCGACGGAGTCCGCGTGCCCGGCCGCTGCCTGCTCGGCGGTCGAGACGCCCTGCTGGCACGCCTCGACCGGGCCCGCTCCGGCCAACGGTCCACCGGGCAGGCCGCGATGCGGACCTTCGAGCTGACCCGACCCACCGTCGGCGCGCAGGCGCTCGGCGTGGCACGGGCCGCCTACGAGTACGCCCTGGACTACGCGAAGGACCGGGTCCAGTTCGGACGGCCGATCATCGAGAACCAGGCTGTCGCGTTCGCGCTTGCCGACATGCGGATGGAGATCGACGCTGCACGGCTGCTGGTCTGGCGTGCGTCGTGGATGGGCCGCAACAACCGCCCCTTCACCGCGGGCGAGGGGTCGATGTCCAAGCTCAAGGCCGGCGAGGTGGCGGTGTCGGTCACCGAGAAGGCGGTGCAGCTGCTCGGCGGGGCCGGCTTCCTGCGTGACCACCCGGTCGAGCGCTGGTACCGGGACGCCAAGATCTACACCATCTTCGAGGGCACTTCCGAGATCCAACGACTGGTCATCTCCCGGGCGATCTCCGGGGTGCAGATCCGCTGACCGGCCCGCCCCTGGCCCGACTGTCGGTCGGGCGGCTCGCCGGGAAGCATCGCTCTTCCATGGGGCGACAGAGCGAGGGCCGCATATTCCGGCCCTCGCTCTGCAGTTGGGCCGCCACGATAAGACTTAGGCGTGCCCGGCAGCCAGGCCCGACGCCATGGGCCTGATCAGCACCAATCCGCCCCCGGTACGCACGGCTCATCGACGAACCGGGCGGACGAGGCGGTGTCATTCCTGACCTCACTCCCGAAATTGGCCCACCCGTACGGCTTGACCCGTTGGTACCGCCCACCGTAGATGGTGTGCTCGTAGACCCCCAGGTACTGGTTCGTGTTGTTGAACACGGAGGATGCCTTGTCATTGAGGTTCACACCGTTGTGGAACTTGTGCTCAGAGAAGTAGGCGACGCCGCCGCCGCCCTGGGCCAGACCCGCCAGCGTGGCCGGGCTCCCGTGGCCGTCCTTGTCCTGGAAGAAGCACACCTGCCTCGCCGGGCACGCGTAGTCCGCCGAGGCAGGCGAAGAAATCGCGAAGAGAGAGCCAGTAACGGCTACGACGATTCCTGCCCCTGCGGCAAGAGTACGCTTTTTCGACAGGTTCACCGAACCTCCAAATTTTGGGAAGCGCTACCTGGGCGATGGAAGCGAATACGACTGAGCTCAACGTCGAACATTTCGCCTTTCCATCGCATGTCTTCGTCGATGAACATACGCGGCAGGTCTGTAAGAACAGTTTATTATCACTGGACCGCACCCGACTCGGCGCGACCAAGGCGATGACGAATGCGCCTATTTCCAACAGCTCTTTCATTGTTTGGTGAGACTCGATTCGTGGTTACGCCGTCCACCGGGGCTTCGCAGGGCAGCGGATTCCACCTTCTGTGCCGTCTTCGTCACCCCGTGCGGACGCGACCTGGGGCCTCCGTCGCGCCCAGTGCATGATCAAGGAAAGACGCCCTGCTGGACGGGGGGGCAACCCCGCCCGTCCGCGCACCACCCGAGGAGGTCTGCGGCATGGACCTGCCGTTCATCGTTGCCACGCTGACCCGTCGCGGGCTGCTCACCCCCGGCAGCCCTGTCCGGGTCGCCGCGCAGCTCAACGCGTTGCGCACGTGGGGGTGGAGCCTGGCCGGCGAGCTGCGTCAGGCAGCCGCCCGGGACCCGGGCCGGCCGGCGGTCGTCGACGAGAACGGCGTCGAGCTGACGTACCACGATCTGCTCGACCGGGCCGAACGGATGGCCCGCTCGATGCGGGCGGGCCTCGGCGTCCAGGCCGGTGACCGGATCGGTGTGCTCTGCCGCAACCACCACGGGCTGATCGAGACGATCGTCGCGGCCACCCTGCTCGGCGTCGACGCCGTGCTTGTCAACACCGGGCTCTCCGCCGCCCAACTGGGCACCGTCGCCGAGGAGCAGCGGCTGCGGCTGCTGGTGCACGACGACGAGTTCGCCGAAAGGGTCCTCGGCCTCCCCGCCGAGCTGCCACGTCTCGACGAACGAGCCCGCGAGGAGTTGATCGCCGGGGCGCTGCCGGGTGACCTGCACCCGCCCGAGCGGGACGGCCGGATCATCGTGCTCACCTCCGGCACCACAGGTACGCCCAAGGGTGCCCGCCGACCCACGCCGAGCGGCTTCGGCCCGCTGGTGTCCATCATCGACCGCATCCCGCTGCACGCCCGGGACCGGGTGCTGATCGCGGCACCGATCTTCCACACCTGGGGGCTCGCCGCCCTCCAGGTGTGCCTGGCGTTGCGGGCCACCATCGTGCTGCACCGGCGCTTCGACCCGGTCGCCACGCTCACCGCCCTGACCGCGCACCGGTGTGACGCGCTGTTCGCCGTACCGGTGATGGTGCAGCGGCTCCTGGAGGTGCCCGCGCCGGACCCGCGCCCCCCGCTCAAGGTCGTCGCGGTCAGCGGTTCCGCCCTGCCCGGCGGGCTCGCTCCGAGGTTCATGGACGTCTACGGCGACGTCCTGTTCAACCTGTACGGCTCCACCGAGGTCTCCTGGGCCTCCCTCGCGGCCCCCCAGGATCTGCGCCAGGCACCCACCACGGCCGGCCGGCCACCCCACGGAACCTGGCTGGAGTTGCTCGACGACAACGGGCAGCCGGTGCCGCCCGGCCAGGTCGGGCGGATCTTCGTCGGCAACGAGATGCTCTTCGAGGGGTACACCTCCGGTGCGAGCCGAGAGACCCACGACGGCCTGCTCGACACCGGTGACCTCGGCCGGCTCAACCCCGACGGCCTGCTCTTCGTCGACGGACGGGCCGACGACATGATCGTCTCCGGTGGCGAGAACGTCTTCCCATCCGAGGTGGAGGACCTGCTCGCCCAACTGCCCCAGGTCCGCGAGGCGGCCGTGATCGGCGTGCCGGACGCGGAGTACGGCCAGCGGCTGTCCGCGTTCCTCGCACTACACCCGGACGAAACGCTCGACCCCGAGGCGGTACGCGAGTACGTCCGGCACTACCTGGCCCGATTCTCCGTACCCCGGGACGTGATCTTCGTGAAATACCTGCCCCGCAACGCCACCGGCAAGGTGCTCAGCCGAGAGCTACGTCGCTACTACGGCTGACCGCCCCGGAACCGTCGGCGGAAGACCGGCGAGTTCCGGGGCGGTGACGACGCCCGTCAGTCGACGATCAGCGAGGGCCGCCAGTCCTGCTTGGCCCCGGCGAGGTCGAGGCGCTGGAACAGGCCCTTGGTGCCCTGCTCGTCGAGCGTGCCGCGGTGCGCGTCGATGCGGACCGTCATCCCCCGCACGTCGTACACGGTCAGCGACTCAAGCGAGCCCGGATCACCGCCAGCGGTGAAGTACGCCGCCTGATGACCGTCGAAGGTGGTGTTCGGCTCCAAAGGCTCCTTACCGTTCAGCTCGGCCCGGATCTCGTCGGTCATCACGAAGTACGGGGAGAAGCCGACGTCCAGCGTCTTCGACCACTGCGTACCGGGGCTAGCGGTGGCGGGTTCGGCGCTGTACATGACGTTGGCGTACCACCGCCAGCCGTCCGGGGTCAGTGGCCCCTGGACGGTGGCATTGATCAGCCGCAGGTTCTGCGGCACCCCCATGACCTGGGCTGGCATCTTCACCCGCTCGGTCGTACTGAATCTGAGCTTCTGGGCCACGTGCAGGGCGATCTCGCGGGCGTCCTGCCCCTGCGCCCAGGTTGCGACATCGACCTCGGCCCAGCCGTCTGGGGCGTACTGCCAGCGGAGGGAGAGCCGGTCGGTGCCGTCGACGTCGTACTGGGTGAATGTCGCCGCCGCGCCCCGCACATCGGGCGCGGGCACCGTACTCACGACTGGTGCCCGTTGGTCAATGCCCATGACCTGCGGCGCCTGTGGCGTCACCCCCTTCGGGTAGAGATCGACCGAGACTCCCGCCCAGTTCTGCGGATCGCCGGCATCCCCGCTCAGAGAGACACCCAGGCCAAGGGGCGACACACCCGCGTCGTAACTCAGCCTGGCCAGGCCCGACGGCAACCAACCGAACCGCATGTACTGAACGGTCGGGTCGATCGTCTCCAAGGCGGCCGGGATCCGGGACGTGTCGGGCGACGGCACCTTCCCGGTGTACGGCTCCAGCGGAGCCAGGGCGCCGAACAGGTTCAGTGACGACGGCGGCGCCGACGGCGACGACCCGTCCGTCGGCGCGACCAGGCCCGGCATCGTGACGGCGCCGACAACCACCGCGACCACCGCCAGTGCGGCGCCCGCACTGCGCGCGTACCACCGCTGCCGCCGCCCGGCGGTCATCGCCCGTTCGACGTTCACCACGGCGGACGGCGGCTCGGCCGCCTCGAACTCGGCGCGCATCAACCGCGCCAGATCCATCTCATCGATCATGATGAACTCCCGTGGGCTAACACGTTGGTCGGCACGCCACTCGCCGTGCCGGTCTGCGTGGTCGGCACGCCGTTTCGGGCGGGGGCGAGCAGTCCTCGCAGCGTCGCCAACCCCTTGGCGGTCTGGCTCTTGACGGTGCCCGGCGCGCAACCCAGCGCCTGTGCCGTCTCCTCCACACTCAGGTCCTGGAAGAACCGGAGCACCAGGACGGCCCGCTGCCGCGGCGCGACCTGGCGCAGCGCCGTCACCAGATCGAGCCGCACCGTGGCATCCGGGGCGGTCGGTGCGGGCCGCTCCGGAAGCAGGTCGGTGATCAGCACCCGAGCCCAGCCGCGTCGCCGCTCGTCGATCAACCGCCGCATCAACATCGTCCGGACCAGCGCATTCAGGCTGTCGGCCCGCCGTGCCCGAGGCCAGTTGCGGTACAACTCGGTGAGCACCCGCTGCACGATGTCGTCGCCCTGGTGCCAGTCACCGCACATCAGGTACGCCGTCCGGCGCCACTGCGCCAGACCAACGCGAACGCATTCGGTGTACTCGGCGTCGGCCGCGGACCGCTCGACCGACCTCGGGCTCAACGGCATCGTCGGACCTGTCCTCCCACCGGCCACCAACAGCACGGTGATCGTCCGCAAACCCGCATCTCCCACTCCTCCCGTCGCTGTGCCTCCGACACCGCTAAGTCGTGGCGGGAGTAACGCCGGGTTGCCCATCGAGGGTGACAAACGCTCAGGGATAGAGGGTCAGGCTTGCTGGCGCTGAACATCGCCACCCCGTCGTCGGCCGTGTGCCAGTCGCCACACAACAGGTACGCCGTGCGTCGAAATGGCTCCAGCCGCGTACCGACGGAGTCGCGGTAGCCCTCGACATCGACCGGCATCTCCCACCACCCCTCACCTCACCGCTCAAACGGCGGCGGGGAGGGCCGGGGTTGCCCGGGTTCAGCCGGGAATCGTGATCCGGCCGTCGATCGCGGCGGCGGCGATGTCGGTGCGGTGCTGCGAGCCAGCCAGCTTCACCCCGTCCACCAGCGCGTATGCGGCGTCCCGCGCGGCAGCCAGGTCGGGACCGGTGGCCGTACCGCAGAGAACCCGGCCGCCGGCGGAGAGCAACGCGCCGTCGCTGGCCCGGCGGGCGGTGCCCGCGTGGATGATGCCCGGCCGGTCCGCGCCGGTGATCACGTCGCCGGTGCTGGGCGCGACCGGGTAGCCCGGCGAGGCCAGCACCACTGTCACCGCGCTGCCGTCCCGCCAGCGCAGCGGCGGATGCTCGGCAAGCGTGCCGGTGGCCGCCGCGTGCAGCAGCCCGCCCAGCGGGGTCTCCAGCAGCGCGAGCACCACCTGCGTCTCTGGGTCACCGAAGCGCGCGTTGAACTCGATCACCCGAGGACCGGTGGCGGTGATCGCGAGCCCGACGTAGAGCAGGCCGGCGAACGGGGTGCCCCGGCGGCGCATCTCCGCCAGCGTCGGGTGGACCACGTCACGCAGGACGTCGTCGACCAGGCCGGACGGGGTCCAGGCCAGTGGCGCGTACGCCCCCATGCCGCCGGTGTTCGGCCCGGTGTCGCCGTCGCCGAGCCGCTTGAAGTCCTGTGCCGGCAGGAGCGGCAGCGCCGCCTCCCCGTCGGTGACCACGAAGAGGCTGACCTCCGGACCGTCGAGGAACTCCTCGACCACGACCCGTCCACACTCGGCGGCGTGCGCCAGAGCCGCGGACCGGTCGTCGGTCACCACCACACCCTTGCCGGCGGCGAGACCGTCGTCCTTCACCACGTACGGGGCACCGAACTCGTCGAGCGCGCGGGCGGTGCTCTCCTGGTCCGTGCAGACGTACGCCCGGGCGGTCGGCACGCCGGCGGCGGTCATCACGTCCTTGGCGAACGCCTTGGAACCCTCCAGCTGAGCGGCCGCACCGGAGGGGCCGAACACGGCGATCCCCTTGGCGCGTACGGCGTCGGCGACCCCGGCGACCAGCGGCGCCTCCGGCCCGATCACCACCAGGTCGGCGGATGTCTCCACGGCCAGCGCCGCCACCGCTGTCGGATCAGTCGGAGTCACGGCCCGCAGCTCAGCCACGCTCGCGATCCCCGGATTACCCGGCGCGGCAATCAGCGCCGACACAGCCGAATCGCGCACCAGCCCGAGCGCAAGCGCATGCTCCCGCCCGCCCCCACCCACCAAAAGAACCCGCACGACACCGCATCCTACTGCCCACCACTCAAGCCCAGTTGATCATGAGGTTATTGCTCCACGCCGCCGCGAGTGGCTATAACCTCATGATCAACACCGGGGCACTGTTAGGGGAGGAGGGGGTGGAGGACTACGTTTTCTTCTCGCCCTGGGCCTACTCCTACGACGCTCACCTTGGTGTTGCAGAGTTCTTCCACCCGGGCGATGTAGCGGCGGGCGTTCTCCGGCAGGTCCTCGACGGTTCTCGCCTTGGTGATGTCCTCCCACCAGCCGTCGAGTTCCTCGTAGACGGGCTTGGCGTGGTGGAAGTCCGTCTGGCTCATCGGCATGTCGTCGACCCGGACGCCGTTGATCTCGTAGCCGACGCAGAGCGGCACCTTGGGCAGGCCGGTGAGCACGTCCAGCTTGGTGATGACCAGGTCGGTGACACCGTTGAGGCGGCAGGCGTACCGGGCGACGACCGCGTCGAACCACCCGCAACGCCGCTCCCGGCCCGTGGTGGTGCCGTACTCCGCGCCGATCTTGCGCAGGTGCTCGCCGCTGGCGTCGAACAGCTCGGTCGGGAACGGTCCCGCGCCGACCCGGGTGGTGTACGCCTTGCTCACCGCGATGACCTTGTTGATCGCGGTCGGCGGGATGCCGGCACCCACGCAGGCACCACCGGCGGTCGGGTTGGACGAGGTCACGAAGGGGTACGTGCCGTGGTCCATGTCGAGCATGGTGGCCTGCGCGCCCTCCAGCAGCACCGTGTCGCCCCGGTCCAGGGCGTCCCAGAGCATGGCCCGGGTCTCCGCGATGTACGGCTTGAGCCGCTCGGCGTACTCCAGGTACTCGTCGACGGTCGCCTCAAGGTCGATCGCCTTGCGGTTGTACACCTTGAACAGGATCTGGTTCTTCTCGCGCAGGGCGAGTTCCAGCTTCTTACGCAGGATGCCCGGGTCGAGCAGGTCCTGGAGCCGGATGCCGATCCGGGCGACCTTGTCGCCGTACGCCGGGCCGATGCCCCGGCCGGTCGTGCCAATCCGCGACGAGCCGAGGTAACGCTCGATCACCCGGTCCAGTGCCCGGTGGTGCGGCATGATCAGGTGCGCGTCACCGGAGATCCGCAGCCGGGACACGTCGACGCCGCGCTCGGCCAGACCGTCGATCTCGGCGAGCAGCACCTTCGGGTCGACCACCACACCGTTGCCGATGACGATCATCGCGTTCGGCGAGAGTGCGCCGGACGGCATCAGGTGCAGCGCGTACTTCTGGCCGTCCGGGGTGATCACCGTGTGGCCGGCGTTGTTGCCACCGGAGTAGCGCACGACGTAGTCGACCCGCTCACCCAGCAGGTCGGTAACCTTGCCCTTGCCCTCGTCGCCCCACTGAGCGCCGATGAGCACGATCGCTGGCATCTTTTCCGCCTCCAGAAGGCTCGGGTGCCAGGTGGCGACCGGTTGGCGAGCCCGGGGTGTCAGGTTAACAAGTAGTGACGGCGCGGCCGGCAGGGGTCGCGTCGAGAGGCAGGAGGCTCCTTCCGTGTACGACGTGGTGCTGCTCACCCTCGGTTCGGAGCGGGACGCTCCCGGGGGCTGTGGCAGCGGAGGGGCCTGCTGCGGCGGTGCCACCGAGGCCGCCACCGACCCGAAAAGCCAGCCCGACACCGGCCAGCCCGACACCGGCCAGGGGGCCCAGACCGGCGGGGACACCGAGCGGTGCGCCACCGAGCGGCCACGGGTGCCGGTGCTGGCCTGCTCCGATGCGCTGATCGCCCGGGGCGCGCGGGTGGAGATGGTCACCGCCCGCTCCGACGCGGAGATCGACGCGGTGTTGGCGCGGCTCGACGGTCCGGCCCGCCCGGATGGCCTCACCTGGCCCGACCTGGACGGCAAGACCCGGCTGGTCGTCGCCACGGCCAGCGACGGGCAGTTGCGCGCCGTGCTGCGCCGACTGGTCCGGCGGTACGCGCCAGCGCCGAGCAGGCGTCCGGCGGATCTGCCCGGCAACCGGACCCTGCCCGACCTGCCGCCGGTGGCCGTACTCCCGCTCGATCCGGCCCGTGGCGGCACGCACCGCGACCTGGCCGCGCAGCTCGGGCTGCCGCGTGACCCGGCGGCGGTGGCCGCCGCGGTGGTGGACGGCACGGTGCGCCGACTCGACCTGCTGCGCAACGACGGTGGATCGGTGACCCTGGACGGCGCGCTCCTCGGCGCCGCCGACGACGCCGGCCGGCCGCTGCACTGGCGGGCCCGGGTGGAGGTGGACGACACCGTCCTCACCAACGGAGACGAACCGCTGCTGGCGTGCGTGGTCGGCAACGCCGGCGGGTACGCGACGCTCGACGACGTGACGCTGCTGACCGCACCGGACCCGACCGACGGCCAGATCGAGGTCGCGGTTGCCGTGCCGGTGGTCGTCCGCTCGGCGCTGGGCCGCAAGCGGGTACGCCTCGAGGTGCGGCGGGCCCGTGGACGGGCCGTTTCGGTGCTGCCCCGGGAGGGGAAGGTCCCCTACCTCGACGATGGTGTCGAGGGTGAGCTGACCCGGAAGCGTTCCTGGTGGATCGAGCCCGGCGCCTGGGCGGTCTGGTCGAGCTGACCCTGCCCGCACCGAAGGGCCGGCCCGGCTGCGCCGACGGCCCCTTCTCGGCGGATGGGCCTATCCTCGCAGGAGGACTGGGAGGGGCCGTAATGGACGAGAACGCCGACCGCGCGCAGGTGCACGGCCAGCAGCCGGTGCCAGAGCGGGACATCGAACCACTCTGGCCACCGGATCCCGCCGACCGCGACGCGGGTAGCGCGGTGCCGCCGTGGGCGGCGGTCGCCCAACAGCGGGGTGCGCCGTCGTCTGTCGCACCCGGGCCGGTGACTCCGCCGGTGGCCGCACCGCCGACCGGACGGCCGCCGGTTCCCGGGCAACCCGGGGCCCCGGCCCAGCCACCGCCTTCGCCGGCCGACTATCCGTCGCTCACCGGTGCCGTCCCGGTGCCGGGCGGCTGGGGCGGCAGCGGCTCGTCCACCACCGCGTCCGGCTGGGCGCCAGCGCAGCCGAGTTGGCCGCCAGCCGACCCGGCGGCACCAACCGCCGCGTCGACACCGCCCGCAACGCCGGCAACCGGCACACCGCCGGCACCGGGCACGCCGCCGACCGGCACGCCAGCGACCAGCACCCCAGCGGCACCAGGCACGCAGCTCGCACCAGGCACGCCAGCGGCCGGCACGCGAGCGACTGGCACGCGAGCGACTGGCACGCCGACGACCGGCAGGCCAACCACACCAGGCACACCCCGGGCAGCCGGCGCTCCCGCGAGCACCGCCGCCGGGGCGACCAACGGCGCACGCAACACGATCAGCAGCGTGGCGCAGACGCAGGCCGGCGACCGGAGTCCGACCGGCGTCGCCGCCGCTCCGATCCCCCCGGGTGGTGTCGACCTGGACCTGCCGTTCACCCTGGATCGCCCCGCCGCCGCGATGCCCACCGACCAACCCACCGCAGCCCCCACACCCGCCGGCCGCCCGAACGCGGGCCCGACCCCCGCAGGCTCGACCAGCACAGGCCCGACCAGCACAGCCCCGGCGGCAGCCGGGCCCGCGGCGGCCGGGCTGGCATCGCAGGCCGACGGGATCGGGACCGACGGGCCTGCCGTCGGGACGGCGCGGCCGGTCACCGAGTCGCCGTGGGCGTATCCGCCGCAACGCCCCACCGGAGCGTCCGCACCGGCCAACGACGAGGCCGCCACGGTGACTTCCCCGCTTCCCGCCCCGCCCGACCCGCAGCCGGCGCACCCGGGTCAGTCGTTCACCCCGGTGACCTCCGGGCAGGCCGGCCCCGGGCACATCCCGCCGCCGCCCGACCTGACGCAGTTCAGCAGCCTGCCGCAGGCTCCTCAGCAGGCCGGGCCGGCGGCCCCACCACCCGGGCCGTTCCCGCCGTCTCCGGGTTGGTACCCGCCGCCCTGGCAGCAGGGCACGTCCGGCGTCCAGGCTGGGCAGCCCTACCAGGAGGCGGAGGGGGTGACCCGGGTGCCCACCGCCGGCTACCCGGATGCCGCCACGTATCCGGATGCGAGCTGGACCCCGGAGGAGACGGCGGTACCGACCGCCGAGGACTTCAGCCGGCGCCGGCAGGTTCGGCCCGTCGATCCGGTGGCGACCATGGGCGTACGCGCGATGGTCAACCGGACGGGGCTGCTCCGGCTCTCTCCGGGGCGGCACGAGCAGGAGCTCAAGCGGGACATCGAGATGGTGCGCCGCAACTTCGGCGGGCTGCGGCAGGTGACAGTGGTCAACCCGAAGGGTGGCGCCGGTAAGACGGTGGCCATCCTGCTGCTCGCGATGACGTTCGGCCAGAAGCGCGGTGGTTACGTGCTGGCCTGGGACAACAACGAGACCCAGGGCACCCTCGGGATGCGTGCCCAGCAGGACTTCCACTCCCGCACGGTGCGGGACATGCTGCGGGATCTCGGGCAGTTCCAGGGTGCGCACGGGCGGGTCGGTGACCTGTCGCAGTACGTCCGCTCGCAGGGCGAGGGCATGTTCGACGTGTTGGCCTCGGACGAGTCGGCCACCGGCGGCGAGATGCTGACCGCCGCCGCGTTCGCCGAGATCCGTGAGGTGGTCAGCCGGTTCTACAAGCTGATCTTCGTGGACACCGGGAACAACGTCCGGGCGCAGAACTGGCAGGCGTCGATGGACGCCACCGACCAGTTGGTGGTGACCATGTCGGCCCGTAACGACTCCGCCGAGACCGCCGCCCGGATGCTCGACCACCTGGAGCAGAGTGGCCGGCAGCGGCTGGTCCGCCAGGCCGTGACCGTGGTGTCGATGCCGCCGTCGCGCAAGGAGATCGACCTGCCGGCCATCCAGGAGCACTTCGCGGCCCGTACCCGGGCGGTGTTGCTGGCCCCGTACGAGCGGCTCATCGACACGGGTGAGCCGATCCGGTACGGCGGGCTCTCCACGGCCACCCGGGACGCCTGGCTGAAGATCGCCGCCGCGGTCGCCGAGGGGTTGTGACCGCCGACGGCCGGCCCGGAGTCGGGCCGGCCGCCGGTGCGGGTCAGTTGCTCGCCAGCGCGTCCGCCGCTTCCGGGTCGCAGTCGCGCAGGAACTGGGCGCAGCGGGCCGCCTCGTCGGCCTCACCGATCTCGTCCGCTGCTCGGGACAGCACGTAGAGGCAGCGCAGGAAGCCCCGGTTGGGCTCGTGCGACCACGGCACCGGACCGTGCCCCTTCCAACCGCTGCGGCGCAGCTGGTCGAGGCCACGGTGGTAGCCGGTGCGGGCGTAGGCGTACGCGGTCACCACCTGGCCCTGCGCGAACGAGCGGGCGGCAAGCGCCGCCCAGCCCGCACTGAAGGTCGGGAAGCCGGCCGCCACGCTGGCGAACGCCTCCTCGGTGCCGGCCTGCTCGGCGGCAGCCAGGGCGGCGTCGGCCTCGTCGTTCGCGGGCAGGCGGGTGGCCGGTGGCTCTGGCAAGAGGTTCTGCATCGCCCCATTCAACCCGCTGGACAGGGCGACACGCGAGCGGGTCGGCCGACACGTTCCGCTGAACGGCTGAGGAGTTGGTCACGCCTGCGGCCTATGCCGCCGCCGGATCTTTTCCACTACAACTAATGGTCCGGAGCCTCCCCAGGAACCGGTTATGCAGGAGCCCGGTGGCCTCGGTCACCGGGCTCCTGTCGGTTACACCCCAGGCCCGAGGTTTGGCCGGCCCCGGCGCAGGGGCAGGATGGCCGGGTGCCGACCCCACCTCCCGCGGACGTCATCGAGCCGCACCTGCACGTCGACGAGATCCAGACCCGCGACGAGTTCGATCGGCAGTTGGCCACCGGCCGACTGACCGGGCTGACCGTTCAGGGCCTGCGCCTCGACCTGGCGCCGGTGCCTGACCTCACCGGCATCGAGGTCGCCGGCACGCTCTTCGTGGGCTGCCGGTTCGCCTCCCGGGACGTCGGGGCCGACCTGGTCCGGCGCGGCGCGAACGTGGTGCCGCCGTTCTCGGGGCTGCCGTACCCGACCCAGCCGGCGCACCTCTACACCCCGGAAGACCTGGCCGCCGGGTTCGCCGAGGGCGGGTTCACCGGGATGTACGACACCCGGGTGTACGACCACTTCCGGGCGCACGGTGGCGCGCTGCCGGATGTCCGGGAGGCGCTGGGTCAGCGGCTGCACGACCACGGTGTGGACAATGCGCTGGCCGACGCCACCCGGGTCTGGCTGTCCCGACACGGGCCGCAGTCGGTGGTGGGCATCATGGGCGGGCACGCGGTGCGGCGCGGCAGTCCCGCGTACCGGATGGCTGCCGTGCTGGGGTGGGAGCTGGCGCGGGCCGACCGCCTGGTGGTGACCGGCGGCGGTCCGGGGGTGATGGAGGCCGCGAACCTGGGCGCCTACCTGGCGGACCGGCCGGCGGCCGAGTTGACCGAGGCGATCGACCTGCTGGCCGGCGCGCCCGACTTCACCGACCACCACCGGTACACGGCCACCGCGTTGGCGGTGCGGCAGCGCTACGCGGGCGTGCCCCGGCAGCGTGGTGACGACCTCGGCTGGGCGCGGGCCGGTGGGCTGGCCATCCCGACCTGGCTGTACGGGCACGAGCCGGCGAACCTGTTCGCCGGGCGGATCGCGAAGTACTTCTCGAACGCGATCCGGGAGGACACCATCCTGCGGCTCGCCCGGGGCGGCATCGTCTTCGCTCCGGGGCGGGCGGGCACGGTGCAGGAGGTGTTCCAGGCGGCCACGAAGACCTACTACGGCACCGACGGCGCCAGTGGGGCGTACATCTTCCTGGACCGCGGCTACTGGACCGCGGAGCTGCCGGTGCAGGCGTTGTTGCGTCCGCTGCTGGCCGCGTCCCCGTTCGGTGACCTGTCGTCGACGATCCACCTCACCGACGACGTGCACGAGGCGGTCCGGCTGCTCACCGTCTGAGCGACGACGGCCGGCTCCCCGGGAGGGAGAGCCGGCCGTCGGTGGTGCGTCGTTACTTGGTCATCGTGGTGCCGGTGGAGCGCAGGTGCTCGCACGCCTCGACGACCCGGGCGGCCAGGCCGGCCTCGGCGGCCTTGCCCCAGGCGCGCGGGTCGTACTGCTTCTTGTTGCCGACCTCGCCGTCGATCTTCAGCACGCCGTCGTAGTTGCGCAGCATGTGGTCCGCGACGGGCCGGGTGAAGGCGTACTGGGTGTCGGTGTCGATGTTCATCTTCACCACGCCGTAGTCCAGGGCCTCGCGGATCTCGCTCAGCAGGGAGCCGGAGCCGCCGTGGAAGACCAGGCTGAGCGGCTTGTCCTTGCCGTACTTGGCGCCGACGGCCTCCTGGATCTGGTTGAGGATCTCCGGACGGAGCTTGACGTTGCCCGGCTTGTAGACGCCGTGCACGTTGCCGAAGGTCAGCGCCGCCATGTAGCGGCCCTTCTCGCCGAGGCCGAGCGCCTCGACCATGGCCAGGCCGTCATCGGTGGTGGTGTAGAGCTTGTCGTTGATGGCGTTCTCGACGCCGTCCTCCTCGCCACCGACGACGCCGACCTCGATCTCAAGGACGATCTTGGCCTTGGCGGCCTCGTCGAGGAGCTGGGCGGCGATCTGGAGGTTCTCCGCGACCGGCACGGCCGAGCCGTCCCACATGTGCGACTGGTACAGCGGCTCGTCGCCGCGCTGCACCCGCTCCTGCGAGATGGCCATCAGCGGGCGGACGAACTTGTCCAGCTTGTCCTTCGGGCAGTGGTCGGTGTGCAGGGCGATGTTGACCGAGTACTTCTTGGCGACCTCGTGCGCGTACGCGGCGAACGCCACGGCACCGGTGACCATGTCCTTGATCGAGGGGCCGGACAGGTACTCGGCACCACCGGTGGAGACCTGGATGATGCCGTCGCTCTCCGCGTCGGCGAAGCCCTTGAGCGCCGCGTTCAGCGTCTGCGAGGAGGTCACGTTGATCGCGGGGTACGCGTACCGGCCAGCCTTGGCGCGGTCCAGCATCTCCGCGTAGGCCTCGGGGGAAGCGATGGGCATGTGATGCGCTCCTTACTTACCACTCTCGGCCGTGCTGGCCGCTGTTGTTCACTTGTGCGCCGGACCGCGCTGTCCTCCGCCCGGCAGTATCCCGTAGGTGGGGTGTGCCGGAACAACCGACCCGGGTCCTAGCCGTTCACCGGCGGTCCAGGTTGTCCGGCACGATGACGCTGATCAGCCAGGTGACCACTGTCATCACGATGGCTCCCCAGAACGCCGCCCAGAAACCGTCCACCTGGAACGGCAGGTCGAGCCCCCGGGCGATCCGGTCGGTGAGCAGGAACAGCAACGCGTTGACCACGAGCGCGAACAGGCCCAGTGTCAGCAGGTAGAACACGCAGCCGACCACCCGGATGATCGGTTTGAGCACCGCGTTGATCACGCCGAAGATCAGCGCCACCACGATCAGGGTGAGCACGGTGTTGCCGCCGGAACGGCCGTGCACGTCGACCCCGGGCACGATGAGCGTGGTTATCCACAACGCGATCGCGGTGATCGCCAATCGGATGAGGAAGCCCACGGCACCATCCTGGCACCGGGTCGCGTCCGCGAGGGCTGATTCCGCCACTCCGCCTCCGGGCACGGTGCCGGTCCAGCCCGTACGGTGGGTGGGAACCGTGCCCCGAGACCCCCGGGAGAGACGATGGGTCAACCCGACGAGGACTTCACCCCCGGCGACCACCTCGCCCCGGACGAACGTGACCCCGAGGCGGAGCCGGCGGACGCCGTCGAGCAGGCGACAGTGGCCGGCCCCGTGGACGTCGACGGTACGCCGCAGCGCGGGCTGGAGGTCGACGACTGGGACGCGATGGAGCAGGCACGCGTGGTGACCGGCGACGAGGACGACTACCGATGAGCGCGGAAGCCACCTGCCGTGTGAGTGCGAGGGCGGCTTCTACGCGGGCGGGTGGTGCGGGCCGGTCCGGCGCGGCACCAGGCCTGGGCTTCGGTACCCTTTGTGGCCGTGGACACAGCTGAGACGACTCGCGCTCTCGTGGAGAGCGTCGCCCTGAACCCGCTCGATCCCAAGGATCTGCTGCAAACCTTCGGGCTGATCGGCGTGTGGGTGATCCTCTTCGCCGAGACCGGCCTGCTGGTGGGCTTCTTCTTCCCGGGCGACTCGCTGCTGTTCCTCGCCGGCGTCGCCGCGTCACCGGTGGCGGACGCGATCTTCGGCGACGGCACCCGCCTCAACCTGGCTGGCCTGCTGATCGGCGGGCCGATCTGCGCGATCGTCGGCGCCCAACTGGGGCACTGGCTCGGCGCTCGGTATGGCCGGCCGATGTTCGAACGGCCAAACTCCCGGCTCTTCAAGAAGGAGTACGTGGAGAAGGCCGAGTACTACTTCGAGAAGTTCGGCCCGGCGAAGGCCGTGGTGCTGGCGCGCTTCATTCCGATCGTCCGCACGTTCCTCAACCCGGTCGCGGGAGCGCTCGGCATGCCGGCTCGGACGTTCCTGCTCTGGAACGTCGTCGGCGCGGTGCTCTGGGTGGACGGCATCCTGCTGATCGGCTACCTGCTCGCGGAGCAGATCTACGACGCCATCGGCGAAAAGATCGACCGCTACATCCTGCCGGTGGTCGCCCTGATCATCCTGATCTCGGTGTTGCCGATCTTCTTCGAGTTCCTTCGCGACCGGCGCGCTCGCAAGCGCGGCGAGGCGGTCGCGGTGGTTGCGGCGGCCAGCGCCGCCGGTGCGGTGGAGGCAGCTCGCGAGGCGTTCGACCACGACCGACACCAGCACGACCGGCAGCGCCCGGAGCACGGCCAGGACCGCTGAACCCACGTACGACGACGGCCGGCCCCCTGGTGAGGGGGTCGGCCGTCGGCATGTCGGACCCGGCCTCCGGCGGTGCGGCCGGGGACGAGCAGGTGTCACCCACCGGTGGCGCCACCCCTGGCTCGCCACCGGGCGCCGTCCCGGCGCGGGACGGCATGCAGTGCCTACCGCCGTCCCGGCATGGGACGGCGTGCAGTGCCTACCGCCGTCCCGGCATGGGACGGCGTGCAGTGCCTACGTCAGCGGGCCTTCTTGGTGGCCCGCTTACGCGGCGGGGTCAGCAGGTCGGCGATCGTCGCGATCGCACTCGGGACCAGGCTGTAGTACGCCCAGACACCGCGCTTCTCCCGCTGCAGCAAGCCCGCCTCGGTGAGGATACGCAGGTGATGACTGACCGTCGGCTGAGAGAGGCCGAGCGGCGCCGTCAGGTCACAGACGCACGCCTCGCCCTCTGGGGCCGACTGGATCAGGCTGAGCAGCCGCAGCCGAGCAGGATCCGCAAGGGCCTTGAGGACCCCGGCGAGACGCTCGGCATCGGCACGTTCGATCGGCTCGCCGTTAAGCGGCGAGATCTGAGGCATAGTCATTTCGGCCAACGCAGTTCCCACGTATTCCATCCTTCCACCAGCAGCATCGATCCGCCTGCATATCAGCAGATCCGAATCGGCAAACTTTTACGCCACAAGGCCGAGGTCAGCCAACGTATAGGCCGCCCGGTAAGGCAATCCGGCGGCTCGCACCGCGTCGCCGGCGCCTCGATCAACAATAACCGCCACGCCCACGACTTCCGCCCCGGCCTCGCGAAGCGCCTCGACAGCGGTCAACACACTTCCGCCCGTCGTGGACGTGTCTTCCACCGCCAACACCCGGCGGCCGGCCACCTCCGGTCCCTCGATCCGTCGCTGCAGACCGTGCGCCTTGCCCGCCTTGCGCACCACAAAGGCGTCCAGGGCCCGGCCGGTCGGAGCGGCGGCGTGCAGCATCGAGAGCGCGACGGGGTCCGCGCCCAGGGTGAGACCACCGACCGCGGCGTAATCCCAGTCGGCGGTGAGGTCGAGCAACACCCGGCCGACCAGAGGAGCGGCCTGGTGATGGAGCGTGACGCGCCGCAGATCCACGTACCAGTCTGCCTCCCGCCCCGAGGAGAGCACGACCCGCCCGTGGACCACGGCCAGGTCGGTAATGAATTTACGCAGGTCGTCGTGGTCGCCCATGGCGATAGAGGTTACTGCGCAAGTCTGGACGGTGTGTGCGGGGTCCACCCTGATCAGCCCGGTGAGGGACCGATGGTTGGCGATGTTCGACTACGCTCAGCGACTGGCCTGACAGCGGCGTGCCAACGCCTCGGCAACGACCACCGGGGGCCGGTGGGCCGATCGAGGCTCAGTGGTCGTCGCGACCGATCCGGCCGCGAGTGTCTCGGGCGACCGCCTGGAGCAGCCGACGGGGCGCGTGCCGCATGCCGGCGACGGCCACCTTGTACTTCCAGGACGGGACACTGACCATCTTGCCTTTGCCCAGGTCACGCAGGGCTTCGTCGACCACGTCCTCGGCCCGCAGCCACATCCATTCGGGCGTCTTGGACATGTTGATGCCGGCCCGTTGGTGGAACTCGGTGCGGGTGTAGCCGGGGCAGAGGGCCATCACCCGGACACCGAACGGCCGTGCCGACAGACCAACGGACTCACTGAAGTTGGTGACCCAGGCCTTGCTGGCCGGGTACGTCGAACCCGGCATCGCCGTGCTGAACCCGGCGACCGAAGAGACATTTATCACTGCCCCATTTCGGCGTTCGGTCATCGGCCGCAACGCCGCCAGGGTCAGCCGCATGACCGCGTGCACGTTGAGCCGCAGCAGGCGCGCCTCGTCCTCCGCGGTGGAGCGCAGGAACGGTTTGTTGAGGCTGATCCCGGCACTGTTGACCAGTAGGTGCACCGGGCTGCCGTCGGTGAGCCGTCGCTCCACGATGGCGCACCCGTCGTCGGTGGACAGATCCGCCGCGATCGTCTCCGCCTCGCGACCGTGGGTGGCACTCACCTCACCGGCCATCTGCGCCAACCGGGCCGCGTCGCGGGCGACAAGCACCAGGTGCCAACCGTCGGCGGCCAGCCTCCGGGCGAACGCCGCACCGATGCCGGCGGTGGCCCCGGTGATCAGTGCTCGACGCTCGGCAGCCGTGGGGTCGAGCGACACGGGACGGTTCCTCACCTGGGCGGGTACGGGGGCGCGGGCGGCGCCGGCGGGGCGGACGTGAACGCGGGTGGTGCGGATGGTGGAGTCGGCGCGGTCGAGCGGCGGTGACCGAACCAGGCGTTCGCCGCCGGCAGGGCCAGCAGCACGGCTACTACAAGGTAACCGAGCACCTGCCCGACGGAAAGCCCAGCGTTGAGCGGGATCCACCAGGACGGGTACGCGTCGCCGACCAGGCCCAGCAACTCGGCGAGAGCCTGGTCGTCGGCACCCAGCTGCAGTGGCGCGGCCCGTTCACCGATGAGCACCGCCACGCTGCAACAACCGCCGAGCACGCCGAGCCCACTGATCACCCAGGTGGCCACGCGGGCGCCGTTGCGGGCCGCCACCAGCCCGAGGGCCAGACCGGCGAGCACCGGCACGGACAGCGCCGCCAGCACCGCCGACAGCACGCTGGACGCGCGAAGCAGGGTCACCACGTCGTCGATCTGCTCCGGGCTCGCCGCGGTGTCGCGGGCGGCGGAGCGGAACGCGTCGACAGTCCCGCCCAGCACCAGCAGGTCGACCACGGCGTACGCGAGCGAGGCCACCGCCATCACCCACAGCACGGACGCGGCGATCAGGACGACGGCGGGCCGGCGAGCCGGTGCCGATTCGGGGTACGACACGACGAATCCCTCCGGTAGGCGTCGGGTTGCAACCTACTCGGAGGGATCGTCGGCGTCGTGCTTATCTGGCGGTCAACTCGTCGACGGTGGGGTTGGCCCGGGCCGGTCCGTGGGCGGCGTGTCGCCCGGCCGGTCCGTCGGCGGCGGGTAGCTCGGCTCCCCACTCGACGGATAGCCTGGCTCACCGGACGACTGCGGGTAGCCGGGCTGACCCGGGACCTGCGGGTAGCCGGGCTGACCCGGGACCTGCGGGTAGCCGGGCTGACCCGGGACCTGCGGGTTGCCCGGGTAGCTGGCACCCGGTGCCGGCGGCTCCCAGGCCGTGGTGGCCTTGCGGAAGAACGGGTTGGCCTTCGGCAGCGCCAGCAGCACCAGCGCCGTGACCAGCGCGATCAGGCTGAGCACACCGAGCAGCAGGCTGACCGGGGTCACCCAGGAGGGCAGGGCCTCCTCCAGGCGGCGCTGGATCTCGTCGGGGCTGGGCCCGTCACCGGTGCCGCCACCGGTGTTGAAACCGCCGCCCGCGTTGCTGAGCAGGCCACCGCCCACGCAGCAGACCATGACGCCACCGACGATCCAGGTGGTGATCCGGGCACCGTTGCGGCCCTGGTTGTTGAACATGGCAAGCACCGCCAGCGTGACCGCGAGCAGCAGCATCAGGATGCCGCCGCCGAGGCCGATGGCGACGAAGACGTCGGCCACCTGGTCGCCGTCGGTGCTGCTGCCCTCGTACGCGGCGCGGAGCGCATCCCGCGTCTTGCCGAGGGTGGTGAGCGAGATGATCAGCGTGATCACCTGGAGCGCCACGAACAGGTAGAGCAGGTAACTGGAAATCGACACAACCGATGGCCGCTGACGGGCCGGCGTGCTCTGGGAATCGACCATGATTCTCCTTCCCTCAGATCGCCCACACCGTATCGGCAACCGGCCGTTTCGGCATGCCGTGGCGAGCCGGCGCGCCCACCCGGCTCGGGCTCAGCGCTCCCCGGATCTGGGAAGGATCGTCAGGTCAGCGCGGTCGAGCAGGCCGCCACGGGCCACCCGCCAGCCCTCCTCGCCGTACGCCTCGAAGGAGAGCCGCGCGGTGCCGGCGGACTGGTAGTCGTGGTAGCGCATCGTGCCGGCCGCCGGCAGCCCGGTCTCCTCGGTGGCGGTGTAGCGCGCCTGCCCCGTCTCGGCCCAGGTGTAGCGCCGCCGGCCGAGGTCGATGGTCGGGGCACCCGGGGTCACGCTCGCCCCCGGCTCGGCCGTCCAGAGCACCAACTCCAGTTCGGGGCCGTCCTCCACCGAGAGCCGGTAGCGGGTGCCGGACCCGTCGTCGAGCAGGTGCTGCACCCAACTCCAGTCCCCCTCGACCAGGCGGATGGTGCCGCTCACCACGTACTCCCGCTCGCGGATCCGCACGCGGTCGCCCAGGCCCAGACGGAGCGGATCGCCACGCGGTGGCTCTGCCGGCCGGGCGTCCGACGATCGCCCGCCGGACCGGGCCGTCGCCGGCCGCCGGGTCCGCACGACGATCACGATGACGACCACCGCGAGTACGGCAAGCGCCACCACCAGGTACGTCACTGACCTGCCCACCCGACCATCTCCCCAGGTACCTCGGCGCAGACGGTAACAATCCTCGGCTCCGGTGCGACCCGCACCGTGACCGACAGCTCAGCTACCGACGGCAGCCGTGGCATCGCCTGTTGTGCACGATCGCACTGTGGACGGCCGGGTGGGCGCTGGTTCGCTCGTGTCAGCAGAGGGATCAAAGTGTGGTGAGCCGCTGACTGGCGTAGTTGCCAAGGGTCTCGCGGCCCAGCACACAGCCGACGAAGGTGGTGAACTCGCTCGGGTCGTCCCGCAGTGCCGTCCAGGCCGCCCGAGCCGCCGTCGGGTCGACCCGTTCCAGCAGCGTGGCCGCGTACGCCCGGCCGGCGGGTGTGCCGTCGGCCAGCACCCGGTCGAGTTGCCGACGGACCTCGTCGGGATGGTCGTCGAGGGCAGCCTCGACACTGCGGAACGCCTCCGTCACCGGCAGTAAAGCCCCGGCGATGCCCACCCCACCAAAGGCGAGCGTGTCAGCCGCGATCAACTCGTCGACGGCCGCACCAAGTTCCCGCTCCCATTTCTTCCCAATCCCAAACATGCCCCACCTCTTTCCCCACCGACCCCCCTCCCACCCCTTCGACCCCGTTGATCATGGAGTTATTGTCCCGACACGCCGGGCGCAGCCGGGCAACAACTCCATGATCAACGCGCCGGGGAGGGGTTGTTAGGCGGGGGTCACGGAGAGGGTGTTGGTTTGGGGGTTCTGGTCCACCTTCACTGTTTGGCCGTCTCGGATCTGGCCGGACAGTAGGGCCTTTGCCAACTGGTCTCCGATTGCGGTCTGGACCAGACGACGGAGTGGGCGGGCGCCGTAGATCGGGTCGTAGCCGTGCTCGGCCAGCCAGGTCCGGGCGGACTCGGTGATGTCCAGTGCCAATCGGCGGCCCGCAAGACGGTTTCGCATCCGGTCCAACTGGATGTCGACGATGGCCCGCAGATCGTCCCCGCGCAGCGAGGCGAAGACCACGATGTCGTCCAGCCGGTTGAGGAACTCCGGCTTGAAGTGCGACCGGACCACGGCGAGCACACCCTCGCGGCGCTGCTCGTCGGCGAGCGTCAGGTCACCGATCACCGACGATCCGAGGTTGGACGTGAGGATGAGGATCGCGTTGCGGAAGTCGACGGTACGGCCCTGACCGTCGGTGAGCCGGCCGTCGTCGAGCACCTGGAGCAGCACGTCGAAGACGTCCGGGTGGGCCTTCTCCACCTCGTCGAGCAGGATCACCGAGTACGGCCGACGACGCACCGCCTCGGTGAGCTGACCACCCTCGTTGTAACCCACGTAGCCGGGCGGGGCTCCGACCAGGCGCGCGACGGAGTGCTTCTCGCCGTACTCGCTCATGTCGATGCGGACCATGGCCCGCTCGTCGTCGAAGAGGAACTCGGCGAGCGCCTTGGCCAACTCGGTCTTGCCGACGCCGGTGGGGCCGAGGAAGAGGAAGCTGCCGGTCGGGCGATCCGGGTCGGCGATGCCGGCACGGGCGCGGCGGACCGCGTCGGAGACCGCTCCGACCGCCTCGGCCTGGCCGACCACCCGGCCGCCCAGCGACTCCTCCATCCGCAGCAGCTTGGCCGTCTCGCCCTCCAGCAGCCGGCCGGCGGGGATGCCGGTCCAGGAGGCGACCACCGCGGCGATGTCGTCCGCGCCGACCTCCTCCTTGAGCATCGCGCCGTCGGCCTGGAGCTGGGCCAACTCCTCCTCGGCCTGCGTCAGCTCGACCTTGAGGGCGGGGATCCGGCCGTAGCGCAGCTCGGCGGCGCGCTCCAACTCACCGTCGCGCTCGGCCCGCTCGGCCTCACCGCCGAGACGCTCCAACTCCTCCTTGGCGGTGGAGAGCTTGGTGATGTGGCTCTTCTCCGTCTGCCAGCGCTCGGAGAGCACGGTGAGCTGCTCGCGCTTGTCGGCCAGCTCCTTGCGCAGCCGCTCCAACCGCTCGGCGGAGGCGGCGTCCGGCTCCTTCGCCAGCGCCATCTCCTCGATCTCCAGCCGGCGCACCGCCCGCTCGATCTCGTCCACCTCGACCGGACGGGAGTCGATCTCCATCCGGAGCCGGGACGCGGACTCGTCGACCAGGTCGATCGCCTTGTCCGGCAGGAAACGGTCGGTGATGTAACGGTCGGACAGCGTCGCGGCGGCCACCAGCGCGGCGTCGGTGATCCGCACGCCGTGGTGCACCTCGTAGCGCTCCTTGAGACCGCGCAGGATGCCGATGGTGTCCTCGATCGTCGGCTCGCCGACAAGCACCGGCTGGAAACGACGCTCCAGCGCCGGGTCCTTCTCGATGTGCTCGCGGTACTCGTCGAGCGTGGTCGCGCCCACCATCCGCAGCTCACCACGGGCCAGCATCGGCTTGAGCATGTTGCCGGCGTCCATCGAGCCCTCGCCCTTGCCGGCGCCGACGACCGTGTGCAGCTCGTCGAGGAACGTGATGACCTGCCCGTTGGAGTTCTTGATCTCCTCCAGGACGGACTTCAGCCGCTCCTCGAACTGGCCCCGGTACTGTGCGCCGGCGACCATCGCGCCGAGGTCCAGCGAGATCAGCTTCTTGTCGCGCAGCGACTCGGGCACGTCACCGGTGACGATCCGCTGGGCGAGCCCTTCGACGATCGCGGTCTTGCCGACGCCGGGCTCGCCGATCAGCACCGGGTTGTTCTTCGTACGCCGGGAGAGCACCTGGATGACCCGACGGATCTCGGAGTCCCGGCCGATGACCGGGTCGATCTTTCCGTCCCGGGCGCTGGCGGTGAGGTCGACGCCGTACTTGGTCAGGGCCTGGTAGGTCTGCTCCGGGTCGGCGGTGGTGACCCGGCGGTCCCCGCCGCGGACGGTCGGGAAGGCCGCGACCAGGGCTTCCTCGGTGGCACCTGCCGTCTTCAGCGCGCCGGACACCGCGCCGCCGACCCGGGCGAGGCCGGCGAGCAGGTGCTCGGTGGAGGTGTACTCGTCGCCCAACGGCCGGGCGATCTGCTCGGCGGCGCCGATGGCGTTGACGAACTCGCGAGCCAACGTCGGCTCGGCGATGCTCGAACCGCGGGCGGCCGGCAGGGCGTCGACCGCGCGCTGGGCGGCCCGGCGCAGCTCGGCGGGGTCGGCCCCGACGGCGCGCAACAGACCGCTGGCGGTCGAGCCATCGGTGTCCAGGAGTGACAGCAGCAGGTGCCAGGGCTCCACGGTGGCGTGACCACGCTGGTTGGCCAGCGCGACAGCGCCCGTGATGGTCTCGCGACTCTTGGTGGTGAGTTTTTCGGTGTTCATGGGCTCCCCCGGATCGGCGTTGTCCACTGAGAAGGACACAACCAGAGTTGAGCGTATTCCACTCAACCTTAGCGCTGTGACGCCCGTCACTGCCGAGGGCGCCACCGCCAGTCGAACTCTCCGGCCGCCGGCGGCGGGCCGGGCAGCGGGTCCGCGCCCGGCACCGCCGAGAGGCCCGCCAGCAGCACCGCGAGCTGCCGGCGGCGCAACTGCCCGGTCCGCTCCGCGTCCGGCACGCGCACCGCCGCACACGACTCCAGCAGCAACCCCAGATCGTGTACGACCGCGTCGGGGCGCAACCGCCCGCTGGCGCGGGCCCGCTCGAACAGGGCGGTGGCCAGCTCGCCGGCACGCATCGCGTCCCGCCCCATCTCCTCGGTCGGCGTGAAGGTGCCGGCCAGGTGGACGGTCAGCGAGTGCACGTCGGCGTCGACCACCCGGGTCAGGAAACCCGTGAACGCGGCCCAGTCGTCCGGCTCGGCGAGGGCCGACTCGGCCTCGGCCACGTACCGGCGCAACCCGTCGTGGCAGAGCTGACGCAACAGGTCCTCCTTGCCCGCGTACCGCCGATAGAGGGCGCTGATGCCGACGCCGGCACGTTCGGCGACGGCGGCGATCGGGGCCTTCGGGTCGTCGAGGAAGACCGCGCGGGCGGCTTCGAGGATGACCTCGTCGTTGCGGGCGGCCTGGGCGCGTCGGCCGCCCAGCGTCTTGCCGGAAGTTGCCATGCCGTCAGCCTAACAGTGGAACGGATCGTTCCGGTCTGCTACTGTGATTTCAGAACGAAACATTCCGTTCCGAAGGAGTTCCGAGATGACCGGCACCGCGATCCGCCCCTTCCGCGTCGAGATCCCGCAGCCCGCCCTCGACGATCTGACCGCCCGCCTGGCCCGCACGAGCTGGCCCGCCGAGGTGCCCGGTGCCGGCGACACCTACGGGATCGGCACCGACCGGGTGCGGGCTCTCGCCGACCGGTGGCGCGACGGGTTCGACTGGCGGGCCGTCGAGGCCCAGCTGAACGCCCACCCCCAGTTCGTCACCGAGATCGACGGCGAGCAGATCCACTTCCTGCACGTCCGGTCCTCCCGCCCGGACGCCACCGCCCTCGTGCTGACCCACGGCTGGCCCGGCTCCGTCCTGGAATACCTGGACGTGATCGCCCCGCTCACCGAGCCCAGCGACCCGGCCGCGCCGGCCTTCCACCTGGTGATCCCGTCGCTGCCCGGCTTCGGGTTCTCCGGCCCCACCCGCAGCGCCGGCTGGAACCGCTTCCGCACCGCCCGCGCCTGGGCCGAGCTGATGAACCGCCTGGGGTACGACAGCTACGGCGCGGTCGGCAACGACGCCGGCTCGATGGTCGCGCCGGAACTGGGCCGGGTCGATCCGGAGCACGTCCTCGGCGTGCACGTCACCCAGCTCTTCTCGTTCCCCTCCGGCGACCCGGCCGAGTTCGCCGACCTGTCCGAGGCGGACCAGGCGGCGCTCGCGCACCTCCAGTGGTTCTACGAGAACAAGTTCTCCTTCAACCAGGTGCACAGCCAACAGCCGCAGACCCTGGCGTACGCGCTGGCCGACTCCCCGGTCGGGCTGCTCGCCTGGAACGCCCAACTGTTCGACGAGAGCCTGGACGCGGACTTCATCCTGGCCAACGTGGCCCTCTACTGGTTCACCGGCACGGCCGCCTCGGCGATCCGGCTCTACTGGGAAGACGCCCACGCCGACCAGCAGCCGACCGAGCCGACCACCGCGCCGACCGCGCTGGCCATGTTCCCCGGCGACTTCCAGTCCATCCGCCGCTTCGCCGAGCGGGACCACGCGAACATCGTCCGGTGGACGGCCTACGAAGCCGACGTCGAGGGCCGGGGTGACGTCGGCGGTCACTACGCCGCCCACCAGGCCACCGACGTCCTGGTCACCGACATCCGCGAGTTCTTCGCCAGCCTCCGCTGACCACCGCGTCGCCCGGGTGCCCGCCCCGCTCCACCGGGGCGGGCACCAACGCGTCCGGCCCCGGCCCTCGCCCTCGCCCCGGCCCGGTCCTCACCCTGTCCCGGCCCTCACCCTCACCCTGGCCCGGCCCGGCCCTCACCCTCACCCCGGCCCGGCCCTCACCCTCACCCTCACCCTCGCCCCGGCCCGGCGCTCACCGGCCCGGCTCCCGCCCTCGCCCTCGCCCGGCATGGCCCGACCCCGACCCCGACCCTGGCCCTGGCCCTGGCCTTGACCTTGGCGCGCTTGATCCACTCGGCTTTCAGGAAATCGGGGTATTCGGACCGCCAGGACACCGCGACATCCTGAAAGCCGAGTCGATCACCGTTAGGAACAGCCCTTCACGATCCTTATGGGCGGATTCGCCGAGGCAGGCGGGCTGTGCACGGGGTGTCATGGTCGGCGCGGAGCACACAGCGACGGCCGCCGTCCAGCCGCCGGTCGCAGAAGACCCAGAGCCGTACCCCTTGGTCGTCGTGGTCGGCGACGGTGACCCCGCCAAGGTCGATCCGGCAAGGAAAGCCAGCGACCGGCCGGCGGTCCGCCCCAGCATCTTGGCGCGTGCCAGAGCGGGCGCGGATATCGGCAGGTGGATGACGAATCGGCCGGTCATCGCCGCCACCCTCGGTCCACCATCAGCGGTGCTCCTCTCGGTGTGTTCGTCGCAGAGAAGCAGTAGATCTTGGAAAGAAACTGCCCCTGGAGGGGCGCATTTCTTCCAAGATCTCTCGCGGCGAGCTCCAGGGAGGAGCACTGTCCTTCCAAGATCTGCGGTTTGTTCACCAGGCGGTAGCCTTGGCGTGTGCGAGTACGTGTCGAGCAGACCGCCCTACCCGGGATCGGGGTACGTCACGATCTGGTGACGGAGTCCGGGCGCCGCCTGGGCGTTGTCTCCCACCGCAATGGCCGCCGTGATCTCGTCCTGTACGACCCGGACGATCCCGACTCCTGCCAGGCGGACATCCCGCTGACCGACGACGAGGCTGAGGCTCTGGCCGACATCCTCGGCGCGTCGCTGATGCTCGGCCAGCTCTCCGGGCTGCGCGAGCAGGCCGCCGGTCTGCTCACCGAGCAGATCGCCATCACGGCCGGCTCGCCGTACGTCAACCGGAAGCTCGCCGACACCAAGGCGCGTACCCGCACCAGCGCCTCCATCGTGGCGGTGCTGCGCGAAGGCGAAGTGATCGTCTCGCCACTCCCCTCCTTCCGCTTCGCGGCCGGCGATGTGGTGGTCGTCGTCGGGACCCGCAGGGGTCTCGACGGCGTGTCCGCCATCCTCGCCGACAGTGACCCGGACGGCTGAGGCGGATGCACGATTTCAAGACGCTGCTCATCGAAGTCGGTGCGCTGCTGCTGCTGCTCGGTGTCCTCGGCCGGCTCAGCCGCCGGGTAGGCCTCTCACCCATCCCTCTCTACCTGCTGGCCGGGCTCGCGTTCGGGCACGGCGGGTTGCTTCCGCTCGCCGCCAGCGAGGAGTTCTTCGCCGTTGGCGCCGAGATCGGCGTCATCCTGCTGCTGGTGATGCTCGGCCTGGAATACTCGGCCAACGAGTTGGTCGGCAACCTCCGCTCGGCGGCCCCGGCCGGGTTGATCGACGGCGTGCTCAACGCGCTACCCGGCGCGGGGTTCGCCCTGCTGCTCGGCTGGGACTGGGTCGCCGCCCTGGTGCTCGGCGGCATCACCTGGGTCTCCTCCTCCGGGGTGATCGCCAAGGTTCTCGCCGACCTGGGCCGGCTCGGTAACCGGGAGACCCCGGTGATCCTCTCGGTCCTGGTGATCGAGGACCTGGCGATGGCGCTCTACCTGCCGTTGGTCACGGCCGTGCTGCTCGGCAGCGGCCTGCTCGGCGGTGGCATCGCGCTCACCATCGCGGTGGGTACGGTGCTGATCGTGCTTGTGGTCGCCATCCGGTACGGCCACCTGATCTCCTCCGCGCTGTCGGCGAAGGACCCGGAGGCGCTGCTGCTCGGCGTCCTCGGTCTGACGGTGCTGGTCGCGGGTATCGCGGCGAAGCTCCAGGTGTCGGCGGCGGTCGGCGCGTTCCTGGTCGGCATCGCGCTCTCCGGTCCGGTGGCGCACCACGCGACCGAGTTGCTCTCCCCGCTGCGGGACCTGTTCGCCGCCGTGTTCTTCGTCTTCTTCGGCCTGGTCACCGACCCACGGGACATTCCGCCGGTGCTGCTGCCGGCGCTCGCGTTGGCCGTGGTCACGATGGCGACGAAGACGCTCACCGGTTACCTCGCGGCCCGCCGGGTCGGCATCGCGGAACCCGGTCGGTGGCGGGCCGGCCTGGCACTCGTACCCCGGGGTGAGTTCTCCATCGTCATCGCCGGGCTCGCGGTGGCCGCCGGGAGCGTCGAGCCGCGGTTGGCGGCGCTGGCCGCGACGTACGTCCTGATCACCGTGGTGACCGGGCCGATCCTCGCCCGGCTGCCGGACTTCCCGTGGTTCAAACGGTGGCTGCGTAACCGCGCGGCGGCCCAACGGCGGGAGCGGACCCCGGTCGTCGACGCAGTGCAGTGAGCCCCACCTGAACGCGGCGGCCGCGTGGGTCGCACCCTCGCGGAGGTAGAAGCGATGCACTGGACCCGCCCATGCCAACGGTTGCGGAATTGCTCCTCGCGGCTACTACCGCAGCACCCGACGGCGGGTTACCGTTTCGCCCCAGCAGCCAAGGTCCGTAGGCAGCGTTGCCAAACGCGGGCGAGAGCGTGGAAGGTTGGCCGGTGAGCGTGCAGGAGTCGACGTTCCGCGGCTTCGCCAACCCCGTCGATCCGAGTCCGGCGGAGTTGCGAGCTTGGGCGTACAAGCCTGATTCGGTGCCGTTGGCTTCGATGCCACCGGACTGGGACCTGTTGGTCTCCGGCGACCGACTGGTGCTGACACTCTTCGAGTTGGCAATGGACCCGACCTGTCCGGCCCGGCGTTTCGCCCTGCACTGCCTCTACATCTACGCGGCCGACGGCATCCGGACGAACTTCCGCGCCCACCCCAAGCGCCGCTTCCGCAAGCTCGTCGAGCAGGCCGAGCGGGACGGCGACGAGCTGATGAGGATCTGGGCGCACAACGGGCGGGTGCTGCTGGCCCGACCGGATCTCTTCGTCTACCGGGACTGGTGCGAGGGCGGCCTGGTCCGCGAAAACCGCCGCCTCGGCTGAACTGCGCCCCGCGCCGCGTCCCGGCCCGCACTCGGTACTACGAACGGGCCGGGACCCCCGCCTTGGCGTCACCCGCGTCCCGGCCCGCACTCGGTACTACGAACGGGCCGGGACCCCCGCCTTGGCGTCACCCGCGTCCCGGCCCGCACTCGGTACTACGAACGGGCCGGGACCCCCCGTGGGTCCCGGCCCGCACGTCGGTTGCCGGTCAGTCCTGCTTGCGTTCGGGTTCGGGTCGATTCTTGTCGTCGCCCCGCTCGGCGAACCGGCCTCCGACGACCCGGTCCCGATAGGTCCCCTCGGTTACCTTGTCGAACTTCTTGCGGACGGTTTCGGCCAGGCTTTCCAGCCGGTCCTCCGTCTGCTCGGCCACCTTCTTCGCCGGTTCCGCCATCGCTCCCCCTCGCCATGTCGGCAGGCCCGAAATAGCCGATTGGACCCGTATTCACAGGCTAACCGAAACGGCCCGGACCGCGCCGGGGAATCCGGCGCGGTCCGGGCCGAGGAGACGGATCCGGGTGCGTTGTCAGGTCAACGATCGGGAGTACGGCGGGGTCGCCACACCACGAGCGCGGTGGACGTGCGGTTGGTCGGCACCAGGTCCCGTCCGGGGAAGCGGGCGAGTGATTCCAGCTCGGCCACCCGCCGGTACGCGGCATCCAGCTCCGCCTCCAGTCGGGCCACCCGCTGCTGCGCCTGCTCCAGCAGCCGCTCCAGCCCGATGATCCGCTTGACGCCGGCCAGGTTGATCCCGTCGTCCTGACTGAGCCGCTGCACCTCGCGCAGCAGCACCACGTCGCGGACGCTGTACCGGCGCCCGCCACCAGCGGCTCGGCCAGGCTGCACCAGCCCCAGTCGGTCGTACTGGCGCAGGGTCTGTGGATGCATCCCCGCCATCCGCGCCGCAACCGAGATCATCAGCACCTTGGCCTCGTAGGCAGGGTCACCCGAACCGAGGAACTCGCCCGACATGCCGCTCACCTCCGCGTCCCTTCCACCGGACTAACTGACCCGACGCAACCGCGCGTCGAGATGTTCCCGGGCCGCCGGCGGGCTCTGCTCGGCGAACGCCTCCAGCGAGGCGCGCGCCTCGTCGGACAACCCGGCCGGCACCACCACGTCCAAGGTGACAAGCAGGTCGCCGGCCTGTCCGTCGCGGCGGACCACACCCTTGCCGCGGGCGCGCAGCACCCGCCCGCTCGGCGTCCCCGGCGGAACCCGCAGGGTCACCGCGCCGTCGAGCGTGGGCACCCGCAGGTCCGTGCCGAGCACGGCTTCCGCGAAGGTGACCGGCACGCTCAGCGTCAGGTCGTCACCGGTACGCCCGAACAGCTCGTCCGGTCGAACCTTGACGTGCACGAACAGGTCGCCGGCCGGACCGCCGCGCTCGCCCGGCTCACCGCGCCCGGTCAGCCGGATGCGCTGGCCGTCGGCAACACCGGCCGGGAAGCGCACGTTCATGGTGCGGGTCTTGGTGACACCGCCGCTGCCGTGGCACTCGGGGCACTTCTCCTCGACCACGGTGCCGACGCCCTGGCAGTTGCGGCACGGCTCGGAGAAGCTGAACGAGCCCTGGTTGCGGGTGGTCACGCCGGCACCGTGGCAGACCGGGCAGGTACGCGGCTGGGTGCCGGGCTTGGCCCCGTTGCCGTGGCAGGTGTCGCAGACCCCGGGCGCGCGCAGCGTCAGGGGCAGCGTCACCCCGCGAACCGCGTCGCCGAAGTCCAGTGCCACCTCGGTCTCCACGTCCCGGCCGCGGGCCGGACCGCGCGGCGCCGCCTGCCCACCGCCCTGACCACCGGTGAAGATCGAACTGAACAGGTCCTGGAAGCCGGTGCCTCCGAAGCGGCGGTCGCCGCCCCCGCCGCCGAACATGTCGGAGACGTCGAACGGCATGCCGCCCGGCTGACCCTCGCCACGGGCGTTACGCCGGAACGCGCCCGAGCCGAACAGCGAGCGCATCTCGTCGTACTCGCGGCGGCGGCCGGAGTCCGACAGCACGTTGTACGCCTCGGACGCGGCCTTGAACCGCTCCTCGGCCTTGGCGTCGCCCGGGTTGTGGTCCGGGTGCGACTCACGGGCCACCTTGCGGTACGCCTTCTTGATGTCGTCCGCGGAGGCGGCCTTGTCCACGCCGAGCACGGCGTAGAAGTCCTTCTCGATCCAGTCCTTGGAACTCACCGGTCCACCCCCTTTCGGCAGTCGCGGCCCGGCCGTCCCGCCCACCGTCGCGCGGTGGGCGGGACGGCCCGGTCACTGTCTCGCACTATTCCGGGTCCGCGACCGCGACCAGCGCGGGACGCAGCAGCCGCTCACCGAGCTGGTAGCCGCGCCGCATCACCTGGACGCAGGTCGGCTCGCTGACCTCGGCCGAGGTCTGGTGCGCGACCGCCTCGTGGCGGGTCGGGTCGAACGCGTCGCCCTGCTCGCCGAAGGCGTTCAGGCCGAACTTGCCCAGTGCGGTGGTGAGTTGTTCCGCCACCGTGCCGAACGGTCCGACCAGGTCGCCGTGTTCCCGAGCCCGGTCCAGGTCGTCGAGGATCGGCAGCAGCGCGGCCAGCACCGAGCCGGTCGCCTGCTCCTGCACCAGGTTGCGGTCGCGGTCGACCCGCTTGCGGTAGTTGGCGTACTCCGCCGACACCCGCTGCAGGTCCCTGGTCCGCTCGTCCAACTCGGCCCGGAGTGCCTCCAGCTCGGCGCCGAGCGACGTGCCCGTGCCAGCGCCGTCGACCGGCTGTGCCGGGGCGTCCACCACCGGTGGACCGGTTGGCTCCGGTCCGTCGGTGGAGTTGACCTCGACCTCGATCTCGTCGACCACGACCTCGGCGTCCTCGACCAGACCCTCGGCCGGCACACCGGTCTCCGCGTCGGCGGCGGTGCCCTCCGGCTCCGCCGTGTCGACGAGCTTGCGCTTGTTGCGGATGACGACCCGCTCCCCGTCGCCGGTGGTCGGCTCCGTGGGCGCGGAGCCACCCGGCGTCGACCCGGTGTCGCCCGGGTCGGCGGCTCGTGGCTTCTGCGTCATGCGGCTACCTCATCCCCTTCGCCGTGGATACGTGTCGGAGGCCGACTGTCACTTCTTGCCGTCCTCGTCCACGATCTCCGCGTCGACCACGTCGTCGGCCGCACCGGCCTGCGCACCTGTCGCACCGGTCGCGCCGGCCGCACCCGGGCCGGGCTCGCCACCCGGCTGCTGACCCTGCTCGGCCTGCTGGGAGTAGAGCAGCGAACCAGCCTCCTGGGAGACCTTCGCCAGCTTCTCGTGGGCGGACTTGATCTTCTCGATGTCCTGACCGCCGAGGGCGCCGCGCAGCTCGCCGAGCGCCTCGTTGAGCTGCTCCCGGTTTTCACCGGGCAGCTTGTCGCCGCTCTCGGCGAGGAACTTCTCGGTCTGCCACTGCAGCGCCTCGGCCACGTTGCGAGCCTCGGCGTCGTCGCGACGGCGCTTGTCCTCCTCCGCGTGCTCCTCGGCGTCCCGGCGCATCCGCTCGATGTCGTCCTTCGGCAGCGAGGAGCCGCCGGTGATCGTCATCTTCTGTTCCTTGCCGGTGCCCAGGTCCTTGGCGTGCACGTTGACGATGCCGTTGGCGTCGATGTCGAAGGCGACCTCGATCTGCGGCACACCGCGCGGCGCCGGCGGGAGGCCGGTCAGCTCGAAGGTGCCGAGCTTCTTGTTGTAGGCCGCGATCTCCCGCTCACCCTGGAACACCTGGATCAGCACCGACGGCTGGTTGTCGTCCGCCGTGGTGAAGACCTCGGAGCGCTTGGTCGGGATGGTGGTGTTGCGCTCGATCAGCTTGGTGAAGATGCCGCCCTTGGTCTCGATGCCCAGGCTCAGCGGGGTCACGTCGAGCAGCAGGACGTCCTTGACCTCACCCTTGAGCACACCGGCCTGGAGGGCGGCGCCGACGGCGACGACCTCGTCCGGGTTGACGCCCTTGTTGGGGTCGCGACCGGTGAGCTGCTTGACCAGGTCGGTCACGGCGGGCATCCGGGTCGAACCGCCGACCAGGATGACGTGCTCGACGTCGGAGATCTTGATCCCGGCGTCCTTCACGGCCTGCTCGAACGGGCCCTTGCAGCGGTCCAGCAGGTCCTGCGTCATCCGCTGGAACTCGGCGCGGCTCAGCGTCACGTCGAGGTGCAGCGGGCCGGCCGCGCCGGCGGTGATGTACGGCAGGTTGATGTTGGAGGTGGTGGCGGCGGACAGCTCGATCTTGGCCTTCTCGGCGGCCTCACGGAGGCGCTGGAGGGCCATCTTGTCCTGACCGAGGTCGATGCCGTGCTCACCACGGAACGTCTTGACCAGGTGGTCGATGATCCGCTGGTCCCAGTCATCGCCACCGAGGTGGTTGTCACCACTCGTCGACTTGACCTCGATGACGCCCTCGGCCAGCTCCAGCAGCGACACGTCGAAGGTGCCGCCGCCGAGGTCGAAGACCAGGACGGTCTGCTCCTTGGAGCCCTTGTCCAGCCCGTACGCCAGGGCAGCCGCGGTCGGCTCGTTGACGATCCGCAGCACGTTGAAGCCGGCGATCTCACCGGCCTCCTTGGTGGCCTGGCGCTGGCTGTCGTTGAAGTAGGCCGGGACGGTGATCACCGCGTCGGTGATCTGCTCGCCCAGGTACGCCTCCGCGTCCCGCTTGAGCTTCATCAGCGTCCGGGCCGAGATCTCCTGCGGGGTGTACTTCTTGCCGTCGATGTCGACGGACCAGTTCGTGCCGACCTCGCGCTTGACCGACCGGATCGTCCGGTCCGGGTTGGTCACCGCCTGGCGCTTGGCGACCTCGCCGACGAGCACCTCGCCGTTGCGGGCGAACGCGACGATCGACGGGGTCGTCCGCGACCCCTCAGCGTTGGCGATGACTGTGGGTTCACCGCCCTCGAGAACGCTGACGCAGGAGTTCGTCGTGCCGAGGTCGATACCGACCGCACGTGCCATCTTCGCTTCCTCACTTCGTAAGGTTGTGCAGGTGACGGGCATCGCCCGCGGCTGCTTGGCGAGCACCGCCCGCAGCGGGCCCCACCACAAGTTGAGTGAACTTGACTCAATAGTGCCACGCGTTGGCGAATCGTCAAGTCGGGTTGAGTCACCCCGACGCAACTCAGCCATTCCTACCGTCCGGTTGTCTTCCCTTGCATCGGTCGGGCACGCTTTAGCGGTGACGACGCACGGCGATTCCGCCACCCGTTCCGGCGCGCCCGCCGTCGCAGCCCGCACCGGCCCGCCGGACGCCGCGGAGGAGCCGCCCGCCACCACCGGGGACGACAGCCTCCCCGGCGCCCTGTCGGGTCTCCGGGAGGCGATAGGTGCGACCCGGTTTCCTCTCGCACTGCCCTCCGCCGGCTCCGCCCGGCACACCGCCGCCGCCCTCACCGACCAGCTCGACGACTACCTGCTGCCCCGGCTCGCCCGGCTGGACGCCCCGCTGCTCGTGGTGGTCGGCGGCTCCACCGGCGCGGGCAAGTCGACACTTGTCAACAGCCTGGTCAAGGCCCGGGTCAGCGCCGCCGGCGTGCTCCGGCCGACCACCCGCTCCCCGGTGCTGGTGTGCAACCCGTCCGACGCGGCGTGGTTTCGGCAGGGTGACCTGCTGCCCGGGCTGACCCGCACCACCGAGCCGAGCGACGATCCGCGCGCCCTGCACCTCGTCACCGCGCCCGCCCTGCCCGCCGGGCTGGCCTTCCTCGACGCACCCGACATCGACTCGGTGGTCGACGCCAACCGGGCGCTCGCCACCCAACTGCTCGCCGCAGCCGACCTCTGGCTGTTCGTCACCACCGCCGCCCGGTACGCCGACGCGGTGCCGTGGGAGCTGCTGCGCAGCGCCCGGGCGCGTGGCGCGGTGATCGCCATGGTGCTGGACCGAGTGCCCGCCGAGGCCACCGACGAGATCGCCGCGCACCTGGCCGAGATGCTCGCCGAACAGGATCTCGGCCGGGCGCCGCTGTTCGTGTTGCCGGAGACCTGGGTCGACGGTCAGGGGCTACTGCCCGAGGGCGTGACCGCGGCGCTGGCCGACTGGTTCGCCCGACTGGCCGGCGACGCGGAAGCCCGCTCGGCCGTGGTCCGCCAGACCCTGGACGGTGCGCTGGCCGCGCTCCACCCCGCCGTCGAGGAGCTGGCCACCGCCGCCGACGCGCAGGTCACCGCCGCCGCCGAGCTGGACGAACGGGTCCGGGCCGCGTACCGGGGTGCCGAACGCACAGTCGAGCAGGGGCTCCAGGACGGCCGACTACTCCGGGGCGAGGTGCTCGCCCGCTGGCAGGAGTTCGTCGGCACCGGGGAGTTCTTCCGCACCCTGGAGGCCCGGATCGGTCGCCTCCGCGACCGGGTCGTCGCCGCTGTCACCGGTCGCCCGGCGCCCGCCGTCGAGCTGCGCAACGCCATCGAGTCGCAGCTGGTCACGCTGCTGCGCGGGGTGTCCTCGGAGGCCGCCGAATCCGCGTACACGGCGTGGAAGGCGCACCCGGCGGGCTCCGGGCTGATCGATCCGGCGCTCGCCCACCCGAGCGACGACCTCCCGGAGCGCGCCGAACGCATGGTCCGGGACTGGCAGCGCGGGGTGTTGGAGCTGGTCCGGGTCGAGGGCGGCGACAAGCGGTTCGTGGCCCGCACCGCCGCGTACGCGGTCAACGCCACCGGGTTGGCCGTCATGATCGCCGTCTTCGCCTCCACCGCGTTCATCCCGACCGGGCTGGAGCTGGCCACCGGGGCGGGCACCACCGTCGCCGCGCAGGCGGTGCTCCAGGCGATCTTCGGGGACCAGGCGGTGCGTACCCTCGCTGCCAAGGCCCGCACCGACCTGCTGGCCCGGGTGCGGACGCTGCTCGACGCGGAGGCCGACCGGTTCCTCGGCCGCACCGCCGACGCCCGCCCCGCCGCGGACGCCGGCGACGGGCTGCGCCGGGCCGCCGGTCGGGTCGAGCTGGCCCGGCACCGCAGCGGCCTGACCGCGGGCGGCGACACCCAGCCGTCGGGCCACGAGGAGGCTTCCCGGTGACGAACATCACCGGTCGGGTACGCGAGGCGTTCCGCGGTGACCAGCGGGTCGACGCCGACGCGCTGGTCGCCCGGCTGGACGCGGTACGCCGCTTCCTGACCGCCGTGGACGGCCTGCTGCCCGACGCCGAGCTGGTGCCCGCGCACACCCTGGTCGAGCGGGCCGGCACCCGGCTGGCGCTGTCCCGGGACCACACGGTGGTCGCGTTGGCCGGCGCCACCGGCAGTGGCAAGTCCAGCCTCTTCAACGCGTTGGCCCAGTTGGCGCTCTCGCCGGTCGGGGTGCGCCGGCCGACCACCGGGGTCACCCACGCCTGCGTGTGGGGGCCGTTGGAGGGCGCCACCCGTCTGCTCGACTGGATCGGCGTGCTGCCCCGACACCGCTTCGTGCGGGAGAGCGCCCTGGACGGGGACGACGAGACGGCACTGCACGGGCTGATCCTGCTCGACCTGCCCGACTTCGACTCGGTGCAGCGATCCCACCGCCTGGAGGTGGACCGGCTCCTCGGCCTGGTCGACCAGGTGGTCTGGGTCGTCGACCCACAGAAGTACGCCGACCGGGTCATCCACGACAGCTACCTGCGCGAGTTCCACAGGCATCGGGACGTCACGCTCGTCGTGCTCAACCAGGCCGACCGGCTGCCCCCGGCCGAGGTGCCGCGGGTCCTGGACGATCTGCGCCGACTGCTCGACACGGACGGGCTGACCGGTGTGCCGCTGCTGGCGACCACCGCCATCGACCCGCCCGGGATGGTGGGGCTGCGCGGCGCGCTGGAGCGTACGGTCGCCGAGCGGCAGGCCGCGCTGCGCCGGCTCGCGGGTGACGTCGACACGGTCGTCGCCGGGTTGGACGAGCTGGTTGGCTCGGCCCGCCCGGCGGGTGGCCCGGACGGCTCGGCGCTCGACGGGCTCAACCGGGCGTTGGCCGGAGCGGCCGGCGTGCCCGCGGTCACCGAGGCGGTGGAGCAGGCGTACCGGCATCGGGCCGGCGCGGCCACCGGCTGGCCCGTGGTCCGGGGCTGGCGGCGGTTGCGACCCGACCCGCTGCGTCGGCTGCATCTGCCCGGCCCGACCGGCGACCGGGTCGACCCGGCGGAGAGTCTGGTCGCGGCCACCTCCGTCCCGGAGCCATCGGCCGCCCAACGTTCGGCGCTCGGTCTCGCGATCCGCGCGGTGGCCGACCGGGCCGCCGCCGACCTGCCCGCCGCCTGGCCCGGTGCGGTGACCTCGGCCGCCCGGTCCCGCCTGGGCGACCTGCCGGACGCACTGGACCGCACGATCGCCGGCACCGACCTCGGCCTGGGCCGTCGGCCGCTGTGGTGGCGGCTCGTCGGCGGCGTGCAGTGGCTGGTCACCCTCGCCGCGGTGGTCGGGCTCGGCTGGTTGCTTCTCGGGTACGCGCTGCGCGCACTCGGCCTGCCCGCGCTGGACAACCCGATGGTCGGTCAGGTGCCGCTGCCCACCCTGCTGCTGCTCGGCGGCCTGCTGGCCGGGCTGCTGGTGGCGGCGCTGACCCGGCCGGTGGTGCGGTGGGCCGCCCGGCGCGCTCGGGCCCGCGCCGAGCAGCGGCTGACCGCGAAGGTGGCCCTGGTCGGCGAGGAGTACGTGCTGGCACCGGTACGGACCGTGCTCGACTCGTACGCGCAGGCACGCGACGCGCTGCGGGAAGCCGCCCGCCGCTGACGCCCCGCGCGGCTCGCTACCGCTCTGCATCGGCTCCGGGCGGCGTAGGGTCGGAGCATGGCCACGCCTGAGACCCCCTACGACGCGGTGCTGCACGCCGCACGCGACGTGACCAAGCTGGAGTCCGCCCTCGACGCCGAGATGCTCGGCAGCGCGCTGCTGGGCAGTGTCTACGCCATCGCGGAAACCGACCGCGACACCGCCGTACGGGAGTTCGTCACCGGGTTCCTCGCCGCCACCGCGCGCCGCCGGATCGCGGCGGCCACCACCATCCGACAGGTCTTCGCCGCGCTCGTCCCGGACGCCGAGGGCACCGAGCGGGTCCGTCCGGGCACCCAGGCGCCCGCCTGGTCCGGGCAGCTCGGCCGGGTGCACCTCACCGGCACCTGGGCGTACGGCGACGTGTACGGCGACCAGACCTCCTACCTCGCCACCTTCGCGTACGACGACGCCTCCGGTGGCGGCGAGCACGCGCTGGTCGCCCTGGTGGACCACAACATCGGGATCACCAAGGACATCTTCGTCGGTGGGCCGGCGGAACGGATCCTGGACCAGGTCCGACAGATGTGCGCCGACGACGAGTTGACCTGGTTCCGTACCGAGAATCCGGCCCGGCTCCGGGGCGAGGTGGCCCGCCACCTCGCGGTGACCGACGACCTCAGCGAGTTGCCCGGCGAGGGTTCCCTGGCGACCGACCGGGCGCTTGTCGGTGCCCGGCTGGCGTTGCTGCCCACCGCCGCCGATCCGACCGGCCCGGCGGAGGTCGAGCCGCTCTCCGCGGCCGAGCGCACCGACCTGGTCCGGCGGTTCCTCGCCGCACCGGAGGCCGCCCGCTTCGGGCTGGACACCGTCGACGGCGCGGAGTTGGCCTCCCTGCACTTCTGCCTGAGCCTGGTGCTGGACCATTCGGCGAGCTTCCCGGACGGCGACCCGATGCGCTGGAGCCCGGCGGTGTCCGGGCTGTTCCTGCTGGACTGGGTGCACCGCCGCGCCGTGCTGGACATGGACGACGCGGCGATGCTGCCCCGGGTGCTGCGCGCCTGGGCCCGGTACGCGTCCCGCCAGCGCGGGCTGCCCGAGGCGGCGGCGACGCGCACCGACGAGGCGATCGAGGAGATGGTGCCGGAGTTCGCCCGCCTCTACTCGACGGGTGAGCGGCGCAGCCCGGCGACCGCCGCGGTGGCACAGCTGATGGCCGACGGGGTGGACCCGGACGACCCGGCCGCCCTGGACGCCTGGATCGAGGCCAACCGGCACCGTCTCGCCGACGACGGCGCCTGACGGTCCACCCGGGGCGGGCGACATGTCGTCCGCCCCGGCTCTCGTCCGCCCCGGCTCTCGTCCGGCACCGGCTCTCGCCCGCCCGGCGGCGGGGGCCCCGGTTGGGAGCAGATCGCGGTCAGCGCAGCGCGCCGAAGACCACCGCGGCGATTAGCGCACCGAGCACACCACCGGCGAGGACCTGCGACACCGTGTGATCCCGCAGCCGTACCCGGGACCAGCCGACCAACACCAGCAGCGGCGCGGCGACGACCAGCCGGGCCCCGAAGGTCAGCACCAGGATGACAAGTGCGCCGGCGGCCACCGCCGAGTGGATCGACATCTTCCACCAGTGGCTCACCGACACGGCGACCACGAGGCCGACCAGCCCGGCCACGGCCAGCGCCAGCACCGGGCGGGGCGCACCGAGCACGACGAGCAGGGCGAGCCCTGCGGTCACCGAGGCGAGGCCGACAAGCAGCGGCGCACGGCGCTGCTCCCGACGGCCGACGTGGTGGTCGGTGAGCCGGCCACGGCGTACCCCGCCGACGACGTAGGCGAACGGGATGCCGATGACGAAGAGCGTGGCGAGCAGACCCCAGAGCAGACCCTGGCCCGGACGGCGCGCGCTGTGCCAGCTCACGGTGACGATCAGCAGCGACACCAGCACGGCCGGCGCGCTCACCTCGGTGACCAGCCGGGCGACCCGCAGCCCCGGGCCGGGCCGGGCGATGACCGGGCGGAGTTTCGCACCGCCGCCCACGCCACCCCCTCCGGTACGTGCCCACCGTCGGAACCGGGTCAGCCACGCCTGATCGTCACCGTACCGTCGCGGGCGCCGTGCGGTGCGTCGGTCAGACCAGCGCGGACCGCCCATCGGCGGGCGTGGAGGAACGGGCACCGTGCGGTGCGTCGGTCAGACCAGCGCGAGCCGGCCATCGGCGGGCGTGGAGGAACGGGCACCGTGCGGTGCGTCGGTCAGGCCGGTGCGGACCCGCCGTCGGCGGGCATCAAGGGACGGGTGCGCTGGTCAGGCCAGCGCGGGCCGGCCATCGGCGGGCGTGGCGGGAACGGCCGGAGGCGACGGGACCGCTGGGCCGGGCTGGCTGGTCGGTTCGGCCGGGGTGGCGGGTGGCCCGGGGATGCTGACCGGCGCGGACGGCGCCCTGGTCGGCACGGCGGTCGCCGTCGGGGCGTCCGTCAGCGTGGGCGTGGGTGTCGGCAAGGGCGTGGGCGTGGGGTCCAACGTGGGCGTCGGCTCCAGGGTCGGGTCCGGGTCGGGGTCGGTCGGGTCCGGATCCGGGTCAGTCGGGTCCGGGTCAGTCGGGTCCGGGTCCGGGTCAGTCGGGTCCGGATCGGGGTCGGTCGGGCCTGGATCGGTCGGGTCCGGGTCGGTCGGGTCCGGGTCGGTCGGATCGGGATCTGTCTGGTCCGGGTCGGTCGGGTCCGGGTCGGTCGGGTCCGGGGCCGGGGGGCCGGGTGGGGGCACGGCGGGCCAGGTGCCACGGGTGGGCTTCGGCGGCGGCGGTGGGTAGGTCGCCACCCGGCCGGGGCCGGTCGGCTCCGATGGAGGCCCTTCCGAGGTACGCCCCGGAGGCGCGGGCAGCCAGCCGCTGGTCGGCCCGACGCTTGGGGTGCCGGGTGGCGGGAGCGCCGGCTGGCTGGTCATCGGCAGTGGGATCACCACCGGCCCGACCGACGGGGTCGTGATGAACGGGGCGCTGCTGTCCGGCAGCGCGGTGCTGCCCGGGGTGGCCGAGCCCGCGCTGATCGCGGCGAGGATGGGCATCGACGCGGTGCCGGCCAGCAGGGCGACGGTGAGCAGGTAACCCCGGGTGGCGCCGCCCGCGCCGGGAGCACGGTGGACACCGACCACCCGTCGGTAGCCACCGGCCGACCGATGCCGGCCGAGTGCTGGTGTGCCGGGACCATCACCTGGCTCGTGCACCGCACACCCCTTGTCGTCGGCCGTCGGAGGACATGGATGGACGCCGCCAGCCCCAAAGCCGGCATATGACCTGATAGGCGCGATCCTGCGGGAATCAGCCTGACCCAGTTACCCTCCGTTAGCCAGCTTCCACCGCGTGTCGACACGCGATGCTGTCCGAACGGTGACGAATCATCGCCGGGTCGCCTGTGCAACGCAGGCCGGCATGATGGCGACAAACGACGTCAAAGGGTGGGCTGTCGGAATCCGGGGCGGGCGTACTGTGGGCGCGCTCACCTGCTCTGCGAATATGGAGCACGACGGCAACGCAGCCGTGACCTCCGCGCACCCTCGCGGCAGGCGCGGCCCGGCGCCGGCGCTCCCGATCCGGGTTCGGCCAGAACCCGGCTCACGCCGTGCGGCAACCCCCACCGGGGCTAGGCGCGGCCGCCAGGAACCGGTCCGGCAGAAGCCGGACAGGCGCACGAGTTGCGTGGCCGGATTACCCCCGGTGCCGACGCAGACACGACAGGGAGAGACCGATGGCAAAGGGCGACCCCGGGGGCACCACCCGCGGCAGGCGGGCGGCACCCCGCTCCAAGAAGGGCACGGCCGGCGACCCCGAGCTGGTGCAGCTGCTCACCCCCGACGGCGAACGGATCGACAGCGTCACCGGGCCGGACGGCACCGAATACCGCGTCGACTTCACCGACGAGGAGTACCGCGGCCTCTACCGCGATCTGGTGCTGGTTCGCAAGCTGGACGCCGAGGCGACCGCGCTCCAGCGCCAGGGCGAGTTGGGCCTCTGGGCCAGCCTGCTCGGCCAGGAGGCCGCGCAGGTCGGATCGGGGCGGGCGCTGCGGACGCAGGACATGGCCTTCCCGACCTACCGGGAGCACGGCGTCCTCTACTGCCGGGGCATCGACCCGATCATGCCGCTCGGTCTGTTCCGCGGTGTCGACCAGGGCGGGTGGGACCCGAACGAGTTCAAGTTCAACATGTACACGATCGTCATCGGCGCGCAGACCCTGCACGCGACCGGCTACGCCATGGGCATCACCATGGACGGCAAGACCGGTACCGACGACGGCGAGGCCGCGATCGCCTACTTCGGCGACGGGGCCACCAGCCAGGGCGACGTGAACGAGGCGTTCGTCTGGGCGAGCGTGTTCAACGCCCCGCTCGTCTTCTTCTGCCAGAACAACCAGTACGCGATCTCCGAGCCCCTGGAGCGGCAGACCCGCGTCCCGCTCTACCAGCGGGCCGCCGGCTTCGGCTTCCCCGGCGTACGGGTGGACGGCAACGACGTGCTGGCCTCGTACGCGGTCACCCGCACGGCGTTGGACAACGCCCGCCACGGGCAGGGCCCCAGCATGATCGAGGCGTACACCTACCGGATGGGCGCGCATACCACCTCCGACGACCCGACCCGCTACCGCATCGCCAGCGAGGTCGAGGCGTGGCAGGCCAAGGACCCCATCACCCGGGTCAAGGCCTTCCTGGAGAAGCAGCAGATCGCCGACGCGGCCTTCTTCGCCGACGTCGACGAGCAGGCCCGCCGCGAGTCGGTGCACCTGCGCGAGCGGGTGCTCGACATGCCCGACCCGGAGCCGGTGACGATGTTCGACCACGTCTACCCGAACGGTTCCCCGCTGCTCGACGAGCAACGTGCGCAGTTCAGCCGCTACATGGAGTCCTTCGAGGGGAGCGCCCACTGATGGCCACGGAGACGCTCACCATCGGCAAGGCCCTCAACACCGGCCTGCGCCGCGCCCTGGAGAACGACTCCAAGGTCATCATCATGGGCGAGGACGTCGGCAAGCTCGGCGGCGTCTTCCGGATCACCGACGGCCTCCAGAAGGACTTCGGCGACCAGCGGGTGATCGACACCCCGCTGGCCGAGTCCGGCATCATCGGCACCGCCGTCGGTCTCGCCATCCGTGGCTACCGGCCGATCTGCGAGATCCAGTTCGACGGCTTCGTCTACCCCGCGTACGACCAGATCGTGTCGCAGGTGGCGAAGATGCACTACCGCTCCGGCGGCAAGCTCAACATCCCGATGGTGATCCGCATCCCGTACGGCGGCGGCATCGGCGCGGTCGAGCACCACTCCGAGTCGCCCGAGGCGTACTTCGCGCACACGGCCGGCCTGAAGGTGGTGACCTGCTCCAACCCGCAGGACGCGTACGTGATGATCCAGCAGGCCGTCGCCTCGGACGACCCGATCGTCTTCCTGGAGCCCAAGCGGCGCTACTGGGAGAAGGGGCAGGTGGACCTGGACGCGCCGCTGTCCGAGGCGTACCCCCTGCACTCGGCCCGCGTGGTGCGGCCCGGCACGGACGTGACCGTGCTGGCCTACGGGCCGATGGTGCGGACGTGCCTGGACGCGGCGACCGCCGCCGCGGAGGACGGCCGGGAGCTGGAGGTCATCGACCTGCGCTCGCTCTCCCCGCTGGACCTGGCGGCGGCGTACGAGTCGGTGAGGCGCACCGGCCGTGCGGTCGTGGTGCACGAGGCTCCGTCGAACCTCGGCCTCGGCGCCGAGTTGGCCGCCCGGATCACCGAGGAGTGCTTCTACTCCCTGGAGTCGCCGGTGCTGCGGGTGACCGGCTTCGACACCCCCTACCCGGCCGCCCGGGTCGAAGAGGAATACCTGCCCGATCTCGACCGGGTGCTCGACGCCGTCGACCGCACCTTCGGCTGGTGAGCGCCATGTCCCGGATCAAGACGTTCAACCTGCCCGACCTGGGCGAGGGGCTGACCGAGGGCGAGATCCTGGCCTGGCTGGTCAAGGTCGGCGACACGATCGAGCTGAACCAGCCGATCGTCGAGGTCGAGACGGCCAAGGCGGCGGTGGAGATCCCGGCGAAGTGGGCCGGGCAGGTGCAGGCGATCCACCACCCGGAGGGCACGACTGTCGAGGTCGGTACGCCGATCATCGCGATCGACACCGACCCGGGCGCCGGCCCGCTGGAGGCGCCGTCGACCACCGCCACGCCGAGCGGCGACCTGCCCACCCCGTCGGCGGCCTCGCTGGCTGCGGTGGAGTTGGCCCCGGCCGAGGGCATGGTGGAGCCGGGCCTGATCGGCGGTGCCGCCCCGGGCGGTCGGACGGCGGTGCTCGTCGGCTACGGCCCACGAACGACGGCCGCAAAACGCCGCCCCCGCAAGAACGCCCCCGTCCCCGCCCAGCCCGCCACCCCCGCTGGGGTCGATCATGGAGTTGTGGTGGGTGACAAACCAGCCGCGATCCCCACGATTCCGGCACCACAAGTCCATGATCGACGCGATGGGGCGAGCGGCGGGGCGAGTGGCGGGGCCGTGTTGGCCAAGCCGCCGGTGCGGAAGCTTGCCAAGGATCTTGGGGTTGATCTCGGCACGGTGACCGGGTCGGGGCCGCTGGGCTCGATCACCCGGGAGGACGTACACCGGGCGGTGAACGGCGCGGTCGCGGTGGCGGAGCCACTCGCGGTGACGACGGCTCCCAGCTTCGGCGCGGACCGGGAGCAGCGTATCCCGGTCAAGGGGGTCCGCAAGCTCACCGCCGAGAACATGTCCCGCTCGGCGTTCACCGCCCCGCACGTGACGGAGTTCCTGACCGTCGACGTGACCCGGGCGATGAAGGCACTGGACCGGCTGCGCGGCCGGCGGGAGTGGCGCGACGTACGGGTCTCGCCGCTGCTGCTGGTGGCGAAGGCGGTGCTGCTGGCGGTGCGGCGTCACCCGATGGTCAACTCGACGTGGGCCGGCGACGAGATCGTGGTGAAGGAGTACGTCAACCTCGGCATCGCGGCGGCCACCGAGCGGGGCCTGATCGTGCCGAACATCAAGGACGCCGGCCGACTCTCGTTGCGCGAGTTGGCGGACTCGCTGACCGACCTGGTGCAGACGGCGAAGTCCGGGCGCACCTCGCCGGCGGCCATGTCCGGCGGCACCCTGACCATCACCAACGTCGGCGTGTTCGGGGTGGACACCGGCACTCCGATCCTGCCGCCGGGTGAGTCCGCGATCCTGGCCTTCGGCGCGGTGCGGGAGATGCCCTGGGTGCACAAGGGCAAGGTCAAGGTCCGCCAGGTCACCACCCTGGGGCTGAGCTTCGACCACCGGATCATCGACGGTGAGCTGGGTTCGAAGTTCCTGCGCGACATCGGCGACTTCCTCGCGGACCCGGAGGCGGCGCTGCTCGCCTGGACCTGATCGGTTCGAGACGCCAGCCACGGCCGGTGTGCCACGGGTTAACACCCGGCACACCGGCCGTGTCGTTTCGGCAACGGAAGCGTCGGCCAAGCAGCCTGTTGACCTTCGATTGTTAGGCGGGTGTCCCAGCTCACCTAATAATCGATGGAAGTTCCCGGGGTTCTGCGGTTGAATAGACACATCAGGGGCTGACAACCGAATAGCTAGGGGGACCCACCAATGAGCATGATCGAGCGAATCCGCAACCACCGCGACGCCACCCGCCGCGCCCGTGCCATCGAGCACGCGCTGCGCTCGGCGAACTCGCCGGCAGTTCGCGAGGAAATCCTCGTCATCGCCCAGCGTCACATGAGCTGACGCTCCACGACTTTCCTCACCTCCTCCAGATCGATGGCCCACCCGGCCCGCCGGGTGGGCCATCGGCGTTCCGGCCACCCGCCACCGGGATTCCGCCCTGCCGCGACGCCCGGTACGGTGGGCTTCGGTCGCCGCCCGCCGACCCGGCAGAGGCCGAGCCAACCGAAGCAGCTCGACACCAACCGGATACGGGGAGTGACGACCGGTGCTCCTTGGACGTGCCGTGCCACCACCCGATACCGTGCGGGGAGCCGGCACAGCGGTATGCCGGTGACGCCGGCAGCCATGCCGAGGAGACCGATCGGCACCGGCGAGCCGACATGTGATGGAGGAGGCGCACCCATGACGTCCGAGGGCCCGCACCGCACCGGCCAAGAGCCGGACGAGGTGTCACCGGGCGCCGGCGGACCGGCGCCGTACGGCGACCGCCCGGCGCAGCCGGACAACGGCCACAACGCCACCGGCCCAGACCTGGGTTGGGCGCCCCCGCCACCGACGCGGTCCGACGCGTCGACGCCGGCATGGGCCACCCAGTCCGAGCAACCACCGGCCCCTGCCTGGGGTGCCGCCGCTGCTCCGCAACACAACGACCCGGCGCAGCCCGCCTGGGGCACCGCTGCCCCGCAGGCCAACGACTCGGCGCAGCCCACGTGGGGCACCGCCGCCCCGCAGCCCAACGACCCGGCGCAGCCGGCGTGGGCGGCCGGCGGTGGCGCGAGCGAGCCTCCGCAGCAGCAGCCCGGCACCTGGCCTGGCGGCGACAGCGCACCGGCTCCGGCGCAGCCAGCCTGGGCCGCGCAGCCACAGCAGGGCTGGACGCCGGCTGAGCAGAGCGCGCCCGCCCCCACCTGGACCCCGAACGCCGCCGAGCAGCCCGACTGGGCCCAGCCGCCCGCGCGGGGCGCCGCGCAGGTGCCTCCGGCCACCGCTGCCTGGCCCGCCCAGCAGGACCCGGCCAACGCCGGCGGCTGGGGTGGCGCGGCGCCGGCCAACCCGCCTGCCGCTGAGTGGCGCGGTGCCGAGTCGCCGCAGCCCGAGTCGCCGCAGGCCGCCAACTGGTCCGGCGGCGCCCAGCAGGACGAGGCGTCCGGCAGCGGCGGCTGGCCCGCCAGCGCGGCGGGACGCGACGACCAGCCCGGGTGGACGCCTGCCGAGCAGTCGCCGCCGGCCTGGGGCCAGCCCGCCGAGCCGGCCGAGCAGTCCGCCCCCGCGTGGGGGCAGGCGGCCCAACCGAACGCGGCCCGTGGCGCGGCCCAGGTGCCGGCCCCGGCGACGAACTGGCCCGGGTCGGACGACCCGGCCCGCTCCGGTGGCTGGGCCGCCCAGCAGCAGGCGCAGCCCGCCGGGCGGGGTGACGGCGACGCACGGCAGGACCAGCCCGCGCAGCCGGCCGCCTGGGGCGAGGCCGAGAGCCGTCCGCAGCAGCCCGACTGGGTGCTGTCGCCACAGGATCAGCCCGCGCCGGCGCAGCAGAGCGGCCTTCCCTCCCGTGTCAGCGCGCCCGGCAGGGATGGTGCGGCCGAGGTCGAGCCGTGGGCACCCGGCGAGGTGTGGGGTCGCGCCGAAGCGGAAGCCTCCGCCCAGGCCCGTGGCGGCTGGGAGGCGGACCGCGGCGACGAGGCACCGGCCTACCAACCCGGTCCCGCGCCGGGCATCTCACCGGCGAACGCGGTGCCGCTGCCTCCGCAGGAGCAGCGCGTGCCCGGCGCCAGCCTGGCGGCTGCACCGCCGGCCGACTACGTGCCCCAGGCCCAGTTCGCACCGATCCCCGAGCAGCCCGCGTACCCCGAGCGGGAGACACCGGACGTCGCCGCACAGTACGAGGCGGACCCGGCCGGTTGGGGCCGCGCCGAGGACGCTCACCCGAGTAGCGCGGTGGTGCCCGCACCGCGTACCTCTCCGGAGGCCGGAGCGGGCCGCGCGGTGGTGCCGGTGTCGGACGCCGAGTCGGCAGCCGGCGCGGCGGCCAAGGCCACGGCAAGCGCTTCGGTGCCGCTGGCCAGCCGGGTGATGCCCCCGACCGACCAGGCCATCCGTCCGACCGGCACGGCCACACCCCAACCCCGGGTGTACGGCCGGCCGGCGCGACCCGAGCCCGACAACGAGCCGGAGCCGGAGGCGTTCCAGGCCGACCCGGCTACCGATCGCCAGGGCCCACCGGACTGGCAGAACGACCCGCCCCGCCAGGCCGCACCGGACTGGCAGAACGAGTCGCCGCGGCAGAGCGCACCCGACTGGCAGAGCGACTCCCAACGCCAGGCCGCCCCGGATTGGCAGAACGACCCGCCGCGGCAGGGCGCACCGGACTGGCAGAACGAGCCGCCGCGGCAGCTCGGCCCCGGCTGGGGCGGCGAGCCCTCCGCCGAGCCGCGCTTCGACGACCGGCAGCCCGCACCGAACGCGTTCGGTGCGGCCTCGTCGCCGCCTCCGGCGTTCCCTCCGGGTGTGCCGTCCTTCGTCGACACGCCGGGTAACAACCGGCCGGTGAACGGCACCCGGCCGCACGGGGGTGCCGAGCGGCCGGCCGACCAGTTCGGCGGCCCACCCGCCGCCGGCAGCGCCGCGGTCGGCGGCACGTCGACCTACGGCGCGCCGAACTTTGGCGGGCCGGGTTCCGACGGGCCAGGGTTCGGTGGGCCGGGGTTCGGTGGGCCGGGGTTCGGTGGGCCGGCGACCGAGTCGGTGCCGGGCGGCAGTTTCCCGCCGGCCTTCCCGCCCCCGCAGCAGCCCGTACCGTCCTGGGGCCAGGAGCCTGGCCAGTCGGATCAGGGCCGGTTCGACTCGTTCAAGCCGGACGCCGCCGACAGCCCCAAGGCGGAGCTACCGACGCCGAAGGTACGCAACGGCCGGGTGCTGGCCGCGGTACTGATCGCCGCGGTACTCATCCTGGCGGTGCCGCTCGGCCTGCTGCTGCTCCTCGGCAAGGTCGGCAAGGACGACCCGGCGCCGTTCGACCCGGCGGTCGGCAGCTGCGTGAAGCAGTCCGGTCAGGGTGGTGCCTCGGCGGCAACCTGCGGCGAGGCGGGCTCCTTCTCCATCGTCTCCAGGGTGGACGCCAAGGAGAAGTGCACCGACACGACACAGCCACACGTGGTGCTGCCAGGCAGCGGCGCCAACCGGGTGCTCTGCCTCAAGCCGGCCGGGCAGTAACTCGACCGACGGCGGGGTCACGGGCAACCGTGGCCCCGCCGTCGTCGTATCCGCCGCGACGGCGACTAGCGAACGCGCAGCTCCGGGCACGAGTAGCGCGTCACCGGATCAGAGTTCCCGGTAGTAGACGGCGACCGGCAGGGGCGTGCAACCCAGCGTTTCGTACAGGGCTCGGGCGGGCGCATGGAAACCGTCCCCGCCCGTGCCGATAGTCACGACCTCGGCACCGAGTTCCCGCATCGCGGCGAACGCGTGCTCAGACAGCACGGTGCCCGCGCCGAGCCGGCGGTGCTGCGCGGACACGGCGAGGATCGTGACGCTGGCATTTCTGCGCTCAGGCTCTACCGCCCAGGCCACGTAGCCGGCGATGACGCCGTCGATCTCGGCGACCGCGACGTACCGGTGCTCGGCGGGGTCGTGGAGCCCGGCGACCTGCTTGACGTAGTCGTCGCGCCAGTCGCCGTGCTGGTTGGTGAAAACGACGTCGCCCACGAGGGGGCGGAAGGAGTCTTCATAGAACGGCCCGAACGTCTCGATGGTCAGTTCGGTGAGCCGGGCCAGGTCATGCTGAAGAAACGAACGGATACGCATCTGAGTGTGCCTCTCAAGCTGAGGTTCTGAAAGCCAACAAACCGGGCATCAGATGGCCAGCAAGCAGCCGGAACGGCGGCGAGCCGACCTTCAGCGGCGGGTGCGCCAAGCGGCGAAGCAACTCATGAACGGAATCCTACGGGGCGGTGCGGTGGCGTCAGGCACGCGCGGCGTGCCCACTTCCGAAACGAGGGTCAGCGCCCTGGACGCTGGGCGCCGGGACGGCGTAGGGCGCTGGCGGCCCGTCTCCACGTCGGACGTGCTGGAAAGGGGCCGGGAAACCGGAATGGCGCCCACCGAAGTCGGTGAGCGCCATCCAAAGTTAGGAGCCAGAACTCTGGTGGCCCGAGGGCGCCCAAAGCGTTCGTGGTGATTCTACTACGTTTAGCGCCGGGGTGGGCCAGCGAAATAGCAACTTCAGCGCTGGTCAGGACGGCCGGGTGTAAACGCTTTGAGCCCGGAACGGCATCCTCTTTGGCTAGCGCTGGAGTTGTTATTGGTCCGGAAGCCACCGGCGCCGCCGGGATGCCTCAACTACGGCTTCCCGGCGGTCCCTCAGGGTTGATCGACGACAGCGGTCGGCATGTCATGGCATGGCGGCGGCGAGATGCCTGGGCTGGGCGATACACAGACCTCGCTGCTGTTGCCACTTGACGGGCAGGCGGTCAGAGTGATGGACACCAGCGCTATCGCAAAGGTCGAGCGAAGAGCTTTGATTACCATCTGATCACCGTAGCTCTAGGGGCCGTAGACGCTCTGCAGGCCGTTGTAATCACCGAGCCCGAGAGAACTGTCACGGGCACTGCCTCGCCGATCATGGAACTGTGCCGGACGACAAAGCGCCCGTGCAACACCAAACCAGGCACTCCACGCCATGATCGCCGAGCCTGCCCCGCGATCTTGCACTTTCTGCCCAGACATCAGGGGGCATTCCCGCCGAAATCAACGACAGAAAGTGCAAGATCGGCGCGATTCTCCTGCCCGACGCGTTTTGATCTACAAACCCCGGCTTCTCTGGTCGCCGTTAAACCGGCGCTCTCCACCGCTGAGGCCGCCCAGGCGACCGGCCGCTTGCTCCGGTCCGCATACACCTACCTACAGGAGCTACACGGGGCCGCTTTGAACCCGTGAGGCGACTCCTACTGAGACGCAAAGATGCCCCCGACGCGAATGCCGGGGGCATCTTTGCGATGCTGTCAGGCGATGGGGCCGTGGGCCTTCGCGAAGCTGACGAAGCCCTGCCACGCAGCGGGGCCGAAGGTCAACGTTCCGCCGTCGCGGTCTTTGGTGTCGCGAACGAGCACGACGCCGGGGAGGTTATCGGCGACCTCCACGCACGCCCCACCGTTCGAGCTGCTGCGGGTGCTCGTGCGCCACTGCGGGGCGCTGGTCAGGTCATCCATGCTCGCGCTCTCATCAGGTCGATGGTCTGGTCTCGCGGGAGCGAAACTGACCTCACGGTATCCCACACTGCCCATAGCGGAGCAACGTCATTAGTGATGTGCCCTGCGGCCTGGTCGTCGAGATATCCGACGTCTTCCCCGTCTTTGTCCGTCGCGATGATGAACGGGCCCGCCTGTCCGGGGTGGAAACCCGCCCGCAGCGGCAGCACATGAATCATGACCGTCGGCCGCGCCGCGAGCGCGATCATGTGGTCGAGTTGACCGGCCATCACGTCGGGATCGCCGCGCCGTAGCGCTGCCTCGTCGATGACGAACACGGTCAGCGGCGGCTGTGGGCGGTCGAAGACTGCGGCCTGCCGTTGAAGCCGAGTCTCGACGGAGCCCGCAACGTCGCCGGCCGCTGTCGGGCTGCTGCCGAGCACCGCGCGGGCGTAGTCGGCGGTCTGAAGCAGCCCGGGAAGCACTGACGACTCGTACCAGCGCAAGGCGGTGGCTTCGCGCTCATGGTCGGCCCACTGGCGGAACCAGTCCGGCTCACGGCGTATGACGTCCGGCCACAACTCGCCGACCTCGCGCCGAAGCAGTTCCGCGACCCGGGTTCGGTACCGATGCTGCGGAATCCGTCCCGGGTTTGCCCACCGCGCGACGGTCTTTGGATCGGCCCCGGTCTGCGCCGCGAGGCTGTCGGTCGTGTGGCCGGTAGCAGCCATTGCCGCCAGTACCGCTCGATTCATACCGCCCCCATAGTGGTTTGGCAGTTACGTCCTATGTCCATAGTCCTACGGGGTGTGTTTGGTAGGCAACCCTCCGCAAGGGTGGGCATACACGACGTGGCCGGCTGAAGCGCAGAGCCGCCGGTCACGTTGTACGGGGCCGCCCTCTGGTGGGCACTTCACGAGGGCGGCCCCTTCCCACAGCTACGAGCAGGGAGAGCGCGCGTGCCGGACAAGCCACCCGAACCGAAGCCCAATCCGCAGCCTGAGCGGTTGACACCACCACCTACCCCCTGGCCGCCCGGGACCATCGTCCCGGTCGGGCCGTTCCCGGTCCCGCCGGTGGAGCGGCGCAACCGCGTCCCGGCCAGTCGGTGGGTGTCGAGATGATGGGGGAGATGAGGGCCGGCGACCTGGTCCGCCTGACCACCGCGGCGAGCGCGCAGTTTCTTCGCCCGATCAATGTGCGGGTGATTCGCGAGTTCCCCGAGCGGTACACCTACGAAGGGTGGGTCTGGATCGAGGCCTACGAGCTGAATGCCGCCGGTGACGCGGTGGCTCGGCGGGAGCTGTTCGTGATGCGCGGTGGGGTGCAGGTTCTGGCGCAGGCCGCACGCACCGCCAGCGAGCCCCGTCGTCCGATTCGACGCGCCCCGCTGAGGGTCGGCTGATGGTGAGACTTGAGGACCACCTCCCGATCAGGCCCTCCTGGCGCTGCCCTGCCTGCGGCATCCTCTGGCCCTGCTCGGCCGCGAAGCTGCGCCTCCTCGGTGAGTACCGCAACGATCGACCGGGGCTGTTGGCGCACCTGACGAAGGTCCAGGAGGAGGCGGTTGCCGACCTGGCCAAACTCAACCCGGGCACCGTGCTTCCCGACCTGACGCCCCGCTTCGTCGGGTGGGCCGAGGCCCGTTAGCCCCGCCCTCCGCCTGCGGTTCGCACGCGACGGCTCCCCGCAACCCGTCCAGAAAGCGTCTCGGCGGCCTGTCGTCCGGGTCACGGCGGCGGGGCCCGTGACGCGTGGCAGGCTGAGAGGCATGGGAACGACAGCGCGCGTACGTGCGCCCGAACTGCGGGGCCGCCAGTGGCTCAACACGGGTGGACGGAATCTGACCTTGCAGGACCTTCGCGGCAAGATCGTAATCGCGGACTTTTGGACGTTCTGCTGTATCAACTGTCTGCACGTGCTCGACGAGCTGCGCCCGTTGGAGGAGAAGTACGGCGACGTGCTCGTCGTGATCGGTGTGCACTCGCCGAAGTTCGAGCACGAGAAGGACGCTGACGCGCTCGTCGCCGCCGTCGAAAGGTACGGGGTGCACCACCCCGTACTCGACGATCCCGAGATGGACATGTGGCAGCAGTACGCGGCCCGCGCCTGGCCGACCCTGTCGGTGATCGACCCGGAGGGTTACGTGGTGGCCACCATGGCGGGCGAGGGTCATGCCGAGGGGCTGGCCCGCCTGATCGACGAGCTGATCGCCACCCACGAGGCCAAGGGCACCCTGCACCGGGGTGACGGCCCGTACGTTCCGCCGCCGGCCCCGGAGACGGCGCTGCGCTTCCCCGGTAAGGCGGTGCTGCTGCCGACCGGAAACCTGCTGGTCTCGGACTCGGCCCGGCACTCCCTGGTCGAGGTGGCCCCGGACGGCGAGACGCCGGTTCGGCGGATCGGCTCGGGCGAGCGGGGCCGGGCCGACGGGTCGGGTGCCGAGGCGACGTTCTCCGAGCCGCAGGGGGTGTGCCTGCTGCCCACGCACGTCGCCGAGGTGGCCGGGTACGACCTGGTGGTGGCCGACACGGTCAACCACCTGCTGCGCGGCGTACGGCTGGAGTCCGGCGAGGTGGTCACCGTGGCCGGCAGCGGCCGGCAGTGGCGCGCCGAGGTCGACGACCACGCCCACGACGCGCTCGCCGTGGATCTCTCCTCCCCGTGGGATCTGGCCTGGTACGACGACAAGCTGATCATCGCGATGGCCGGTATCCACCAGCTCTGGTGGTTCGACCCGATCAAGCGGACCGCCGGCATGTACGCCGGCACCACAGTCGAGGCGCTGCGGGACGGCCCGTTGGCCGAGGCGTGGATGGCGCAGCCGTCGGGGTTGTCCGTCTCCACCGACGGCGCCCGGCTCTGGATCGCCGACAGCGAGACCAGCTCCCTCCGGTACGTCGAGAACGGTGTGCTGGGCACCGCCGTCGGGCAGGGCCTGTTCGACTTCGGGCACGTGGACGGTCCGGCGGAGTCGGCACTCCTGCAACACCCGTTGGGTGTGTGCGCGCTGCCGGACGGTTCGGTGCTGGTCGCGGACACGTACAACGGTGCGGTTCGCCGCTTCGACCCGGCCACCAACCAGGTCTCCACGGTCGCCGACGGGTTGGCGGAGCCGAGCGACCTGGTGCTCACCCCGGCCGGTGAGGTGCTGGTCGTGGAGTCCGCCGCGCACCGGCTGACCCGGCTCGCCCCGGGTGCCCTGTCGGCGGCGGGTGCCAGCACTGTCGACGGGCCCCGGCACCGCACCGAGCGCAAGCCGACAGATGTCGCGGCCGGTGAGGTCACCCTGGACATCGTCTTCACCCCGGCGCCGGGGCAGAAGCTGGACGAGACGTTCGGGCCGTCGACCCGACTGGTGGTGTCCGCGTCTCCGCCGGAACTACTGGTCGACGGTGCCGGCACGGGCACCGAGCTGTCCCGTCGGCTGGTGCTCAACGCCGAGGTCACCGCCGGGGTGTTGCAGGTGACCGCCCAGGCGGCGACCTGCGACGCGGACATCGAACACGCGGCCTGCCACCTGACCCGGCAGGACTGGGGCGTACCGGTGCGGGTCGTCGACGGCGCCGTGACCCGACTGCCGCTGGTGCTGCGCGGCCTGGACGCCTGAGGTGATCGGAGGGGCCCGGGTGGGCCCCTCCGATCTCACGCGAACGGGGCCAGGGTGATGTCGGCGTCGATCAGGGTGGCGCGGACCAGCTCGGCGGCGGAGACCGCACCGGGGGTGTCGCCGTGTACGCAGATCGAGTCGACCGAGCAGGGGATGACTGTGCCGTCGACAGCCACCACGCTGCGTTCGGTGGCCATCCGCGCCGCCCGTTCGGCCACCTGCTCCGGGTCGGTGATCACCGCGCCGGGGGTGCCGCGTGGCACCAGTGCCCCGTTGGGCAGGTAGGCGCGGTCGGCGAAGGCCTCCGCGACGACCGGCAGACCCGCGCCGACGGCGAGTTGGGCGAGCGTCGAGCCGGGTAGGCAGAGGATGGGCAGCTCGGGGTCGTAGCCACTGACCGCGGCGACCACCGCCGCCGCCTGGGATTCGTCGGTGCTGGCCGCGTGGTAGAGCGCGCCGTGCGGTTTGAGGTAGCGCACCCGGGTGCCGAACAACCGGCAGAACGCGTCAAGCGCCCCCACCTGGTAGGTCACCTCGTCGCGTAGCTCGGCGAAGTCGTACGCGATGTGCCGCCGGCCGAAGCCGGCCAGGTCCCGGTAACCGACCTGCGCGCCCACGGCGACCCCGCGCCGCGCGGCGCCCTCGCAGACCCGCCGCATGGTGGACGGATCACCGCCGTGGAAACCGCAGGCGACGTTGGCGGAGGTGACGAGGCTCAGCAGCGCCTCGTCGTCGCCGAGTCGCCAGATGCCGAATCCCTCGCCCAGGTCAGCGTTGAGGTCCATGGAATCTGACGGTAGTCCCTGGCCGGGCCTGCGCGAGCGGGGTCACGTCGGTGACCACCCCGATGACGGGGTATCCGCCAGTGGTCGGATGATCGGCGAGGAAGATCAGGGGTTGTCCGTCCGCCGGCACCTGCACCGCGCCGAGCACGATGCCCTCGCTGGGCAGTTCGCCGGCCACCGCGCGGGGCAGCGGCGCGCCGGCGAGCCGCGCGCCGACCCGGTTGCTCACCGGGCTGATGGTGTACGCGGTGCCGAACAGCCTGTCGAACGCGGTAGGCGTGAACCAGTCCTCGCGAGGGCCGAGGCGCAGCACCAGGTGCAGCTCCGGCGGGGGCGAGGGGCAGACGGTCAGGTCCACCGGAGCGGGTGCCCCGCACGGCTCACCGAGTAGCAGCAGGTCGCCGTCGCGCAGCGCAGGCGGGCCGAGCCCGGACAGGGTGTCGGTGGCCCGACTGCCGAGCACCGGCGACACGTCGACACCGCCCGCCACCGCCAACCAACTCCGTACGCCCCGTCGGGCGAAACCGATCCGCAACACCGTCCCCGCCGGCACGCTGAGTGGACGCCCAACGTCACCGGGCCGGTCGCCCACCTGGACCGTCACCTCGGCACCGGTGACCGCCACCGTGGTGGCCCTGGTCAGCCGCAGTGTGCAGCCGGACAGGGTGATCTCCAGGCCGGCGGCGTGCTCCGGATTGCCGACCAGCCGGTTGGCCAAGCGCAGAGCCGCCGGGTCGAGGGCACCGGACCGGGGTACGCCCAGATGCGCCCAGCCGGGCCGCCCCAGATCCTGCACAGTCGTCAACGCGCCGGCGCGGAGCACCTCGACAGCGGCCGAGCGGGTCACGCTGCCACCATCCGGACCAGGGTGCCCGGGCCGAGCCGGGCCGGCGGATCGGCGGACACGTCGAACAGGACCAACTCGGTCCGGCCGACCAGCAACCAGCCGCCGGGAGACGCGCTCGGGTAGATGCCTGCGTACGGCCCGGCCAGAGCGACCGACCCGGCCGGCACCCGGGCGCGAGGAGTGGCCAGCCGGGGCAGCGCCAACTCGGCGGGCAGCCCGGTCAGGTAGGGAAACCCGGGGGCGAAACCGCAGAACGCGACCCGGAACCGGGTGCCTGTCAACCGACGCAGCACCGCTGGCACGGGTAGGCCCCAGTGCTCGGCCACCGCCGGCAGGTCCGGCCCATCGAACTCGACCGGAACGACGACCTCCGCCCCGCCGCCGCGCTCCTCGGCGCCGCGCTCGCCGTCGCCGCGCTCGCCGTCGCCGCGCTCGCCGTCGCCGCGTTCGCCGTCGCCGCGTTCGCCGTCGCCGCGCTCGGCGGCGGCGCGCTCGGCGGCGGCGCGCTCGGCGGCGGCGCGCTCGGCGGCGGCGCGCTCGGCGGCGGCGCGCTCGGCGGCGGCGCGCTCGGCGGCGGCGTTGGCACGGGTGGCGTGGCGGACGTTGGCAGCCCATTGGGTGAGCTGCTCGATCGTGACGGCCGGGTCGGGCAGGCCGTCGAGCAGGACGGTGCTGGCCGCTGGCACGATCTCGACGGCGAGTAGTTCGCCCTGCTCGCGACGCCGCCACAACTCGGCCCGCCAGGCTTCGACAAGCGTGGCTTCGGGAACGTCGGCGGGGGCGGTGCAGTCGAGGAGCAGGGCGTGCGCCCCGACGGGTCGGATCCGCATCCGTTCATCCTCGCCGATGTCGTGCCGATACGGAGTTCACGATGACGGTGCCAGGTGTCACCAACGCCACTACTTCTAAGTAACCTACGGTGCCGTAACCTGACTGCGTGAGTACCTCCGCCCCGCTTCGCCTGAAGCCGGTCGACATCGGTAAGCCCCGAATGCGCGGCTGGCTCCACACGTACGCCTTCTTCGTCGCCCTGGTCTGCGGTGTCGTGCTCTGCTCGATCGCCGCCACCCGTCCGGGGTGGGCGCCCCTGGTCGGCTGCCTGATCTACAGCCTCACGGTGTGCGGGCTCTTCGGCACGAGCGCGCTCTACCACCGTCGTGTGTGGTCAGAGCGCGGCTACCAGGTGATGCGCCGGATGGACCACTCGATGATCTTCGTGTTCATCGCCGGGACGTACACACCGCTCTGCCTGCTGCTGCTCACGCCCCGGCGGGCCACCGTGATGCTGGCCCTGGTCTGGGGTGGCGCACTGGCCGGCGTGGCCCTCAAGGTGGTCTGGCCGCACGTGCCGCGCTGGGTGTCCGCGCCGCTCTACCTGGCGCTGGGCTGGGTGGCGGTGGCCATGCTGCCGGAGATCCTGCACGGCGGCGGTGTCGCGGCACTCGTGCTGCTGATCGCCGGTGGCGCCATCTACAGCGCGGGAGCGGTCTTCTACGCGTTGCGCCGGCCCAATCCGTGGCCGACCGTCTTCGGTCACCACGAGTTCTTCCACGCCTGCACTCTGCTGGCGGCGCTCTGCCACCACATCGCGATCTACTTCGCGCTGCTCACCTGATCTTGGCGGGGTCGCCGCCGGGCCAACACGCGAGCCGGGGCCCCGCGACGCTGCGGGGCCCCGGAGTGTGTGGGCGAGGGTCAGACCGGACGGCCCGGTCGACGCACCTCGCGGTACTCCTGCACGACCTGGTCGTTCTGGACCGGCACGACCCGGTCCGCCACCACGCGCTGCTCGCGGACCGGCGCGGCGACCACGGTGCGGCGGCGGCTGTTCCAGAAGTAGAGGGTCGTGATCAGGCCGGCCACACCGGCCAGCATCAGCACCCAGCCGACCACGGACAGGTTCAGCCAGCCCAGGTCGGCTTCCACGGCGAACGCGAGGATCGCGCCGAACGCGATCAAGAAGATGCTGCCACCAATGCCCATGTCTCGCTCCTCGGCTCTAACCTGGCGTACGACGCGCCGCGGCCGTCGGTAGGGGTGCGGCATCCATTGACTTACCCCGGCGCGGAGATCGCCAATCGGGCAAGCTGAGGGCATGACGGACACCGACCCCGAGACCCGGACACTGGTGTTGCTGCGGCACGCGAAGGCCGAGCAGGGCAACGACGCGGCAGACGACGCCCAGCGCCCGCTCAGCGCACGCGGGGACGCGGATTCGGCAGCGGCTGGCTTCTGGCTGGCGCACCACGGGTTGCTGCCCGACGTGGTGATCTGCTCGACGGCCAGACGCACCCGGCAGACCTGGCACGGGGTGGCGATGGGGATGACCGGTACGCCGCCGGAGGGCGGCCCGACCGGTCCTCGCCCGACCGTCCGTTATGAGCCCGGCGCGTACGACGCGCATCCCGAGGAGTTGTTGGCGCTGGTCCGCACGGTCGACCCGGCGGCCCGCACGGCGCTGCTGATTGCCCACAATCCGGGCATCTCGCTGCTCTCGGCTCTCCTCGATCCGGAGGGTGCGCCAGATGACGGTCTGCGGACCGCCGAAGTGGCGGTGCACCGTGGCCGGTTCGCCTGGGCGGAGTTGGCTCGGGCGGGAGCGCCGATCACGGCACGGCACACCGCACGCGACTGAGCCACCCTCGATCACGACGGGTGGCTCAGGAGCACGTGCCGGCTCAGGACGGCGGCGCGGTCGGTGGCGGTGGGTCCGGCGGCGGCGGCATCATCGCCGTCGGATGGGAGAGCCGGTTCTCCTCCACGATGAGGGTCCGGGCCCGCTTGCGGCGGTCCTGCCAGAACCAGACAGTGGTCAGCAGTACGGCCAGCCCGGCCAGGATGAACACCCAGCCGACCGCCCGCACGTCGATCCACCAGACGTTGGCCCTCAGTGCGAAGGTCAGGATCGCGCCGATCGCGATGAGAAAAATGCCGCTTCCTACACCCATGTGCGCTGCACTCCCCCGTGCGGTGGCTCTGGGCGTTCCCTTTCGAGGTCACGCGACGGTTACCCGCCACGCCGCCGGCATACCCGGCCAGCCTTGCCGAATACCTGCCCGCCCTCGCCGCGTGCGGGGCTGACCCACCCCCACTCACGGACGCGGCGACGGCCGGCGGGGCGGGTGCCCCACCGGCCGTCGATGTCGGTGCCGCGTGCCGCGATGCGACCCGGGATCGTCAGGCGTGCCGAGTTAGAAGGCCTCCTCCGGGAGGTCCATGATGTCGAGGTCGGCACCCTCGATGATCCGCCGGTCGGCCCCGATGCGGGGCAGCACCTCGCGGGCGAAGAAGCGGGCGGCGGCCACCTTGCCGGTGTAGAACGCCTTGTCGCTGGCGGTGACCTCACCGGCCAGCGCCTTCAACGCCACGTCGGCCTGCTTCTGGAGCAGCCAGCCGACGATCAGGTCACCGGTGGCCAGCAGGAACCGACGGCTGCTCAGCCCGACCTTGTAGAGCGCCCGGGTGTCACCGCCCTGCGCCTCGCCCAGCCAGCCGGTCAGCACGCCGAGGATGTTCTGGATCTCGGCCAGCGCCTTGCCGAGCGCCTGCCGCTCCTCCTTGAGCTGACCGTTGCCGACCTCGGAGGAGATGAACTCCTGGATCTCACCGGCGACCGCCATCAGCGCCTTGCCGTTGTCCCGGACGATCTTGCGGAAGATCAGGTCCAGGCTCTGGATGGCGGTGGTGCCCTCGTACAGGGTGTCGATCTTCGCGTCGCGAACGTACTGCTCCAGCGGGTAGTCCTGCAGGAACCCGGAGCCGCCGAAGGTCTGCAGGGCCTCGTGGCCGAGCATCTCGTACGCCCGCTCCGAACCGACGCCCTTGACCAGAGGCAACAGCAGGTCGTTGACCCGCTTGGCCAGCTTGGTGGCCTTCTCGTCGCCGGCGGCCTCGGCGATCGCGACCTTGTCCTGCCAGGTGGCGGTGTAGAGAACAAGGGCACGAAGACCCTCGGCGTACGACTTCTGCAGCAGCAGCGAACGGCGCACGTCCGGGTGGTGGGTGATGGTGACCCGTGGGGCGGTCTTGTCCGCCTGCTGGATCAGGTCGGCGCCCTGCACCCGGCTCTTCGCGTACTCCAGGGCGTTGAGGTAGCCGGTGGAGAGGGTGGCGATGGCCTTGGTGCCGACCAGCATCCGGGCGTACTCGATGATCATGAACATCTGCCGGATGCCGTCGTGCTTGTCGCCGAGCAGCCAACCCTTGGCCGGTACGCCGTGCTCGCCGAAGGTCAGCTCGCAGGTGTTGGAGACCTTCAGGCCCATCTTGTGCTCGACGTTCGTGGTGTAGACGCCGTTGCGCTCGCCCAGCTCGCCGGTGGTCTCGTCGAAGTGGAACTTCGGCACCACGAAGAGCGACAGGCCCTTGGTGCCCGGGCCGCCGACGCCCTCCACGCCCACCGGGCGGGCCAGCACGTAGTGCACGATGTTGTCGCTCAGATCGTGCTCACCCGAGGTGATGAAGCGCTTCACGCCCTCGATGTGCCACGAGCCGTCCGGCTGCTGGGTCGCACGGGCGCGGCCGGCACCGACATCCGAGCCGGCATCCGGCTCGGTGAGCACCATGGTGGAGCCCCACTGCTTGTCGATGAAGAGCTTGGCCCACGTCTTCTGCCGCTCGGTGCCCTCGACGTGCAGCACGTGCGCGAAGGACGGGCCAGAGGCGTACATCCAGACGGGGGCGTTCGAACCGAGCACCAACTCGGCAAGGGCCCACCAGAGGGCACGCGGCGCGTTGGTGCCGCCCAACGCCGGCGGGAGGTCGAGCCGCCAGAACTCGGAGTCCATGAATGCCTGGTAGGACTTCTTGAACGACGCCGGCAGCGGCGCGGTGTGCGTGGCCGGGTCGAACACCGGCGGGTTGCGGTCACTGTCGGTGTAGCTGGCGGCCAGATCCTCGCGCGCGAGGCGGTCCAGCTCGGCGAGGAAGCTGCGGGCGGTGTCGGCGTCGAGGTCCGAGTATGGCTCCTGGCCGAACGACCGGTCGGCACCGAAGACCTCGAACAGGTTGAACTCGAGGTCCCGCAGGTTGCTCTTGTAGTGGGTCATGCTCACTGGCCCCGCTTCCGGACAGGTGTTACCGATCAGTAACCCTGACTGTATTACTCGCGGGTAGGCAGCGACAAGCGGATCACCCAAGTGACGGCGATTACACACAAGCCCGTAACAGAGCCCGGTCAGCCCTCGGCGGCACCGACCTCCCAGCTCGGGACGGCCGCCGCCGCGCCGGTACGGGCACCGACGTACTCCATCAGGACCAGGGCGATGTCGTCGTCGAGCCGGCCGTGGACCCACTCGATCAGGGCGGTCTCCAGCGAGGCGAGTCCGTCGGCGACCGTGCCGTGGCCGAGCAGTCGCCAGGCGCGGTCGGCGGTGGGGAAGAACTCGCCGTCGCGCCGCGCCTCGCCGAGGCCGTCGGTGAACAGCAGCAGCCGGTCGCCCGGCTCCAGGCGCTCGACCCGGGGGCGGACCACCGGCATGAAGCCGAGCGGCGGCGCCGGTGCCGGCGGCTCCAGCGGGATCACCGCGCCCCGGCGCAGCAGCAGCGGCGACGGGTGGCCGCAGTTGACGATGGTGAGCGTGCCGCCGCGCTCCTCGACCAGCGCCGCGGTCACGAAGTCCTCGTCGCCGACGTTGCGGGCCACCGCGCGGTCCAGGTCGGCGACGACGGCACGCAGGTCGGCCCGCTCGTACGCCACGTGTCGGTAGGAGCCGAGAACGATGCTGGCCAGCCGCACGGCGTCCAGGCCCTTGCCGCGTACGTCACCGATGATCATGCGTACGCCGTAGGGCGTGTCGATCGCCTCGTACAGGTCGCCACCGATCTCGGCCGTGGCGGTGGAGGAGATGTAGCGGCCCGCGACCGAGAGCGTCCCGACCTGTGGCCCGAGCGGACGCAGCACCGCCTGCTGGGCCACCGAGGCGAGCTTGGTCAGCTCGACGATCTGCTCCGTCTGCCGTTGCCGGATCGACGCCATCGCCACCGCCAGTCCGGTGGCGACCGCGACCGTGACAACGTTTACCGGGGTGATCAGTGACGCCTCCGGCTCGGCCAGGGCGAAGCCGGCCCCGGTCAGGGTCGCCACGACCCCCACCCCCAGCACCACCGGCCAGGACGCCAGGGCTGCGGCCAGCAACGGTACGGCCGACAACAGCGCGACGTAGTGCGCAAAACGGCCGTCCGCCGCCTCCGCCGCCGACACGATCGCGAGCAGGACAAGGGCCGCGCCGAGGCCGGCGCGGGATCCGGGGCTCAGCGGGCGACGGCCCGGCTGGAGGAGTCGCGTGGGTACGACTGACAGTTTGCCTGATCGAAGTGAACCAGTGAATGAACCTGACCCGTCGTCCTGGAAGGTTCTGTCCGGCCGGCCCGGTCGAGCGTCCGAATCGGCGCGACCCGACCCGGTCAGCCGAGCACCTCGTAGCGGACGGTGAGCGCGCCCACGTCGACCGAGGCGATGCTGGCGAACGCGGCCCGGGAGAGGTCGAGGCAGCGGCCGTCGATGAACGGGCCGCGGTCGTTGATCCGCACCACGACCGACTTGCCGTTGGCCGGGTTGGTCACCCGGACCTTGGTGTTGAACGGCAGCGTCTTGTGCGCGGCGGTCAGCGCGCCCGGGTTGAACGACTCACCGTTGGCGGTGAGCTGCCCGTCGGAGTAGAACGAGGCGCCACACGAGCCGCTCTCCAGCACCTTCGGAGCGGCCGTGGTCTTCTTCGCGGTCGGCTTCGGCTTCGGCGGCGCGGTACGGGTCCTGCCCCGGGAGGCCGCCTGCTGCGACCGGATGGCCGACGGACTGGCGGACACGCTCGGCGAGGCGCTGGCGGACGGGGAGACGGACGGCGAGCTGGGGGTGAGGCTGCTCGCGGCGGTGGTCGGGGTGAGGTCGAGGGTCGCCTGCCCCGACTGGGCGGAGCCGGAGGTCAGCTGAACGGCACCGAACGTGCCCCCGACCGCGAGCGCGACGCCGACCGCCGCGGTGGCCACGATGCCCGCCGGAGAGGAGAAGATGCGGGTACGGGAGTGCTTGGCTGCCACCGGCCCGGTCCTTTCGTCGTCTGAACAAACCGGGTCGGACCGTAACGAGAGAAGCACTTCCGACGTCAACGTGATCATTGTGGTATGCCCGTATTTGCACTGGTACGTGTAGCCGATCATCCGACCCGGGGTGGGCCGGCCGGCCCGGGTGCCGACACGCCGACCACGGGTGCCGCAGGATGAGCGGATGCCCGCTGAGCTGACCGAACGCCTGGCCACCCTGTTTCGGTGGATCGATCCTGGACCGGACACCAGTCACCTGGTCAGCGACATCTCCGGCTGGTGGCGGGACCCGGTGGTGCTGGCCGAGCTGGGACCGGCCCTGGTCGCGCCGTACCGGGCCGCCCGGCCGACGGTGGTGCTCGCCCCGGCGGTCACCGGGCTGCTGCTCGGGCCGTTGGCCGCGACCGCCCTCGGGGTCGGCTTCGTGGCCGCCCACAAACCCGGCGACGGGCGGTTGCCGGCCGGCCCGCTCACCTGGGCGCAGAGTCCACCGGACTATCGGGGGCGGCGGGTCGACCTGGCCGTACGCGACCGGCATCTCGGCCCCGGCGACCGGGTCCTGGTGGTGGACGACTGGGTGCGTACCGGCGCTCAGCTCCACGCGCTGTACGACATCTGCGCGGCGCGCGGCGCCAAGGTGCTGGGCACCGCCGTGGTGGCCGTCGACTGCCCACCCGAGGTCGCGGCCGACCTGCGGATCACCGGCCTGATCCACGCGGCGGATCTGCCAGCGTGACGGCGTATTGCGGCGGCGGTATGGGTCGCGCTGGCCTAGCCTCGGCAGGATGTGGCCTCGGATCGGTGAACTGCGCACCCTCGCCCTCGGCACCCCGGGTGAGCTGCGGGCGACCCTCAACACCCTCGTACTCGCCGGAGTGAAGACCGCGACGGCCGGGCGGCTCGCCTACTACGCGGAGGAGGGCGAGGAGTTGGAGCAGGTCGGGGAACGGCTGGCGCTGGTCGACGACGACGACGCGCTGGCCGGTGTCGTGGAGATCACCGGCGTCGAGGTGGTCCGCTTCGCGGACGTGCCGTGGGACTTCGCCCGCGCCGAGGGCGAGGGGGACCGCTCGATCGAGGAGTGGCGGGCCGGGCACTCGGCCTACTGGGCGCGGCTCGGCACCCCGGTCGACGACGACACCCCGATCGTCTGCCTCCGCCTACGGCTGGTCTCCGGCGGCGAGGGCGGCGTGGCCAGCGGCGACCTGGGCACCTGACGCCGTGCCACCTCAGCCGCGCAGCTCCGGGAGCAGGCGGGTCGCCACGTCCACCAGGACGGCCTCGTCGCCGGCGTACCAGCTGCTGGCCCGCGGCCAGTGCGTCACCACGTCGGTGAAGCCCAGGTCGGCGGCCCGGCCGACCTGGTCGGCGAAGAACTGCGCGCTGCTGAGCGAGAAGACAGGTGCGGCGTCCAGGGAGAGATAGCGGTCCAGAGTGGCCGGATCACGGCCGGCCTCGTCCAACGTCCGGTCCATCCGCGCGGACAGCGCCGTCACGCTGTCCCACCAGCCGGCCAGGTCGTTGTCGTCACCGGTGCCGGTGGTCACCCAGCCCTGACCGAAGCGGGCCACCAGCCGCATCGACCGTGGCCCGTTGGCGGCCACCACGAACGGCACCCGGGGTTGCTGCACGCAGCCGGGGTTGTTGCGGGCGTCCACCGCGGCGAACCAGTCACCACGCCAGGTGGTGCCGTCCTCGCGCAGGATCAGATCCAGCAGCTCGACGAACTCGGCGAACCGGTCCACCCGCTGGCGCGGCGGCAGCGTCTCGCCGCCCAGCACCGCCGAGTCGAAACCGATGCCGCCCGCGCCCAGGCCGAGCAGCAGCCGACCGGCGGAGACGTCGTCCACCGTGGTGATCTGCCGGGTGAACGCGGCCGGGTGCCGGAAGTTCGGCGACGCGACGAGGGTGCCCAGCCGGACGCGGGAGGTCACCGAGGCGGCGGCGGTCAGCGTGCCCATCGAGTCGAACCACGGGCCGTCGACGAGGTCCCGCCAGCCCAGGTGGTCGTACGTCCAGGCATGGTCGAAGCCCCACTCGTCGACCTGCCGCCAGCGCTGCTGCGACTCCGCCCAACGCTGGTCCGGCAAGATCACGATGCCAATCCGCATGATCGCCAGCTTAGTCGTGTCGGAGTGGCCCTCGGCACCTCGCCAGAACGGGCAGCCCCGGGGCTGGATCCAGACTCCGACACATATGGTGACGCGCGTCACATGCTGGTCCGGTAGGGGACTGGCATTCGGCTCCGACCCCTCGGCGAGCGGCACCCACGGTGAGGTGTCCGCCGAGGAGAGGACCAGGCGCGATGACGAAGGTGACCGCACAGCTGTCGGTGTCGGTGGACGGCTTCTACGCCGGCCCACGGTTCGAGGGCGACGGCAACTGGATGGACTCGGCGGAGAGCGCCGGGTTCTTCCGGGTCACCCGCTGGGTGACCGAGGCGTCGGCGTGGCGCGAGCGGCAGGGCTTCGCCGGTGGCGAGCAGGACACCAACTCCGACGTGGTCGCCGAGTCGTTCGGGGCCGCTGGCGCGTACGTGATGGGACGCCGGATGGCCGACGGCGGTGAGGTGCCGTGGGGCGACGAGCCGCCGTTTCGCGCGCCGGTCTTCGTCGTCACCCATCGCCCCCGCCAGCCGTTGCTGCGGGGAGGAGGCACCAGCTTCACCTTCGTCACCGATGGCGTGACCAGCGCCGTCGAGCAGGCGCGCGCCGCGGCCGGCGGCAAGGACGTCGCTGTCGCCGGGGGAGGCAGCCTGGTGCGGCAGGTGCTCAGGGCCGGCCTGCTCGACGAGTTGGAGCTGCACGTCGTACCCGTCGTGCTCGGCACCGGTCTCCGGCTGTTCGACGCGGACCTCGACCTCGGCGAGAAGGAGGCGATCGAGCTGACGCCGACCCGGGTCATCCACACACCGCAGGTCACCCACATCCGGTACGCGGTGAGCGGTCGCGCCCCGCTCGTGCTCGACGACCGGGGCAGCGGCGGTGGCCCGACGGTGACCACGAACTGAACCACCCTGATCCGGCAACCTGAGAAGAGACAGCCATGCCACAACTACTGCGGGTGCAGTGCTTCAACGTGTCGCGGGACGGGTTCGGCACCGGCGTGGGGCAGAGCCTGGAACGGCCCTTCGGCCACGCGGACCCCACCCCGCTGTTCTCCTGGCGGGCCGCCACCGCCAGTTTCGTGTATCGCACCGAGCCGGGCGGCACTCGCGGCCTGGACGACTACCTGACCCGCGACGCCGAGTGCAACATCGGCGCGGAGATCATGGGTCGCAACAAGTTCGGCCCCCAGCGTGGCCCCTGGGAGAACCACGACTGGCAGGGTTGGTGGGGGGACAACCCGCCGTTCCACACGCCGGTCTTCGTGCTCACCCACCACCTGCGCCCGTCGTTCAGCCTGTCCGACACCACGTTCCACTTCCGCGACGTCGGCCCGGCCGAGGCACTGGCGGAGGCGAAGCAGGCGGCCGACGGTCGGGACGTACGCCTCGGTGGTGGGGTCGCCACCATCCGCGAGTTCATCGAGGCCGACCTGGTCGACACGATGCACATCGCCGTCGCGCCCGTCGACCTTGAGCGGGGCGAGCGGTTGTGGGACAGCCCGGACGAACTGCTCGACCGTTTCCACAGTGAGGCGGTGCCCAGCCCCAGCGGGGTCACCCACCTGCTGTTCTGGCGACGCTGACGGCAGCCGGCCGCTCACCCCATGGCTGGTCGGCCGGTTCCCCGGGGACGCCGACCCTAGGCCAGGCGGGACAGCACCAGCATGCGGTTGCCGTCGGGGTCGGTGACCCGGGCGGACCGTTCGCCCCACGGTTGGTCGACCGGCTCCTCGGTGACAGTCGCACCGGCCGAGCGCAGAGCGTGCACGGCGGCGTCGCAGTCGTCGGCGTAGACGCACAGCTCCCAGCGGTGCTCGGCGGTCGGCTCGCCGGCTTCCGGGTTGGCGGCCAGCCCGAGTTCGCTGTTGCCCAACCGGAGTGCGACGAACTCCGGCTCACCCTCCTGCGGGAACTGGTAGGTCAGCTCGAAGCCGACCACGTTCCGGTAGAACCCGATCAGTCTTGGCAGGTCAGGTGTCGTCACGATCGGAAAGGCTTCGGTGAACACGGACCACCTCCACGCCGGACCCTAGCCGTGCCACGGCTCCGGCGGAACTACCACTGTCGATACCGGCGAGCCGCGTCGTTCGTGGATCCTCTTGCGCAGAATGATTTGCAATGCAAACCTATTGGCAGTGCAGGAGATCCCGAGCAGCCTGGAGGCCACCATGTCGGAACAACGGAGCACCGCGCCGGACGACAGAGACACGCCCGGAGAACTCCTCGCGTCGGTGGCCGCGCTTCGGCGGCGTACCCGGGTCGCCCGGCACGCCTACTGGTTGCCACTCCTGCTGTTCGGTCTCCTGGTGGTGGCGGCAGCACCCCTGTACGTGGAGTCGGCCGACCCCCTCGTCATGCGCGGTCCGCAGGACAATCCCGCGCTGACCGGCCTCGGCGGGGACTTCCTCGAACGCTCAGCGGCCCTCGGGTGGTACTGGCTGGTGGCGCTCATCGGCGGCTACCTGCTGACCCTCGGCTGGTACCGGTGGCGTGGCGCGCGGGTGGGCGTGCAGACACCGACCCGGACGTACGTCATCGCCGGCCTCGCTGGCACGCTGGTCGGCCTCGTCCTGCCGATCGTGCTGCGGCTCCTCCTGCTCAACTCGGCGACGGCGGTGTCCAGCGCGACAAGCTGGCTGACCACACCACTGTTGGGCGTCTCCGACCGCGGCATGTTTCCGCACCTGGTCATCGCGGTGGGTCTACTGGTCCTGGCCCGACTGGAACGCAGCCGCAGCCTGACGGCTGTCGCCGTGGGCTACGCCGCCGCGGTCGTCCTCGTGAACGTCTACTTCCAGACCGCGAACTTCGAGCCGGGCGACCTGAGCCGACACAGCCTCCTGCTGGCGGCCCTACTGCCGGCGCCGATCCTGCTCGTCGGTGGCATCATCGCTCTTTTCACCACCGGTAAGAGGTCGACATGAGCACCGGCACCGGCCCCGGCGGGCACCCGACGAACGGTCTCAGCGACACCGTCCACCAGCGCAACCGGCTCGGCATCCTCACCATCGCCGCCGAGGCCGAGCGGGTGGAGGTCGCCTACCTGCGCGACGCACTCGAACTCACCGCCGGCAACCTCTCCCGACACCTCGCCGTGCTGGAGGAGGCCGAGCTGATCCAGATCGACCGGGGCTACCACGGCCGCCGACCCAAGACCTGGATCAGGATCACCGAGCAGGGGCAGGCCGCGCTGGCTGCCGAGATCAACGCGCTGCGGGAACTGCTCCGCCGTCACCAGGAGTTGGGCGGCGCTCCGCCGGCGCGATGAGATCGACCTGCTGATCCCGGTGAACGCCCGACAGGGACGCGGGCGTTCACCCGGCTTGTCTATCGCCCCCAGGGCTCGGCGGGTCGGCAGTCAGCTCCCGGCTCGCCGTAGACGACGGTGCCGGAGGAGTCCACGTAGCAGTGATCGAACTCGTGCGACGAACGAAACAGCAGGCGGCGGTCGATCTCGGCTCCGGTGGTGTCATAGCTGACCAACTCGGCGTCCCTGGTGACGTTGGCACCCTCGGTGAGCAGGCCGAACACCCCGTTTACCAACCGCGCCGTGGTGGTGCGACCGTCGCCGTGTTCCAGCACCAGCCGGTGCACCCGAGCGCTGACCCGGCCGGTCACCGCGACGTCGCCCCCGTCGACTTCGCTCGACATGAGCAGGAGCCGCTGGATCGAGCCAGGCAACCAGTCCCGTTGCGGCCAGACACGTTCACCGCTGGTGCCCCCGGTGGCCTCCTCGTGTGGCGGTCTTGTGACGTTACAGGTGAAGTACCCAGTTTTCGTCATGAACAGCGCCACGGCACGGTGGTCCTGCTCGGCGGCCACCGCCAAATCGTCGATCGACACCGGAAGCCGTTCGTGCTGTGCGTTCCACTTCAGGCACTGCTCCATCGACTGGTGCAGCGTCGGTGACAGTTCACCCGAACCCATCGCCAGGTGCCGCACCTGCTCGTCGTTCGGCACCATCGCCACGCCGGCCACCACCGCCGCGGCCGTCGCCACGGTGGCGATCCCGAGTCGTACGGCCGTGCGGCGCCGGGGCCGAGGCCGGCGGATCGACGTCATCAGATCCGCTCGCATTCGCGCCGCCTCGCCGGGCGGCAGATCACGCTCGGCAGGCGTGTCGAGAATGTCCCTCATCGCTCATCCTCCTGCTTGTTGCCGTCGGTAACCATCCGTGCCAGCCGAGCCCGTGCGCGACTCACGCGCGAACGGAGCGCGCCTTCGCTGATGCCGAGGACCGTCGCCGCCTCGCCGTACGGCACGCCCGACCACAGACACAGGGCCACCGCCTCCCGCTCCGCGCGAGGTAATCGGCGGACCACCGCCAAAATCCTGGTCATCTGCCGTTCGTCGTCGAGCCGCGCGACTATGTCGCCGGCCGGGTCCGCGTCCGCCTCCCGCTCCGGTGGCAATCTCCGCAGGGCTGTCAACCACCGGCGGGCCGACCGCCACTCGGTACGGGTCGTATTGGTGGCGACCACCAGCAGCCACGGCAACGCCGACCCGTCCACCAGGACCGTCGCTTCGCCGCGTCTACGCCACGCGACCAGGAAGGTCGACTGCGTCACGTCCTCGGCGAGCGTCCACGACCCGGTGAGCCGAAACACGTGGTTGTAGACCGCCCGGGCATACCTGTCGAAGAGCCGGCCGAACGCGACCTCGTCACCGGCTGCGATGGTCGACCACAGATCTTGGTCAGACGGTTGAATCTGGCTCGTCACACCTGACTATTGCCGGTCGGGACGAATCCGTTGCAGTCCCGCTCGAAGTCGGGGGCGGGACCACGCCGAGTCACCCAGCGCGGTTGCGACGGGTGGCGTTGTCGTACGACTCGCGGGCGTCGAGCAACTGGTCCCAATGCTGGTTGGTCCAGGCGCAGGCAACCGCGATCGGTTCGAGCATGCTGCGACCCACCGGCGTCAGCTCGTACTCCACGTGCCGGGCGACCCCGGCGACGACGCTGCGCGTGATCAGCCCGTCCCGTTCGAGGGAGCGCAGCGACTGGGTGAGCACCTTGGGGGTGACGCGGCGTAGCGGCACGCGCAGCTCCGAGAACCGGCGAGGCCCCTGCTCCAGACAGCGGATGATGAGCGCCGCCCACTTGTCGCCGAATCGGATCGGGTTGAGCGAGGACGGGCACAGCTCGTCGAACATGTCGGCGGGCAGGGGTTGCCTCATCGCCAAACGATAACTGGTATCCCGGTGGTAACCACGACCCTCGATAGCGTCGGCAAATCGGCCGGACGCACGGGCTCCGGTCTCTGGTGAGAGGCGTGACTCATGAGGATCGTGGTCTTCGGCGCGGGCGGCCGGGCCGGACGGCAGGCCGTCGCCGAGGCGCGACGACGCGGCCACCAGGTCACCGCCGTGGTGCGCAACCCCGCTGACCACAGCGACCTGGCCGACGTACGGGTGGTGGCAGGCGACGTCGTCGACGCCGCGAGCATCGCGCAGGCAGCAGCCGGGCACGACGCCGCCATCAGCGCCGCCGTCGACCTGTCCGTACCGCCGCACGACTTCTTCACCGCATCGTCGCGCGCCCTGGCCGCCGGTCTGGCCAAGGCAGGTGTACGTCGCCTGGTGGTGGTCGGTCTCGCCTCGATCATGCCCGGGGCGTCCGGTGCCGCCCTGATGGACGAGCCCGGGTACCCAAACGAGTACCGGCCCTTCTACCTCGGTCACGCAGCGGGCCTCGACGAGATTCGGACCTCCGACCTCGACTGGGCCTACCTGGCCCCCGCCGGTGACTTCGACCATGGCGGCACCCGCACCGGCCACTACCGGATCGCCGAGCATGGCGACCCAGCCAGTCGGATCAGCTATGCGGACTTCGCGATCGCACTTGTCGACGAGATCGAGGCCCCCCGCCACCACCGCGCCGCCGCGAGTGTCCGGGAGGTCTGATGCCCGAGGTCCACGACAGCCCGAACGCCTGGGTCGCGGAGCACATCCGCCGGTTCGAGGAGACCGGCGGCCGGCCCCGGCCCGGCGTGAACGACCTGCTCCTGACGACCCGGGGCCGAAAGACCGGCAAACTGCGCCGCACCGCGCTCGTCTACGAACGCGACGGCGACCACTACGTGCTGGCCGCCTCCAACCGCGGTGCAGACCGCCACCCCGCGTGGTACCTCAACCTGCTCGCCGACCCGCACGTCACGGTGCAGGTCGGTACGGAGACCTTCGACGCGTACGCGCGCCCCGCCACGGCCGGGGAGCGTCCGCATCTGTGGCGCTTGATGGTTTCGGCCAGGTCGGAGTACGCCGCCTACCAACAACGCATCACGCGGGAGATCCCCGTGGTTCTCCTGGAACCTCTAACGAAATGAGATGCGGACGGACTGGCGTACCCTGTTGGATCTCGTCATGACGCAGAAGCTTGTTCGCCCTCGGAAGGCCCGACCCGGGGACAAGATCGCGGTTCTCTCGCCGTCCTTCGCCGCGGCCGGCGCCTTTCCCGAGATTCACGAACAGGCCATGCGACGGCTCGCCGACCTGACCGGCCTCGTGCCGGTCGAATACCCGACCACCCGCACAGTGGGCGCGTCCGCGGCGGCGCGGGCGGCGGACATCAACGCCGCCTTCGCAGACCCCCAGGTACGCGGCCTTCTCGCCGTCGTCGGAGGCGACGACCAGATCACCGTCATCCCGCATCTGGACGCCGACCTCGCCCGAGCCGATCCGAAGCCGTTCCTCGGCACCAGCGACAACACCAACCTGCACCAGTGGCTCTGGGGTCTCGGCATCGCCAGCTTCTACGGTGGGTCCTCCCAGGTGCACCTCGGCCCCGGGCCGGCCGTGGACGACATCCACGCCCGGTCGCTGCGAGCGGCGTTACTCACCGGCGAGCGGTTGGAGATCACCGACCCGGGCGAGTCCGAGGACATCGGGATCGACTGGGCCGATCCGCAGGCGTTGACGTCCTTCGGAGAACGCGAACCGACGGAACCATGGAGCTGGCACGGGCCGCGTCGCGCGGTTACCGGCCCCACCTGGGGTGGCTGCCTGGAAGTCATCCAGTGGATCCTGACGGCGGGGCGCTTCCCGTCCACTCCGGAGGCTCTGCAGGGCGGGGTGCTGGTCATCGAGACGTCGGAGGAGCTTCTCCCGGCCCGCGAGGTCGGCTGGATCGTCCGATCGCTCGGTGAACGCGGTCTCCTCAGCGCCGTCGACGCGGTGCTGGTCGCCCGTCCGCCGGTCTCCAACCAGACGCGCCGGCCCCCCGCCGAGGATCGGGCACGGCTACGCGAGCAGCAGCGCGACACGGTCGTCGACGTGGTGACCCGCTACAACCCCGAGGCAGTCGTCTGCGTCGGCATCCCCTTCGGCCACACCCGGCCGCAGTGGATCCTTCCCCACGGCGGCCCGGTCACCGTTGACGGCGCGGAACGCCGGGTGTTCGCCGACTACCGGTAGAGCCCGCTCACTCGACACACCGGCGCAGTCGTTCGCCCTCCGGCCCCGCTACCGACGTGCGCCGAGTCGAGGCACGGGGTAGCGGCTGCGCCACGCCTCCGCCTCACTTCGCAGCCGATTCCAGTGCCGCCGCAGCCACCACGCGTAGACCAGCAGGAGCCCGACGCCTCCGGCGAGGAGAAGGATTCCGGGGAGCAGGCCCGGTTCGTCGCCGGACAGGTAGGCGCTGCCGATCGGGTCGACCCGGTCGTAGATCACGTCGACCTCTTCACCGACGCTCGGCTCGTTCCACGGAGAATAGTTGATCCAGGTGGTGGCCTTCTCCCCGCTTCGAGTGGTGAAGCTGACCGACACCCACCACTTTCGGCCGTGCACCTCACGCACCGTCCCGACCGTCCGCTCGCCCCGTTCCACCATGTCGTTCCGGTGGTACAGGTCCCCGAGGCCGCAGTACAGGGTGGCCATGACCAGCAGTCCACCGAAGGCAACGCCAATGGCCGGGTGTCGGAGCCAGTAGCCGGGACGCCATCGGCTGCGAGGCTCCTGCTGGATCGGGGCAACCGGCTGTTCGGGCGTCCACGGTCGCGTCCGCCGTGCGCGTCGGCGGTACCGCTTGACCACGCCGCCTCCCCGTAGACGTCGCTCTTGTTCGGTTGTCCGCACCCACGGTAGGTGGCGACGCAAAGCCTTCGCCTGGTCTACGGGCTGGCTGCCGCGGATCTCCTCGTCGCGGCCAAGGCGTATCGGCCGCTGGGTGCGGTACTGATGACGGCGGCCTGATTCGGAACCCATGCCGGAGACCGGGTGCGGAGCGCGGCGGAGCGCGGCGGAGCGCGGCGGAGCGCGGCGGAGCGCAGCCTGGTCCTTGGCTGGGGAACATCGAAGGCCCTGACTCGGACTTGCGTCCTGGTCAGGGCCTCGATCGTGGAGCGGGTGACGGGAATCGAACCCGCACTGTCAGCTTGGGAACCGTACAAGCCGCTCGATCGGACACTGCCGGCTACTGGTGAGGGTGGTACCCGACCGGCCTAGAGTGACCTTCGGCGGCCCGCCCTAATGGCCCGCCAATGGCCTGCGCTGATCCCGCATGAGCGGTGCGCGGACGTGCGCCCAAGGCGCTCAGCCGTCTCCACGGCCCCTCGCGCAGCCGTGCCGGCCTGATGTGAACCAGGCCGCTGCGGCGGAGCACGTGACGGCAGCCTGCCGGGGGTCAACTGTACGAGTAATCCGGCACGCCTTGCCAACTGTTGCTAAACCCGTAGCACGACCTCAAACTCGATTGTGTGAGTGCGAGCGATGAACCCGCGTTGCCACGCGAACATGAAAGAGTTGATGGATACAAGAGTCGGTGGCAACAAATCACAGAACTTGCGATGGGATCGATAGTTACGGAGACCGATGAGCCGGACGACCCCGAGTTTGCCGGCGCGAGACTGGAGCTATACGTAAAGGAAAAGCCGCGAGGCAAGAACTATGTGGCCGACTTCGTCTATTCGGACAGAAAACTTCCAATCACCGCATGTGGAGTACTTCTACAGACACCCTCTGGGCTTGCTATAGGGGAGCTTGAAATATTCCGAGTTCAATGGGGGTATTTTGATGACTACGGCGACTACGTTGGTCCTGACGGTGAATGGCGCGGTAAAGAAGATGAATATTGGGATGTGTCGGCGCTCCCCGATTCGTCGATCCAGGGGCCACCCTTCCAAGGAATAACGGGAGCGCTATTAAGAGCGATACCGGTAGGCAGGATCCTCGCATGGGCACACGACGCAATGGCGAACAATGAATGGCGAGAGAAAGGGTTGCCAACCCTGAGCCAAGCAGGTGTACGACTCGTGCCGCCAACGGAACTGGCCCCCGATACTCGCGCAGCCCTGGAGCGCTCCGCCGCAGCCTCAACTCGCAAGAAAGGTCGGCCCCCACTGTCTGACGAACTACTGGAGGACGTTGCCCTTGCCTACTTGGAGGAGGCCAAGCGAGGGCGCGGGCTGACTGCACGGCTTGCCGCGCGGTTCGATCGGCCGAATGAAACAATTCGGGACTGGATCCACGCTTGCCGCAAGAGAGGCTACCTCTCTCAAGGAACTATCGGCCGTCGTGGCGCACAGCCAGGCGAGCGACTATTAATGGCGATTTCTCCTGACGAGGATAGGGGCATTGAAACCGACACAAGCGAAGATTGATAGCTCCGTCCGATACATGCGTAGGTTCCTAGCGAGCGAAGACAACGACCAGAAATTTCGGGAGCTTTCTACAGGTGCGCAGATGCTTTACATAATTGGCATCTTGGTCTGCAATGACGGCGGCTTCGTCCCGCAGGCCGCGCTGGAGGCGGCCCAGCAGGATCATGAAATTCAGTATGCGGCTGCGATTATTGCCGGCCGCGTTGGGCTCTTCAAGAGTCCGTTTGGCCTCGACCGATATGCCTGAGCGAGCATTGCCGTCTTACGAAATTGGCGGCTCAGGAATGATCCTCCCGAGCCGCCACGCCGAACTCGATGTAGATCCTGCACCCACGAGGAGGTCGACATGACCACAGTACCTAGGCCCGACCGAAATGGCCACCAGAGCAACAACAGGTCCGCCGTTGCCCGAGCGAGCCTGATAGCTGGAGGGGGATTCGTGTCTTCGATAGCCACCGTTCTGGCTCTGGCCGGTGAGTTCGGCCTGGGCGAGCGGATCACCATCTACGGCATGTGCGCGGTCTGCGTCGTGGCTGCGCTGACCATGTTTGTGGTGGCCCACCTTATGCGGCAGTAGGAGGCCCGCCGCAACATGCCTCCGTGCGGGACACTCCGTCCCGCTACTTTCTCGGCTGTTGAAGTCGGTGCAGGTCGGATAATTGGCGCGCGTCGGGGACACCTCCAGGCCAGGTGTCGCCGCAGTTCTAGCAGCTCATCCGCGCTCGGTGGACGCCGGGGACACGGGGGACAGGAGGGACATCAGGTCAGGGCTGCGCGTCCGCTCGCTCCGCAAACGCCTTCAACTCCGGCGATGCCGCTCGCCCGGAGATCAGGATCAGTTCGCGAATTGCGTTCCGAGCAGCAACGTGCGTGTCGATGAGTTCCGGTGCCATCTTCTCGGTTTCGAGCAAATGCGCTAACGCCTCGCCGCCGTGCCTACGCTGCGCGTAGGCACGGCCGAGATCCATGGCTAGTCGCGCACGACGTTCCGTCGACAACTGTTCAGCGTTGATACGTTCTCCGATGTCGATGGCTTTCCTGTATCGCCAAGTTTGACTGCAATCGAACCGCCTGAATGTAGACGTTAGCCCGCCCGAATTCGAGGTTCAAATCATTTCGATCGGCACCAAGCTGTTCGGCTACTCGCCGCGCGTACTCTATTTCCCGCCGAACCTCTAAGCGGCTTCCCGTCCGCGCATTAGCCAGTGCCAGCGCCAGGTGGAACGCCCGACAACCAGACGGCGACTAGCGCACTCCTGGTTCAGCATCGCCAGTGAAGGCGAGGACACGACGGGCTAGCCACATCCTGTCGTGTCCCCGCCTTCGTTGCGAGTCATCACCTCAAACACCGGATGGCAGCTGAGCAGATTATCCGGCTAGTTTCTAGCGTTGACGGAAGATATCGAGGAATTCGGAATCAGCGAGAGAAGGTTCAGAATCGGCACCCTTGCAAAGTTGGCCCACTGCCCGGAAGGTTCAAGCGGGATCATCATATTGGTAACTATGTTCCTTCCGAATGAACCCTTGACCTTCCCGCTAAGAAGGCCAGCCTCTCGCAAATCACTTTCCAAAACTGTCGCGAACCACTTTCCCTTGAAAAGAGTGAACGCGATCCCAGATCTATAGCGTCGGTCGACTAGTCGTTCGACACGTTTCAGTAGGTCATCATGCGCCGAATCGGGCGGCGGCAGAGCCTTCCGCAGGAGGTCCATCTCTTGCGCGAGCAAGGCCTGGTCTGCCAGACCAGAGTGGTTTGTGTGCACGCGAGAAGGTACCCGATATCCCGAATACTTGTGCGCACGTAATATCGCTGCCGCAACCGAGATCCTTACCCATTCTCTCCAACGTTCAGTGACGCTGTTTAGCCAGGCAGCCTGATCGGGTATAGCGGACGCGACTTTCGCCGATGACACGTCCAACAGTGCTGACACGGAGTCGACTAGATTGCCGCCCGAGAATACATGTCCCTCGATGTCATAGCACTCCGTGTAGATCACGTGGGGCGAACGGCACTTGGTGCGCCTCACGTCATCGATGTCCTTATCGAAGATGAAGACTGACACCGCATGCCTGCCCTTGAAATTGATCCTGAGTAGGGCGCGCCGCCGCATGCTTTCGTACCATTTACGGAGAGCGCTTTTACCGTCGCCTGCATACTCCGGCGGCAACTCCTGCGGAGTTATGAGCACGTAGTCCCAACTCGACCGACAGACCGATCGTGCAATCTTTTCGTACACATAGACGTCTGGAAATTTACCTTCGGTATAGATTTGCAGACGTGCCCTTCTCATCTGCGAAGATCGGGCAAATGCGCCGGCCGAATGCCTAAGGCGCTTCACTTCAGATTCCGAAGATGTTGTCATCGGCGACTTCAGCCATAATCTCAGGCGAGTGGGTAGCTACGATGATCTGAGCTTCTGGGTTTACGGTGCGCATAGTCGCAAGAAGTCTGCGCTGCCAGTCGATGTGCATGGAAAGCTCCGGCTCATCGATAATAATCGTGTTCGGCCCGCACCTGATGGTCTCGACAAGAATCCTCAGGATCTGCTTCTCACCCGACGAGAAGTTAGAGATCTCTAAATCTTTGTCGTTGACGCGGGCCTGAATTCCACGATCGGCGAAGCTAATCTCTTTAAAACCGAAGAAGAATTCGTTCACCAACTCCTGAAGTCGATTTCGCGGTTCTTCTAGCCGCCTTAGACCCTGTTCGAGCTTCTCAATGTCGCTTACCACCCGCTGAAGTGGCGCATCGTCTTCGTAACGCTCTTTGAATCGGTCGAAGCTACGACTATTCTTTCGCCCGTACGTAGAACTTCCCTGCCGCTTAAGGAAATCGACTACATACTTGTAGGCTTCCTGCGTAGGTGTCGAGTTGGGCGTTTGCGTTGTCTTCACGAAGAAGATACTTTCGAGGATGCCCGCAATTCCGTCATCTTGGAGTTCTCGAACTTGGGAGAGGATGCTATTGGCGTACTGCTGCCACAGCTGTTGAAGCTCCCTCTCGAAGGCTTCATCGATAGCTTCCTCGTAACGCTGAGACTGTCTCCTTGGAACCGGCCCTCTCTCAATTCTAGTAGGCATTAACCGAGAGGTATTGAGAAAACTGTGGGGGAATCTGGCGACCGATCGCGGCTTGGTTAACCACTGCGTCGGACCTTCAGCGGCAGCCCTACTACTGATCTCAATTATCTCTCCATCTTCGGTTTCAACAGCATAGAATCCTTCGTCAGTGTCTTCTTCTGTTTGTCGAATGATGGAGCGCGTGTACTGCTTTTCGCCTGAGTTCGTAGAAAAGGTAACGGATGCCCGCTCGACTGGGATTCGCGTTACGGCTCGATGGTCATTCGAAAGCGCAGCGTGAATAATTTTTAGAAGAGAAGTTTTTCCCAAGCCATTAAGGCCGAAGATCACGTTCAACTTGGGGTCGAAATCGATGTCGATGTCAACGGATCTGCCGGCAAGTCCCGTAACATGGAGGCTGTCGACGCGGGTCAATCGGAAAATCCCTTGTTCGTTGGTGATGGTCAACATGTTCACTAGGAACTGGTTCCAGCTCCTAGCAGACACTGTGTAACCGGTTGGGCGCAAGATGCGACCGACTAAGAAACGGTAGACGGATAGGGCTGGCGTGCGTCCCTCTTTCGGGCCTGGGGAGACCTGGTCCTGCACGCTCGACCCGCACGGTGACGCTGCGGTCGCGTTGACTAGGGCGTGTGCGGCGGCCCGATGCCCGTATCGAGATGTCCGCGCAGGGCTTGGCCCCTGCTGGCTCGCAGAGGGGCAGCGCTATGGGGCGCGCCCAATGGCCCACTAATGGCCCGTACCGCACTGGTTGGCTTGGACACGGAGAAGCCCTGGTCGGGGCTATGTCTCCCGATCAGGGCTTCTCCGTGTGGAGCGGGTGACGGGAATCGAACCCGCACTGTCAGCTTGGGAAGCTGATGTTCTGCCATTGAACTACACCCGCAAGCGGCACCACTGTACCCGAGTCGCCGAGCCCGTGCACCCAGGCACCCCGACCCCCGACTTGCCCGCGTGCCGCTCTGCCCGCTCTGCCCGTTTCGCCTGGTTCGGCCAGGGTTCGGCCCGACTTGATCCACTCGGGTTTCTGAAAGTCGGGGTGTCCGAGCGGCCGGGATACCGCGAGTTCATGAAAACCGAGTCGATCATGCGGGGCGGCGCCCGCAGGCCGGTGCCGGGCAGGGCAGAGCCGGACGGGGCGGGAGAGCGAGGGGTGGTGCGGTGCCGGGCAAGGCAGCGCGGGGGCGACGCGGCGCGGGGCAGCGCGGCGCGGGGCAGCGCGGCGCGGGGCAGCGCGGCGCGGGGCAGCGCGGCGCGGGGCAGCGCGGCGCGGGGCAGCGCGGCGCGGGGCAGCGCAGGGGCGGTGCCGGGCGTACAGCCGAATGCCGGCTCCGTCAGCACGGAGCCGGCACCGACTGTCTCTGGGCCGTGGTGGTCAGGCGGCTGTGCACTGGACGTCACGGCTGCGGCGGGCCGGGCGCGTCTGCGGCACGGTGAGTGGCGCGGCAGCCGCCGTCGGGGCGTGCGGGTCGAGCCAGACCCGGACGGCCGGACGGCCCGGCGTGAGGCCGGGAACGCCCGCGAGGTGCTGCTCGCGGCGGGTGAGCATCGCCACGTCGACGGTGAACTCGAAGAGCCTCCAGTCGACCTGCGGCTCGGCGCGGGCGCTCTGCGCCAGTTGCGCCAGCCGGACCGGATCGGTCACCGGACGGGCACGCCCCGCCACGTACGCCTCGTCGTCGCTCTCCTCCGAGGGGAACGAGTGCAGCGCGTAGCGGCCGTCGCGTTCGAGGTCACGGCGCTTCGGAGAGTCGATGACGAAGCAGAACAGACCCTCGTCGGTGATGACCGGGGAGACCGGATGGACCCGGGGCCCGCCGTCGGCACGGACCGTGGCCAGGTAGCCGAAGCCCGGCCCGTACTGCTGGAGGAGAACGCGGATCCCGTCGGCGAGGCGGGGCTCGTCGGCGGCGAATTCGGACCAGGAAGCCATGCGAGCATCCTATCGAACAAATGTACGAGCAGCGACCTCGACGCGCTGGTCATCGGCACCGAATCCGGTGGGTTTTCGGGCCGCCGCTATGGTGGTCCGATGCTGCTCTCCGACCGCGACCTGGTCTCCGAGATCAAGGCCGGCACGCTGGGCCTGGAGCCGTTCGAGCCCACCCTGGTCCAACCTTCCAGCATCGACGTACGACTGGACCGGCTGTTCCGGGTGTTCAACAACCATCTCTACACCCACATCGACCCGGCGATGCAGCAGGACGACCTGACGTCGGCGATCGAGGTGCCCGACGGGGAGCCGTTCGTGCTGCACCCCGGGGAGTTCGTGCTCGCCTCGACGTTGGAGGTCATCTCGCTGGGTGACCAGCTCGCCGGTCGGCTGGAGGGCAAGAGTTCGCTGGGCCGGCTGGGGCTGCTCACGCACTCCACCGCCGGTTTCATCGACCCCGGCTTCTCCGGTCACGTCACGCTGGAGCTGTCGAACGTGGCGAACCTGCCGATCACCCTCTGGCCGGGCATGAAGATCGGGCAGCTCTGCATCTTCCGGCTCTCCTCGCCGGCCGAGCACCCCTACGGCTCGGCGGTCTACGGCTCGCGCTACCAGGGGCAGCGGGGGCCGACGCCGAGTCGCGCCTGGCAGCACTGGCGCACCTGGCCCACCCGCTGAACCCCGGACGACGGGGGCCCGCCGCGACGAATCGCGACGGGCCCCCGGTCAGCGCACTGATCAGCCGGGACGGCCGTAGCTGTGGACCTGACCGTCGTCGGCCCTCTTCATCTTGACCGGCTCGCCGGCCTGCGAGGCGTGCACCACCCAGCCGCCACCGACGTACATGCCGACGTGGTGGATGTCGCTGTAGTAGAAGACCAGGTCACCGGGGCGCAGGTCGGGCTTGCTGACGTCCTTGGTGGCGCGGCTCTGGGCGGCGGCGTTGTGCGGCAGTGACACACCGGCCTTCGCCCAGGCGGCCAGCATCAGCCCCGAGCAGTCGTACGAGTTCGGGCCCTCGGCACCCCAGACGTAGGGCTTGCCGATCTGCGCGCAGGCGAACTTGACCGCCGTGCCGGCGGCGCCACCGGGATAGCTGGCAGGGCAGGGCGCCGGGCGCAGCGGACCGCCGCCACCGCTGCCGTACACCTTGAGGCGCAGCTTCTGCAGCTTGTCGATCTCCTCGTTGATCTGCTTCTTCTTCGCCGCCAGCTGAGCCTCGGTGCGGGTCAGTTGGGCCACCATCGCATCGAGCGGCGCCTTCTGCCCGGCCAACTGGTCGCGCAGGTCGGCCACCTCGCGGACGTCCTGCTGCTGGTTGTGCGCGAAGCGGTCGAGCATCTCGAGCTGCCCGACCACCTCGCTGGGCGACCGGCTGCCCAGCACGGCGTTGACGGTCAGCACGTTCTCGCCCTTGTACGCGCGCACCGCCAGGGCACTGACCTTGTCCATCGCGGCGTCGACCTGGCGCTCCAGCGGGGCGATCCGGGCGGCCAGCGCGCCGGCCTGCCTGCGCTTGGCGGCGAGGTCGATCCGGGTGGCGTTGTGCTGTTCGATGATCGGTTCGAGTTTGTTCCAGTCGGCGTCGATCTGGCGCTCGATCTCGGCGACGGACGGGTCGGCGTGGGCCGCCGTGGCGCTGCCGGTCAGGACGACGGCGACGCCGGCCAGGGCAGCGAGCGCGGTGGTGAAGCGGGACCAGCGTGGGCGCGGCGCGATCGACATGGGGCCGGCTGCTGCCGACCGCTCGGACGACGGCCGCGGGGCATGGAGTGCCACCGGGTTCCGTACTCCTTCTTCCTGACCGCCTACCGGGTTAGCTGACGGGTTCGGGCGGGAAGTCGGCGCCCTACCGCAATGGCTGCGGATTCACCCCGGGGGACTTGGGTCCCCGGTTCGTTCGGAAACGACTCGGCGGTGTCGGTCCGTTACCGCCCGGGCTGGGCGGAGCTGCTATCGGGCCGACGAAAGACCAGAGTAGAGACGCTCGTTACCACTCCGCAACCCGCGCGGCCGTGACACTCCGTACCGATCCGAGAGGCGCACCGACCGGACGTGAAGATTTCTTTCCAAGTGGGTCGACACATAGAAAGGTATTGACGCGGGCTCCCGGACGGCGCGAAGGTGACCTGACCTGCACCCGTGGAATCTAGGGGGTTCGATGCACCATCCAACCCTGTCCCCCGGCCGGCGCGCACTGCTCGCCGCCGCCGTGGTCGCCGCCGCGACCGCGGTACCGCTACCCGCCAACGCCACCGCCGTACCCACCGGCGACCGTCAGCAGCAGTACGCCGCCGCGGCGGCCGAGTTCGGCGTACCGACCGACGTGCTGCTCGGCGTCTCCTACCTGGAGTCCCGCTGGGACAGCAACGCCGGCACACCCAGCACCAGCGGCGGTTACGGCCCGATGCACCTGACCGACGCCCGACACGTGGCCGCCCTGCCCGTAGCCGGCCACCACGACACCGACACCGACACCGGCACCGGCACCGGCACCGGCACCGAGGATCCGCGCGGCGACGACTCCCGTACCGCGCTGGCACCCGCGCCTCGTCCGGCGGACCCGGCACCATCGGCAGCCGCGTTGCAGACCGTGGACGCCGCCGCCGCGCTGACCGGCGCGGCCCCCGACTCGCTGCGGACCGACGTCGGCGTCAACATCCGGGGCGGCGCGGCGCTGTTGGCCTCGTACCAGCGGGAGTTGGGCGCGCCGGTCGGTGCCGGCACCGACCCGGCCACCTGGTACGGCGCGGTGGCCCGCTACGCCGGCGCGGACACCGCCGACGCCGCGGCGGCCTTCGCCGACGAGGTCTTCACCACCATCGGCACCGGCGAGTCGCGGACGACCGACGACGGAGCCCGGATCACGCTGCCGGCCCGGACGATCCGCCCGGAGCGTTCCTGGCTGGACCGGCTGGGTCTACGCCGGCTCGCCCGCCCGGACGGGCTGGAGTGCCCCCGCACCATCTCCTGCGAGTGGATCCCGGCGCCCTACGAGGCGTTCGGCGACGGGGACTACGGCAACCACGACCTGTCCGACCGGCCCGCCCGGCAGAAGGTCGAGTACATCGTCATCCACGACACCGAGGGGAGTTGGGCGACGACCCTGCGACTCGTCCAGGACCCGACCTACCTGAGCTGGCACTACACGCTGCGCTCGGTGGACGGGCACGTCGCCCAGCACGTGCAGACCAAGGATGTCGCCTGGCACGCCGGCAACTGGTACGTCAACGCCAAGGCGGTCGGGCTGGAGCACGAGGGCTTCGCGGCGCAGGGCACCTGGTACACCGAGGCCATGTACCGGGCCTCGGCGAAGCTGGTCCGGCACCTCGCGCTGCGGCTCGGCGTCCCACTGGACCGCCAGCACATCATCGGTCACGACAACGTGCCCGGCACCGTCGCCGCGAACGTCCGGGGGATGCACTGGGACACCGGCCCGTACTGGGACTGGACGCACTACTTCACGCTGCTGCACGCGCCCCGGCTGGACACCGGCACCCCGGCCACCGGTCTGGTCCGGATCGACCCGGACTTCGCCACCAACCAGCCGGCGTTCGTCGGCTGCGTCACCGCCGGTGTGCCGTGCGCGCCACGCGGCTCCTCGGCGGTGGTGCTGCGCTCCGCGCCGGCCGCGGACGCGCCGCTCGTCAACGACATCGCACTCCGCCCCGACGGCACCCCCAACACGATGGAGGTGTCGGACCACGGTGCCCGTGCCTCCGCCGGTCAGACGTACGCGCTTGCCGGCCGGCAGGGCGACTGGACGGCGATCTGGTACCTCGGACAGCGGGCGTGGTTCCACAACCCGGCGTCCGCGCCCACCGCCAGCTGGACCGTCGGCGTGGTGGCCACCCCGAAGCCCGGTCGGGCCACCGTCCCGGTCTACGGACGCGCCTACCCGGAGCAGGCCGCCTACCCGGCAGGGGTGCCCTACCAGGCGATCTCGCCGCTGCAGTACACCCTGCCCGCCGGGCAGCGGTACGCCGTCGGCGAAGTGCTGCCGGGCGAGTACTACCGGGCCAGCACGTTCGACGGCTCCTCGCCCGGCGACTGGACGGTGATCCGCGGCAAGAACCGGTACGCGCAGATCCAGTTCGGCCACCGCATCATGTACGTCGACCTGGCCGACGTGCAGCTCCTGCCGTCTTCGGTGGGTGCGCCCCGTTGAAGAACCACGACGGCCCCCGGTCGCGGTGACCGGGGGCCGTCGTGTCGCGCGAGGTGGATCAGCCAGGTCTGCGGAACCCGGCGACGGGCATGGTGTTGATGCTGGACACCGACACCGGTTTACCGGCTCGTGGCGCGTGCACCATCTGGTTGTTACCCAGATACAGCCCGACATGACTCAGGCCGGAGTAGAAGAAGACCAGGTCACCGGCACGAGCCTCGGATCGCGAGACGGCCTTGCCCTCGTTCCACTGGTCTCCGGTGTGGTGGGTGAGGTAGATCCCGGCCGACTTGTAGGCGTACTGGGTCAGCCCCGAGCAGTCGAACGAGTTCGGGCCGACGGCGCCCCAGACGTACGGATCGCCGACCTGCTGGCAGGCGGTCTTGATCGCCTTCTGGGCGGCCACGGAAACCACACCGTTGATGGTCGGGCAGCCGACGGTCTTGACCGTGGTCTTCGGCATCGACGCCTCGAGCTGCTTGATCTCGGCGTCGATCTGCTTCTTCTTGGCCGCCAACTCGTTCTGCTGCTTGGTCTGGGTCGCGATCAGCGCGTCCAGCTTCTGCTTCTCGCCGTCGTACTTGGCCCGCACGGCGAGGACGCCCTCGACCTGCTTGCGCTCCTGCGCGGCAAGCCGATCGAGGATGGTGAGCTGCTCGGTGAGCGTGTCCGGCTTGGCGCTGACCAGCAGCGTGCCGATGTCGTGCGACGGGCCCGAGATGTAGTAGCGGGAGGCGAGGTCGCCGACCCGGTTGAGCGCCAGCTCGCTCTGCAACGCCAGCGGCTCGATCTTCTTCTGCAGGTCGACCGACTTCTGCCGGTTGACCTTCAGGTCCGCCCTGACCTTGTTGTACCGCTCGATGGTGGGCTCCAACTCCTCCCACTTCTTGTCGATCTGCGCTTCGATCTCGTCGACCGTCGGCGCGGCGTGCACCGGCGCGGCGAGCAGACCCGCGCCGACCACCGCGGCGGCCACCAGGACGAGCAGGCGGCGAGTGGCACGGCGCAGAACACCCGGCCGAGCAGACGCAAACAGGTCGTGACGATGAGGGGGCATGGTTGCCACCGGCACCGACTCCTTTGCAACCGACCGCCGGGCGCCTCGCGTGAGGGAAGGGCCGAGGCAGACGACCCACAGCGGTCGGTGCCCCACATTAGGGAAGCGCGGGGCGGTAATCAAGGCGAGCGGGACAACCGTCACTGTCGGGCAACCACATGCACACCAAGGGTACTGACGAATCATCCAACTATTGCCGTCAATACATCATCGAGTGTGACCACACCGAGAGGGCGCCGGCCGTCGCTGACCAGCACCATGTGCCGCCGTTCGCGGCGCATGGCCAGCAGCAGGTCCGCCAGCGTACGCTCCGGCGGCACCACCGCCAGCGGCCGATAGACCTGGGCCGGCACCGGCGACCGGCGGCCCTGTCCCGCGTACCCGAGCACGTCCTTGACGTGCACGAAGCCGAGCACCCGACGGGTCGAGCGCTGCACCACCGGGAACCGGGACCGGCCGGTCCGGGTCGCCAACACCTCCAGCGACGCCGGCGAGACGTCCTCGGCCACCGTCACCACCGTCGACCACGGCTGCAGGGCGTCCGCCGCCGTGCGGCTGTGCAGGGCCAGCGCGCCGGTGATCCGGGCGTGCTGCTCCGCGTCGAGCAACCCCTCGGTCCGTGCCTGCGAGACGAGCCCGGCCAACTCCTCGGCGGTGAACACCGTCTTCACCGCCTCGGACGCCTCGATCCGCCAGATCGCGAGCACCCGGCGGGCCGCCCACTTCATCGCGAGCAGCAGCGGCTTGGTGGCCACGCAGAACGCCAGCATCGCCGGGCCGAGCCAGAGTGCGGACACCTCCGGACCGGCCAGCGTGATGTTCTTCGGCACCATCTCACCGACGACCGTGTGCAGGAAGACCACCACGCCCAGGGCCAGCACGAAGGCCACCGGGTGCACCGCCCGCTCGGGCAGGCCGGCCTCGTGGAACGGCGGCTCCAGCAGGTGCGCCAACGCCGGCTCGGCGATCGCCCCCAGGCCCAGTGAGCAGACCGTGATGCCGAGCTGCGCGCCGGCGATCATCAGCGGGATCTGGTTCATCGCCGACAGCGCCCACCGGGCACGCTTCGACCCGGCGGCCAGCGGCTCGATCACCGTCCGGCGGGACGCGATGAGCGCGAACTCGCTGCCCACGAAGAACCCGTTGCCGAGCAGCAGCAGCACGGTCACCAGCAGCTCAGTCATCGTCGTCCGGCTCCGCCGGGCGCAACACCCGGACCTGCTCGATCCGGTGCCGTTCCACCTCCACCACGGTGAACTCCCAGCCGCCCGCCTCGACCGTCTCGCCGGCCAGCGGGATGTGCCCGAGCTGGGCCATCAGGAACCCGGCCAACGTCTCGTAGGGCCCCTCGGGCAGCCGGAAGCCGGTCTGCTCGGCCAACTCGTCGGAGCGGAGCACCCCGTCGACGAGCACGGTGCGCTCACCGCCGGGCACTCTCAACTCGACCGGGTCGGCGTCGTCCACACTCGCCGGGTCGAACTCGTCGGCGATCTCCCCGACCAACTCCTCGACGAGATCCTCGATCGTCACCACGCCGTCCGTGCCGCCGTACTCGTCGACCACGATGGCCAGGTCGGCCCCGGCCGCCTTCAGGGCCGCCAGCACGCCGTCCAGGTTGAGGCTCTCCGGCACGTAGACGGGCTCACGGGCCACCGACCCGACACTTGTCGAGGCCCGGTCGGCCAGGGGCACACCGAGCGCGTCGGGCACCCCGGCCACTCCGGTCACCAGGTCCAGGGTCTCCTCGTACACGGGGAAGCGGGTCCGCCCGGTCTGCCGGGACTGTTCGAGCAACTCGGCCACGGTGGCCGTGGCGCGCAGCGCGACCACGTCCACCCGGGGGGTCATCGCCTCGGCGGCCCGCTTGTCGCCGAACCGGATGGTGCGACGCAGCAGCATCGCGGTGTCCGTCGGCAGCGCGCCGGCCCGGGCCGAGATGGCCGCCAGCAGGCCCAACTCCTCCGGTGAGCGGGCACTGGCCAACTCCTCCTGCGGTTCGACACCCAGCGCCCGGACCAGCCGGTTCGCCGAGCCGTTCAAGCCCCGGATCAGCCAGCCGAACGTCCGGGAGAAGGTGTGCATCGGACCGGCCGTGGCCAGCGCCGCCGGCATGGGCCGGGCCAGCGCCGCGTTCTTCGGCACCAGCTCACCGAAGAGCATGGAGAGCAGCGTGGCCAGGGCCAACGCCAGGAACGGGGTGTAGCGCCCGGTGCTCTCCCCGGCCAGCGGGCGCAGCAGCGGGGTGAACAGCCGGGCCAGGGCCGGCTCGGCCAGGTAGCCGGTGAGCAGCGCGGTGATGGTGATGCCGAGCTGTGCGCCGGAGAGCTGGAAGGAGAGTTCGCGCAACGCGGTGCGTACCGTCAGGGCGGCCTGGTCGCCCGCGGCGGCCCGCCTGTCGATCTCCGCGCGGTCGACCGTGACCAGGGCGAACTCGGCCGCGACGAAGAACGCGTTGCCCGCGGTCAGCGCAACGAAGCCGACCAGGGGCAACAGCGTCATCAAGAGCAGGCCGTCGATGTCGCCTCACCTCGGCGAGATTCTTGCACGGCGACGGCGGCCCGCATGGGGCCGCCGTCGCCGCCGATGAACAGATCCCAGGTGTACGCGCCTCAGCCGCCGACCGGCGTCGTCTCCTTGCCGCCCTGCGGCTGCTGCGGCTTGACCGAACGGAGCAGCACGCTCGCCACGTCGATCACCTCGACCTGCTCGCCGGCGCCCTTGCCGTTGACCCCGTCGTTGAGCATCGTCGAGCAGAACGGGCAGCCGACGGCGACAGTCCTGGCCCCGGTGGCCATGGCCTCCTCGACCCGGTCCACGTTGATCCGCTTGCCGATCTTCTCTTCCATCCACATCCGGGCGCCGCCGGCACCACAGCAGAAGGAGCGTTCGCTGTTGCGCGGCATCTCGACCAGCTCACCGGCGATGGCGTCGCCGAGGACCTCACGGGGTGCCGCGAAGACCCGGTTGTGTCGGCCCAGGTAGCAGGGGTCGTGGTAGGTGACGCCGCCGTCGACCGGCTGCACCGGCGTGAGCTTGCCGGTGGCGACCAGGTGGGCCAGCAGTTGGGTGTGGTGGACCACCTCGAACTCGCCGCCGAGTTGGCCGTACTCGTTGCCCAGGGTGTTGAAGCAGTGCGGGCAGGTCGCGACGATCTTGCGTTTGGCCCTGTCCCGGCCCTCGAACGCCTCGTTCAGCGTCTCCACGTTCTGCTGGGCGAGCATCTGGAAGACGAACTCGTTGCCGATCCGCCGGGCCGGGTCGCCCGAGCAGGTCTCGCCCTCGCCCAGGATCGCGAACGACACGCCGGCCTCGTTGAGCAGCGTGGCCACCGCGCGGGTGGTCTTCTTGGCCCGGTCCTCGAAGGCACCCGCACAGCCGACCCAGAACAGGTACTCGAAGTCGTCCACCTCGCCGACCCGGGGCACCTCGAAGTCCAGGCCCTTGGTCCAGTCCTCGCGGGTGTTCTGCGGCGCACCCCACGGGTTGCCCTTGTTCTCCAGGTTGCGCAGCATCACGCCGGCCTCGGAGGGGAAGCTCGACTCGATCAGCACCTGGTAGCGGCGCATGTCGACGATGTGGTCCACGTGCTCGATGTCGACCGGGCACTGCTCGACGCAGGCGCCGCAGGTGGTGCAGGACCAGAGCACGTCCGGGTCGATGACGCCGCCCTCCTCGGCGGTGCCGATCAGCGGCTTGTCGGCCTCGGCGAGGGCCAGCACGTCCAGGTGGGCGAGCTGCGCCTGGGTGGCCTTCTCCTCGCCGGTCAGATCCTTGCCGCCGCCGGCCAGCAGGTAGGGCGCCTTGGCGTACGCGTGGTCACGCAGGCTCAGCACGAGCAGCTTGGGCGACAGCGGCTTGCCGGTGTTCCAGGCCGGGCACTGCGACTGGCAGCGACCGCACTCGGTGCAGGTGCTGAAGTCCAGCAGGCCCTTCCAGGTGAACTGCTCGACGTGGGCGACGCCGAACTGGTCCTTCTCCGGGTCCGCCTCCTCGAAGTCGAGCGGCTTGCCCTGGCTGGTCATCGGGCGCAACGCGCCGAGGCCGGAGCCGGCCGGCCGGGCCGGCTCACGCTTGAAGAAGATGTTGGGGAACGCCAGGAAGCGGTGCCAGGCGACACCCATGGTGACGTTCAGGGAGATGACGATCAGCCAGGTCATCGAGATGATGATCTTGATGGCAGCGGCGACGCTGACCCCGTCCGCCCAGGCCGGCAGCACCGCGCCGACCGCGTGGCTGACCGGGGTGGCCCAGACCGGGAACTCGAAGTGGTCGGTGGCGACCTTGAAGCCCCGGATCACGAACCCGAAGATCAGCACCAGCAGCACGATCCACTCGACGAAGTAGCCCTGCCACATGGTCGAGCCGGTGAACCGGGACCGCCCACCCGGCCGGGTCGGCCGGTTGCGGAGCCGGATCGCCATCAGCACCAGGATGCCGACCAGGCCCAGCACCCCGATGATCTCGGTGACCAGGCCGAAGATCGTCCAGTGCCCGATGATCGGCAGGCCACCGTCGGTGGTGACCACCTCGAAGTACGCCTCGAGCACCAGCAGCGACAGCACGACGAAGCCGACCATCACGAACCAGTGCGCGGCACCCACCACGCCCCACTTGAGCATCCGGGTGTGGCCGGCCGTCTCGACAAGCATGGTCCGGGCGCGGGTGACCTTGTCGGTGAACCGTTCCGGTGCCGGCTGCCCGAGCCGGATGACTGCCACCATCTTCAGGACCGCACGCACCGCAAGCCACACCGCCACGGCGGTGATGGCGGCCGCGAGGACCGTGGTGACGATCTGGACGCTGCCCATCGAGTTGGCCTCCCCGGTCTGCTGCCTGATGACCTCGCTCCGCTCGGTCATGCAGTGCAGCCTACGCGAAGGTTACCCAGCGGTAACGTGAGTCATCTCGCAGTAGGCCACGCTGCCTGCGGACACCATAGGGGGCCCCACCCGATCCTGCCGGGCAGGGGCACGCTGGGCTGACGTGGGACCGCCGACGCGACGGCCCCGAGCCGGCTCAGCGCCAGCGGGAGAGCAGCCCCAGCGAGGCGACCATCGCGCCGAAACCGACCGCGAGGTTCCAGTAACCCCACGCGGCGACCGGGTACTCCTGCTCGGACAGGTAATAGAGCACCAGCCAGCCGATGCCCACGACGATCAGGCCGACCGCGGTGGCCGGCAACCACACCGGGCTAGGCTTGCGCGTCGACGCCGCCGTCGTCGGACGGACGTCCGTCGGCGGGGTGTACACCTTCTTCTTGCGGACCTGAGACTTGGGCACGACGCTCTCCAGAGGGGTGACGACCTCGTCCGGCCTGACAACCGGGCGCGGGGGCGACGGTCCATGGCCAATAATGTTCGACAGCTAGCGTAGTCCCGATTGCCCGTCCGGACCATGAATGGGGTCAGGCCGGTGCACGGAGTGACCGAAAAAGGCGGACCTGTTCGCATCACCGGCCAGCCGGGGCGGACCGATCCCCGACACGCGGAAGGAACGCTCGGTGGAGTACACGTCCGGCGCAACCTCCTGGCAGAAGGTCCTCCGACGGGCCGCGGCCGGGCTGCTGCCCCGGCGCCCGCGTCAACGGCGTCCGGGCTGGTCGATCGGGGTGCCCCTGATCGCCGCCGCGGCAGGCCTGCTCTTCACCACCACCGCGACCACCGCCGGCGGCACCGCGCTGCGGGAGGACCGGCGACCCCAACTCAACCAGTTCATCGAGGACCGGCGCGAGCAGGTGGCGGCGAGCGAACGCCGGGCCGCCACGCTGCGCGGCGAGGTCGAGCAACGGACCAACACCCTGGCCGGCTCGGACGCCCCGATCAAGGAGCAGCAGAATCGCGCCCAGGGCAGCCTGCAGGCCGCCGGGTTCACCGCCCTCGGCGGGCCCGGGGTCACGGTCGAGCTGAACGACGCACCGCAGCTCGACCAGACCAAGTCGGACGCCAGCAACGACGACCTGGTGGTGCACCAGGCGGACGTGCAGGCGGTGGTCAACGCGCTCTGGGCCGGCGGGGCGGAGGCCATGTCAATCATGAACGTCCGCGTGCTCGCGACCAGCGCGGTACGCTGCGTCGGTAACACTCTGCTGCTGCACGGCCGGGTGTACTCCCCACCGTTCAAGATCGTAGCGATCGGCGACCCCGCTGCCCTCCAGCAGGCCCTCGCCAGCTCCCAGGGAGTCCAGTGGTTCAAGGACGCGGTCGACGACTACCAACTCGGCTACAAGGAGACGGTCTCCACGGTGCGGGTCCCCGCATTCGAGGACTCGACCTCCCTGCGCTCGGCTACGGTGCCTAAATGAGCGGGCCGGACGAGCATCGCGACGGGCGACACCGGGACCAGACCGACGATCCGACCGCCTTCCTGCCCAAGGTCGACCGGCCCGAGCCGGCGCCTGGCCGACCGGCCCCGACCGGCAACTGGCCCGAGCCGGTGTTGCCCGCCCGTCCCGGTGCGGCGCGCCCGTCGACCCCGCCTGAGCCTCCCCGCCCGGCCGCCCCGACCCCCGGCACCGGCCGACCGAGTGTCGACGCACCCCCGCCGTGGCCGGGCACCGTGACCCGGCAGCCCGGGGACGACGTTCCGCCCGCTCCCGGCCACCCGGCCGCGACCAACCCGGGCCCGACGCGACCCGCTGTCCCGAGCGACGCCCCGACCCGACCCTCCGCGCCCACCGGCCCGTCCAGCGCGGCGGCACCCGGGGCCGCACCCACCCGACCGGCAGCACCCGCCCAACCGGCTACACCCGCCCGACCGGCAGCACCCGCCCAACCGGCTACACCCGCCCGACCGGCAGCACCCGCCCGACCGCCGGCCACCGCTGGCACGCCGGGTGCCACGCCGGCCCTCCCGGGCGCGCCGGGTGCCACGCCGGCCCTCCCGGGCATGCCCGGTGGGACGCCGACCCGGTCGACGACCTCCGGCACGCCGAGTCAACCTGCCCCGTCCGGCGCCCCGACGCCACCGGTTGCCGACGCGCCGACCGCGTTCATCCCCCAGATCGCCGCCCGGCCGACCCGACCGACCGGCTCCCCGGCCGGCCAGGAGGCCTTCTCCACGGCCGGGCCGGGCCAGGTCCCGCCCACCGGGCCGGACCGCGTCGCCGATCCCGCCGCCACCGCGTTGATTCCCGTCGTGCCCGCCACACCCACCACCCGGCCGCCAACCATGGACTCGACCACGCTGATGGGTGCCGTCCCGCGTACGTCAGGCCCGCAGGAGCCGACCGGCGGCGACAACCCCGCCGAGCCGCCCCGACCCCGGCGCGGCGAGCGGGTGGTCCAACTCCGGCCGCACCAGACCGACGAGGGCTACAAGAGCGTCTACTCCGAGCTCACCCGCCCGTCGCTCGGCTCACGAATCCGCACCGGTGTCCGCGTCACCGGCGAAATCCTGATCACCTTCGGGTTGGTGGTGCTGCTCTTCGCCGGCTACGAGGTGTGGGGCAAGTCGGCGATCGTCGACGCACACCAGAACGACCTCACCACCGAGCTGGAGCAGCAGTGGGGTGGCCCGGCCGACGACCCGACGGTCGTCCCGTCGGCCGGCCCGAGCGTCAAACCGTCGCCGCCGGTACGCGGCAAGCCGCTCGCCGGCCTCTACATTCCGAAGATCGACAAGAATCTGGTGGTGGTCGAGGGCGTCACCCAGGAGGACATCCGCTACGCCCCGGGCCACTACCCGACCAGCGCGATGCCCGGCCAGGTGGGCAACTTCTCCGTCGCCGGGCACCGCAACCGGGCCACCTTCTGGCGGCTGGACGAGCTGGTCGAGGGCGACGCCGTCGTGGTCGAGAGCAAGACCGACTGGTACGTCTACCGGGTGTCGCAGTCGCGGATCGTCCGACCCACCCAGGTCGAGGTGGTGGCGCCGGTGCCCGGCGAGCCGAACAAGAAGCCGACCAAGCGGATGCTCACCCTGACCACCTGCAACCCGAAATGGGACAACTACCAGCGGCTGATCATCCACGCCGAGCTGGACCGCACCCAACCCAAGTCGGCGGGCCGCCCCGCTGAGCTGGGAGACTGACCCGATGTACGCGTTCATCTGGCGCAAGCTGCCGTTCGGGGTGGCCGGAAAGCTGGTCGGCTCCGTGCTGCTGGTGGCCGCCACGGTGGCCCTACTCTGGTATGTCGCCTTCCCGTGGGCCGAGCCCCTGCTGCCCTTCGACGACGTGCAGGTCGAGTCGGGTGTTCCCGCCGAATCGGGCGACGGCGGCCCGGTGACCGGCGACACCCCGGCCGGCGACGAGCACGACCTGCCGTACGACACCAACCAGAACAACCCCGCGCCGCCCTCCCCGAGCAGGTGACCATGCGCATCCTGGTGATTGACAACTACGACTCGTTCGTCTTCAACCTCGTGCAATATCTCGGCCAGCTCGGCGTGGACTGCGAGGTCCGCCGCAACGACGAGATCGACGTCGAGGCGGTGGGCAGGGTGGGCGCGGCCGGCATCCTGCTCTCCCCGGGGCCGGGCAGCCCCGACCGCGCCGGCATCTGCCTGGATGTCATCCGACGGTACGCGGGCGAGTTGCCGATCTTCGGTGTCTGCCTCGGCCACCAGGCGATCGGCGAGGCGTTCGGTGCGACAGTGACGCGCGCACCCGAGCTGCTGCACGGCAAGACCTCCGAGGTACGCCACGACTCGGTCGGCGTACTCGCCGGTCTGCCCGACCCGTTCACCGCCACCCGCTACCACTCACTCGCCGTGCTGCCCGACACGCTCCCCGAGGAGCTGGAGGTCACCGGCTGGACCGGCTCCGGTGTGGTGATGGCGATGCGGCACCGGACGCTTCCCATCGAGGGCGTCCAGTTCCACCCGGAGTCGGTGCTCACCGAGGGCGGCCACCTGATGCTGGCCAACTGGCTGGCCGGTTGCGGTCACCGGGAGGCGTTGGAGCGCGCCCCCGCGCTGGCCGCCGAGGTCGACGCCCGCCGCCGGGCGGCCTTCGCCACCACCTGAGGCGGCTCGACCGGCGCGCCGACCGGGTCAGCCGCGCAGCGCGTCCTGAACCGTCGGATCCGCGGTTGAGCGGACCGCCGGGGCACGATCCCGGACCGCGTCCCACGCCGCCTTGCCGCTGGCGAAGTAGTCCCGGATCGACTTCTCGGCGAGCAGCACCGGACCGCAGCCGTCGCACCGTGCGGTGACCCCGTCGACGTCCAGGCCGAGATGCCGGCACAGCGTCACCGCCCGGGACAGGTGGTAGGACTGGGTCACGACCAGGGCCCGCTGGACGCCGTACACGTCACGCGCCCGGGCACAGCTGTCGTAGGTGTCCAGGCCGAACGGGTCGGCCACCACGCGCCGCGCGTCGACGCCGAGTTCGGTGAGGTACGACGTCATCACCGCGGGCTCGTCACCCGACGCGCCGCCCCCGTCGCCGGACACGAGCACGACCTTGGCCCGCCCGCTGGTCACCAACTCGGCGGCGGTCTCCAGCCGGCCGGCGAGCCGGTCGCCCGGCCGCTGCCGATCAGTCGCCACGGCGGTACCGAGGACGATCACCACCTCGGCGGCCGGGGCGTCGGCCTCGGCGTACCGGTGGCCGCGGGCGGCAACCGTCGTCCACAGCCACGGAAGACTGGCGAGCAGCAGCACGGCGGTCGCCAGGACGACCACGCGTCGGAGGCGTCGAGGACGTCGGCGTACCGCGCCGACACCTGACGCGTCGGCGTCACTCATACCGATGCCCCGGTCGGCTCAGTCCTCGGGAAGCCGGCTCGGCGGGGGCGGGAACGGCAGACCGACGCCGCCCCCGGTGCCGGGCGTGGTCGGCGTGGCCGTCGGCGTGCCGCTGGGCGTGCCGCTGGGCGGCGGGTCGACCACCTTCAACGGAATGCCGATCTCGATGGTCACGGTCCGGTCCTTGGCCAGTGCGGTGCCCGCGTTCGGACTCTGCCTCTGGACCCGACCGGCCTGGTCCGCCGGCACCTCGTCACCGTCGCGGAACTCGACCTTGTAACCCGCCTCGCGCAGCTCCTGGGCAGCCTCGTCGCGGGTCGAGTTGATCACGTTGGGCACCTTGCCGACGTTGCCCTTGGAGACCTCGACGATCACCGTGCTGTCCTGCGCGACGGTGGTCCCCGACGGCGGATTCACCTTGAGCACGGTGCCCTTCGCCGCGGGGTTGTCCACCTGCTTGTCCTCGACCTTCAACCCCAGGTTCTCGAGTTGGGGCTTGATGTTCTCGTACTGCGAGTTGATCAGGCCGGGGGGGATCTTCACGGCCGGCTTGCCGTCGCAGAGCTGAATGGTCACCGCGCTGCCCTGCTCCAGCCGCGTGTTCGGCGGCGGATCCTGCTTGGCGACGGTGCCCTTCGTGCAGTCGTTGTCCAGGACCGGGTCACCCAGCTTCGGCTGGAGGTTGGCGCCCTGGATCTCGGTGAAGGCGACGGTCTGGCTCTTGCCGCTGAGGTTGGGCACCAGCTTGTTGGCCTTGTCCTGTTGCATGTTCCAGAGCAGGGCGGCGACCAGGGCGATCACCGCCAGCACGCCGACCGCACTGAACGTCGCGATCACCCAGGAGGACGCCTTGCGCTGGCGCGGATCACCCACCCGGGCCGGGATCTGCCCGGTCTGGGGCCCACCGGCGGCAACCGGGTAGCCGCCCCGGCCGCCGGCCGGCGCCATCGCCACCGTCTCCGCCTCACGCAACACCGGGGTAGCCAGCACGGGCCGGCCGGCGGCGGCACGGAGCAGGTCGGCGCGCATCTCGCCGGCGCTCTGGTAGCGGTTGAGCGGGTTCTTCGACAGCGCCTTCAACACGATCGCGTCGACGGCCGGGGTGACATCCGGGTTGATGTCACTCGGCGTCGGCGGCGTCTCCCGGACGTGCTGGTAGGCAACGCTGACCGGGCTGTCCCCGACGAACGGCGGGTGCCCGCAGACCAGCTCGAAGAGCACACAGCCGGCCGCGTACACGTCGGAGCGGGCGTCGACGGCCTCGCCGCGCGCCTGCTCCGGGGACAGGTATTGCGCTGTGCCGATCACCGCGCTGGTCTGCGTCATGGTGGTCGCGCCGCTGGCCAGCGCACGGGCGATGCCGAAGTCCATCACCTTGACCTGGCCGGTCTGGGTGAGCATCACGTTGCCGGGCTTGATGTCCCGGTGGATGATGCCGTGCCGGTGGCTGAACTCCAGCGCGGCGCACATGTCGGCGCAGATCTCCAACGCCCGGCGCGGCTGTAGCCGACCCTCGGCGCCGAGGACCTCCTTCAAGGTCCGTCCGTTGACGAACTCCATCACGATGAACGGCAGTGTCTCGCCGGTCGGCGCGGTCTCCTCACCGGTGTCGTAGACCGCCACGATCGCCGGGTGGTTGAGCGAGGCGGCGTTCTGCGCCTCCCGACGGAACCGCATCTGGAACGTCGCGTCCCGGGCCAGGTCGGTGCGGAGCATCTTGATCGCGACGTCCCGACCGAGCCGGAGATCGCGACCGCGGTGCACCTCGGCCATGCCGCCGTAGCCGAGCAGCTCGCCGACCTGGTACCTGCCACCGAGCAGGCGGGCCTGCGCTGTCATCGCGTCTGTCGTCCTTCGCTCGTCGTCGTCCCGCCGTCGCCCGGCTGGAGCCGTATCACCCGACGGTACGACGTCTGGGTCACATCGTCGCGTCCGTCGAGTCTCAGCACGCCGGACGTCGCGATGCGCACACTCGATCCGACGGGTTCGCCGGCCTGCGACTGCTTCTTCAGGTAGTAGGAAATCACGCCGGAGCAGAGCAGGACCAGCACGGCCAGCAAGATGGCGAGAAGCACCATCCCCGGCCGGGACCGCCGAGGCTCGGGTGACGGCGTCGATGGGCCAGGCTGCCGGGCGTACGCCGGCTGTTGTTGCTGCCGGGGTGCGGTCGGCACCGCCGCGGCACCGCGCGGGTAGCCGTTCGGTGCGGCCGGCGGCCGGGCGACCGGCGCGACAGCGGTGGGGCGCGGCTGCTGGGCCGGCGCGACGGCTGTCGGCCGTGGCTGCTGGGCCGGCGCGACGGCTGTCGGCCTCGGCCCGGCGGCGGCCGGCGGGCGGGCACCCGGTGGCCGCATCTGGTGCGCCTGCGGCACCTGGGCCCGACCGGGCGCGGCCGGTGAGGACGGTGCCGCGGAGACCGGCCCGGAGTTGCCGCCGGCCCTGGCCTGCTGGGAGAGCGCGGCCTTGAGTTGACGGGCGACCCCGGCGAGGGCGGCGGCGCTCGGCCAGCGGGCGGCCGGATCCTTCGCCAACGCCCGTTCGACCACCGCGCGCACCTGCGGGGGAATGTCGGACGGCAGTGGCCGAGGCGTCTCCCGGACGTGCCGCATCGCGATGTCGAGCGGGTTGTCACCCTCGAACGGACGCCGCCCGGCCAGGCACTGGTAGGCGACCACGCCGAGCGCGTACACGTCGGACGCCGGGGTGGCCACACCACCGGTGGCCTGCTCCGGGGAGATGTACGAGGCGGTGCCGAGCACCGAACCGGCGGCGGTGAGCTGGCCGACCAGGTCGGAGCGGGCGATGCCGAAGTCGGTGAGCACCAGCGTGCCGTTCGGCCGGACCAGCAGGTTGCCCGGCTTCACGTCGCGGTGCACGATGCCCTTCTCGTGCGCGGCGTGCAACGCGTCGGCGGCCTGCGCGACGAGCGCCATCGTCCGGGCCGGGGTGAGCCGGCCGACCCGACCCAGCGTGGACGACAGGGCGTCGCCCTCGACGTACTCCATGACCAGGAACGCGATCTGTTGGTCGTTGCCGAAGTCGTAGACGTCCACCACGCCGGGGTGGTTGATGGTGGCCATGGTGCGGGCCTCACCGCGGAACCGCTCGGCGAAGTCCGGGTCGTCGAGCAGCGCGGGAAGCAGGCTCTTGACCGCGACCGTCCGGCCGAGCACCTGGTCGGTACCGCGCCAGACGTCGCCCATGCCGCCGCTGGCGATCCGCTCGTCGAGACGGTAGCGGTTGCCGAGCTGGACGCCGGGGCCGAGCATGTCAGCGCCCCCCGGGGTCGCGGATGGCGGCGCGCATGATCTGGCCGGCGATCCGGGCTGCCTCGCCGCTGCCGTCGGGTCCGGCCTGTTCGAGCATCACGCAGACCGCGGAGATCGGGGTGCCGTTCTTGTCCAGTGCGAAGCCGATGAACCAGCCGTGGTCGGGCCGGTCCGGTGCGGACTGGGCGGTGCCCGTCTTGCCGCCGACCGTGTAGCCGCTGACCGCGGCCTTGCGGCCGGTGCCGTTCTGGACGACGCTGACCATCATCTCGCGCAGGTCGGCGGCGACCTGCGGCTCGACCGGCTGACGCAGCTCCCGTGGCTTGGCGGTGAAGTAGCTGGTGGTCCGGTCCGGGGCGAGTAACTGCTGGACCAGGTAGGGCCGCATCTGGCTGCCGTTGTTGGCGATCGCACCGGCGATCATGGCACCTTCGAGCGGGGTCATCCGGACGTTGTTCTGGCCGATCGAGGACTGGGCCAGTGCGGCCTGGTCGGTGCTGCCGTCCGGGTTCAGCATGTCCCCGGTCCGGCTGGCCGCCGTGGGCAGACCGTCCTCGCCGAGGTGACCGACGGTCAGGTCCTCCTGCTCGAAGCCGAACTGCCGGGCCTTCTCCTTGAGAGTGTCGGCGCCCAGCCGCACGCCGAGTTGCGCGAAGCCGGTGTTGCACGACTCGGTGACCGCCTCCATCAGGGTCACCTGCCGCTCCGGGCAGATCGACGGGACGGCGTTGCGGATCGCGGTGCCGGAGGTGGGCGGTGTGTAGCTGGGGCCGGCCGGGATCTGGGTGGTCTTGCTGACGCCGTTCTCCAGTGCCGCCGCGGCGACCACGATCTTGAAGGTCGAACCCGGCGGCAGTGTCTCGGCGAGCGCCCGGTTCTTCAGGGGGCCCGTCGGGTCCTGTTCCAGCTTGTTGTACGCCGCGGCCGCATCCTTGTCGGTGTGGCTGGCCAGCGGGTTCGGGTCGAAGCTGGGCATGGAGACAAGCGCCTGCACCGCCCCGGTACGCGGGTCGATGGCGATGGCCGCGCCCCGCTTCGCCCCCACCTGGTTGTTGCGCAGCTGGTTGTACGCCACGTCCTGGGCCTGCTTGGAGAGGCTGAGCAGCACGTTGCCGCCACCGCTCTCGTCGCCGGTGAACATGTCCTTGATCCGGTCGCCGATCAGCTGGTCGCTGGTGCCGGCGAGGAAGTCGTTCTCCGCCCGCTCGATGCCCGTGTCGGCGAGACTGACCGGCTTGTAACCGAGCACGTGAGCGTACTCCGCGCCGCCCGGGTAGGTGCGCTGGAACTTCAGCCTGCCGGTGGTCTCCTTGCTGGTCGCCACCGCCGTGCCGCCGGCCTCGATGTTGCCGCGCTTGCGCTTGTAGTCGGCGACCTGGACCCGACCGTTGTAGTCGCTGGTGCGGTACTCGTCGGCCTTCTGGAACTGCACCCAGTTGAGGTTGGCGAAGAGCAGGCCGAACAGGACCATGACGACGACGCCGACGCGGCGCAGTGGTGCGTTCACGGCTTGATCACCTCCGTGGGAGCACCGTGCAGCTGCTCCGGTGCGCCACCGGTGGGTCGGGCGGCCTTGCTGGCGCTCCCGCCGACCGGCCGACGGGCTCCGTCGGAGACCCGCAGCAGCACCGCGACGAGCAACCAGTTGGCCATCAACGACGAGCCACCGGCGGACAGGAACGGGGTGGTCTGACCGGTCAGCGGAATGAGCTTGCTGATCCCGCCGACGATCACGAAGACCTGGAGGCCGAGGGTGAACGCGAGACCGCCGGCGAGGAGCTTGCCGAACGAGTCCCGGACCGCGAGCGCGGCCCGCAGCCCACGCTCCACGATCAACAGGTAGACGACGAGCAGGGCGGAGAGACCGAAGAGGCCGAGCTCCTCACCGAGGCCGGCAAAGATGAAGTCGTTCTGCACCTCGGGCAGGCTGTCCGGTTGGCCGCCACCCGGCCCGGCGCCGAAGAGCCCACCCGTGCCCAGGGCGAGCAACCCCTGCACGAGTTGGTAGCCCTTGTCGGTCGGGTCGGCGAACGGGTCCAGCCAGATCTCCGCCCGGACGTAGAAGTTGGCGAACGGACCGCCGACCGTCGAGCCGAGGACGTAGGCGAGGTAGGCCCCGCCGAAGAAGAGGACGAGACCGATCAGCAGCCAACTGACCCGTTCGGTGGCGATGTAGAGAGTCACCACGAACATGCCGAAGTAGAGCAGCGACGTGCCCAGGTCCTTCTCGAAGACGAGGACCATGAGGCTGACCAGCCAGACACCGACCACCGGGCCGAGGTCGCGCCCGCGCGGGAAGTCGATGCCGAGGAACCGTCGACTCGCCAGCGAGAGCACCTCGCGCTTACGGACCAGGTAGTAGGCGAAGAAGACGAGCAGCGCCAGCTTGGCGAACTCACCCGGCTGGATGGAGAAACCACCCACCCGGATCCACAGCTTCGCACCGTTGATCTCGGAGATGCTCCGGGGCAACACCGCCGGGAGCATCACCAGCACGATGCCGGCCAACCCCAGGGTGTACGCGTACCGGGAGACCGAACGGTGGTCGCGCATGATGGCGAGCAGGGCGGCGGCAAGGATCACCGCGGCGAGCGTCCAGGCCAACTGCCGCCCGCCGATGCCGGCGAAGATGGCCAGGCTCTCCCGGTCGGCCACGGGCGCGTCGCCCAGGTCGATCCGGCGGAGGAAGCCCACCCCGAGCCCGTTGAGTAGAGCCACCGCCGGCAACAGCGCCGGGTCGGCGAACGGGGCGAGGAATCGGATGACCAGGTGCAGACCGAGGAAGACCGCGCCGAGCGCGGCGGCGGGCATCCAGAAGTCCGGGGTGACGGTGTCCAGCAGGTTCGCCTCGACCGTCGCCCCGTACGCGGCCACCAACGCCATGGCGAGCAGCAGGAGGGACAGCTCGGCGTTGCGGCGCGACCGCGCCAGGCGTACGCCGGACTGCTCGCCCGCGGTGGCGGGCGAGGTTGCCGGTGTGGCCGCTACGGTCACAGGTGGAATCCTCGGGATCTCAGCCGACGCTCACTCAGGAGATCGGCAGGCGGCCGGGTCGAGCGCCGGCGTGGCCGAGTCGGAGGGCGTGAGGTCGGGTGTGGTGGACGAGCCGATGGCGGTGGCGCCGACGGTCGGGCTCGCGCTGACAACCCCGTTGGATGTCGGGGACGCGATGGTGCTCGGGCTGCCGTTCGGGCTCGGGCTGCCATTCGGGCTCGGGCTGCCGCTCGGGCTCGACGCCGGACCGGCCGGCGTCGGCGTGCCACCCGCCGCGGCGGACGGATCGAGCGGGCAGAGCGGCTTCAGGTTGGGGTTGCTCGGGGTGTCGCTGGTCAGCTCCGCGAGCTGACGCTCGGCGTCCGGCTCGCTCTTGGCCCGGATGCCCACCCGGACGGTGTCCTGCGCGGCGACCGTGAGGTCGTCCAGTCGGGTGCCGCTGCGGCGGTGGACGGTGGAGAGGTCCATCCCGGCGATCTGACCCTGGACGCCACGGAAGACGGCGACCTGGCCCTCCTCGGTGGCTCCCACGTAGTACTGCCGCTGGGTGTACGTCCAGCCTCCGAAGGCCCCTCCGCCCACGATCACCAGCAGGGCCAGCGCCATGGCGGCGGTGCGCACCGGGCGGCGCTTCGGACGGTCCGGTTCGTCGTCCGAAGCCGCTGGCTCCTCGGGCACGGCCGGACGCGGCGCGGCGAGCGCCGAGGCCCGGGCGGCCGGAGTCGAGTCGTCCGCGGAGGTCGCCATACCCCGGTCCCGAGCGGCGGCACCACCGACGATCGGGCTCGCCTCGACGATGTCCTGATCCGTGGCGTCGGCGATGATCACCGTGATGTTGTCCGGGCCACCGCCGCGCAGCGCGAGCTGCACCAGCCGCTCGACGCACTGCTGCGGGTCGGTGTATTCCCGGAGAGTGTCGCCGATGGTCTCGGCGCTGACCACACCCGACAGGCCGTCGCTGCAGATCAGGTACCTGTCGCCGGGCAGCACCTGCCGCACCGAGTATTCCGGGTCGATGTCCCGGCCGTCGAGAGCCCGGGTGAGCAGCGACCGCTGCGGGTGACTGCTCGCCTCCTCGGCGCTGATCCGGCCTTCGTCGACGAGCATCTGGACGTAGGTGTCGTCCTTGGTGATCTGCGCGAAATCACCGTTGCGCAGCAGGTAGGCCCGCGAGTCGCCGATGTGGACCATCCCCAGCTTGCTGCCGGTGAAGAGGGTCGCCGTCAGCGTGGTGCCCATCCCCTCCAACTGCGGGTTGGCGTCCACCGTGTCGCGGAGTTGTTGGTTGGCGGTGCCCACGGCCGAACGCAACGCGTCGACGAGAGCATCCCCGGGGACGTCCTCGTCGAGCGGCGCCATGGCACCGATGACGATGTTGCTGGCGACGTCACCGGCGGCCATGCCGCCCATGCCGTCGGCAACGGCGAGTAGCCGCGGCCCGGCGTAGACGGAGTCTTGATTGCCGTCTCGGATCAGACCGCGGTCGCTGTGGGCCGCATAGCGCAGGGTCAGAGTCATGGCCGTAATTCGAGGGAAGTGCGGCCGATCCGGATCGGCACGCCGAGGGGGACGGGGGTTGGTCCGGTGACCTTAGCGCGATCGAGGTACGTGCCGTTAGTCGAGCCGAGGTCCTCGACGTACCACTGCCCCTCGCGCGGCACGAGCCGGGCGTGTCGCGCGGAGGCGTAGTCGTCGGTGATGACCAGGGTGGAGTCCTCAGCTCGACCAATGGTGATCTGCGCTTCACCGAGAGTGATCCGAGTGCCGGCCAGTTGACCGGCTGTCACCACGAGCTGGTGTGCCGCCCTACCCCGTTTGACCTTCGCGGGTTTCGTCGCCTGCCCCGTCGAGGCGCCCACCGCGCGCGGCGCGGCGACCAGACGCCCGGAGCGGGCGCCCGCGAAGAGATCCCGGCGGATCACGCCGACCACCGTGAACACGAAGATCCACAGCAGGATCAGGAACCCGAACCGGGCAACTGTGATGACCAGTTCCGGCAAGGCGGGTCAGCCGTCCACGCGGAAGGTCAGCGTCGTCGTGCCGAGCTGGACCATGTCACCGGGGTTGAGTGCGACAGCGGAGACCCGCTGCCCGTTGACCATGGTGCCGTTGGTCGACCCCAGATCGGTCAGCACGACCTGGCCCCCGTCGAAATCCAACCGGGCGTGTCGCCGGGAGATGCCGACGTCGGGCAGACGCAGGTTGGCCTGGTCGCCGCGACCGATCACCGTCGACCCCATCTGAAGGGGGTAGGTGCGACCGTCGCCGGAGACCAGCCGCACGTTGCGACCGCCACCGTGCCCGGGCGGAGGGCCGTAGCCACCACCCTGGTCGTACGCGGGGTAGGCGGGCGGCCCGGCGTCGTAGCCGGGTGCCGACACCGGGGCGACCTCGCCGCCGGTGTAGACCTCGGCTGTGACACGGAACATGCCCGTGTCCAGACCCTCGCCTCGCTCGATCTCGACGATCACGTCGCCATAGACCGTCCAGGCCTGCTCGCCGATGAACTCCGCCTGCGACTGGGCCAACTCCTGGGCCAGCGCAGCGGCGTACGGCGCCAGCCGACTGTGGTCGAACGGCGAGAGATCGATCACGTAGCGGTTGGGCACCAACGTGCGCCCACCGGCCAGGATCGCCTTGTGCGCCTCGGCCTCCCGCTGCATGGCGTTGAGGATCTCCACGGGGTGGACCACCCCTTTGAAGACCTTGGCGAAGGCCCCTTCTACCAGGCCTTCCAGACGCTTCTCGAAGCGTTGCAGCACGCTCACCGGCTCCTCCTCGGGTCCCGAGGACATGATGGTATCCGGCCGGCGCGCGCGCAGCTCACACGCCGCTCGGCCACCTGCTCTCGGCCCGTTCGGAAGGGCCGGGATTGCCGTGCTAATCTTTCGTCCGCCACGAACGGTAACCGCTCGTGGCGAGCGCCTTGGACAGCGTAGTATTCCCGGGGCCGCTGGAGACAGCGGGGCCGGGGCGGCTACAGTGTTCCGGGTTGTGCCACGGGGATGTGGCGGAATGGCAGACGCGCACGGTTCAGGTCCGTGTGCCCGAAAGGGCGTGGGGGTTCAACTCCCCCCATCCCCACCACCGACGAGGGCTCCGCTTACCGCGGGGCCCTTCCGTCATATCGGGACGGGCCAGACGTCACGCTATGCTGCGATGGATTCTGCCTCCGATGGACCGGGAGTGGCGTGTGAGTGTCGCGTTGGTGACAGGGTCGGGTGGCCTGATCGGCTCCGAGGCGGTCCGGCACTTCGCCGGCCTCGGTCTGGACGTCGTCGGCATCGACAACGACATGCGCCGGTATTTTTTCGGCGAGGACGGCTCCACATCCTGGAGCCTTGAACGGCTCGCTCGTGACCTGGGCAGCGCGTACACGCATTTCGCGGTGGACATCCGGGACCGCGACGGCCTGGAGCAGGTCTTCAAGAAATACGCCTCGGACATCGCCGTGGTGATCCACAGCGCCGCTCAGCCGAGCCACGACTGGGCGGCCAAGGAGCCGTACACGGACTTCGACGTGAACGCCGGCGGCACGCTCAACATCCTGGAGAACACCCGCCGGCACGCGATCGACGCGCCGTTCATCCACTGCTCGACCAACAAGGTCTATGGCGACCGGCCCAACAGCCTGCCGCTGATCGAGCTGGAGACACGGTACGAGCTGCCCGAGGACCACCGCTGGTACGAGGGCATCACCGAAGAGATGTCGATCGACCACTCGCTGCACTCGGTCTTCGGCGCCTCCAAGGTCGCGGCGGACGTCATGGTCCAGGAGTACGGGCGCTACTTCGACATGAAGACCGCCTGCTTCCGCGGCGGCACGCTCACCGGTCCGGCGCACTCGGCCGCCGAGCTGCACGGGTTCCTGGCGTACCTGATGCGCTGCGTGATGGAGGGCCGGACATACAACCTGTTCGGCTACAAGGGCAAGATGGTCCGGGACGCGATCCACTCACGCGACGTGCTGACCGCGTTCGAGGCGTTCTTCCGGGCCCCGCGCTCCGCCGAGGTCTACAACCTCGGTGGCGGCCGGCACTCCAACACCTCCCACATCGAGGCGTTCCGGATCGCCGAGGAGATCGCCGGCCGCGAGGCGCGGATCAACTACGTCGAGCAGAACCGCACCGGCGACCACCAGTGGTATGTCAGCAGCATGGCCCGGTTCGAGGCGCAGTACCCGGACTGGAAGATCACGTACGACGTGCCGATGATCCTGCGGGAGATCTACGAGGCCAACGTGGGTAAGTGGGTATTCAAGGCATGACCGCGCGGACCAAGCGCAACGTGCTCGGCGTCCTGGTCGACGCCACCGACTACGCGACGGCGACCGACGCGGTGGTGACCGCGGCGCACGAGCGGCGTCCGCTCGCGCTGACCGCGCTGGCGGTGCACGGCGTGATGACCGGGGTGCTGGATCGGGCGCACAACGCCCGGCTCAACTCGTTCGACGTGGTCACGCCGGACGGGCAGCCGGTGCGGTGGGCGCTCAACCTGCTGCACCACGCCGGGCTCGCCGACCGGGTCTACGGGCCGACGCTGACCCTGCACGTGTTGTCCCGCTTCGCCGACGAGGGCCTGCCGGTCTACCTGTACGGCTCGACCGAGGAGACCCTCGGCCGGTTGATCCCGGCGCTGGAGCGGATGTTCCCCGCGCTGAAGATCGCCGGGGTGGAGCCGTCCAAGTTTCGGGCCGTCCAGCCGGGTGAGGACACCGAGATCGCCGACCGCATCCGGTCCAGCGGTGCCCGGTTGGTCCTGGTCGGGCTGGGCTGCCCACGCCAGGAGGTCTTCGCGTACGCCATGCGGCCGCTGCTGGACATGCCGTTGATGGCGGTCGGCGCGGCCTTCGACTACCACGCCGGTCTGCTGCGCCAGCCTCCGCGCTGGATGCAGCGCGCCGGTCTGGAGTGGTTCTGGCGTCTCGGTCTGGAGCCGAAGCGGCTCTGGCGCCGCTACGTCATCCTCAACCCGGCCTACCTGAGCCGGCTCGCCGCCCAGAAGGTCGGCCTGTGGAAGGCCCGCCCGCCGGCGCCGGCGACCGAGCGGCCGGCCACCTTCTCGGTCTGACCCCTGATCGCGTACGACACGAGGCCCCACCCGGAGGATCGGGTGGGGCCTCGGTGGTGCGGGAGGCACGGTCAGACGGTCAGGGTCCAGGTGTTGATGTAGCCGGTGTCGGCCGAGTAGGTGTCCCGTACCTGAAGCCGCCAGATGCCGTCGGCGGCCTCACCGGACACGTTGGTCGTGTAGGTGGCGTTCACGTTGTCGGCGCTGTCCGAGGTGCTGCTGTTCTTCAGCCGGTACGCGCTGCCGTCCGGGGCGAGCAGGTCGATGACCAGGTCACCACGGTAGGTGTGCACGATGTTCACCGCCACGGTGGAGGCCGACGAGGCGTTGCGGCCGCAGCCGGAGATGGTGATCGAGCTGGTCACCGCCGCGCCGACGTCCGGGATCGACACGTCGGTGCCGTTGGTGCCGGTGCAGCCGGTGGGCGGCGGCGGGGTGGTGCCGGTGCCCACGTAGAGCAGCAGGTTCGGTGAGCCCGAGCCGGGGTTGCCCACCACGTTGGGTGTCGCGCTGGACACCAGCTGGTTGCGGACCTGCGCCGGGGTCCAGCCCGGGTTGGCGCTGGCCACCAGGGCCGCCGCTCCGACCACGTGCGGCGTGGCCATCGAGGTGCCGCTGATCGTGTTGGTCGCGGTGTTGCTGTTGTACCAGGCCGAGGTGATCGACGAGCCGGGCGCGAAGAGGTCCAGGCAGGTGCCGACGTTGGAGAACGACGAGCGGGCGTCCGAGTTGGTCGTCGAGCCCACCGTGATGGCCTCCGTGGTACGCGCCGGTGAGGTGTTGCACGCGTTCGCGCCGTTGCCGTTTCCGGCCGCCAGGCCGTACGTGACACCGGAGGCGATCGAGTTGCGCACGGCGTTGTCCAGCGAGCTGTTCGCGCCGCCACCGAGGCTCATGTTAGCCACCGCCGGCTTGATCGCGTTCGCGGTGACCCAGTCGACGCCGGCGATCACCCCGGCGTTGGTGCCGCTGCCGGAGCAGTTCAGCACCCGGACACCGACGAGTTGGACCGCCTTGGCCACCCCGTACGAGGATCCGCCGACGGTGCCGGCGACGTGCGTGCCGTGCCCGTTGCAGTCGTCGGCCGCCCCGCCGTCCACCGCGTCGTAGCCGGAGGTGGCCCGGCCACCGAAGTCGTTGTGGGAGAACCGGATACCGGTGTCGATGATGTAGGCGTGCACGTTGCTTGCCGTGTTCGGGTAGGTGTAGGAGCTGTCCAGCGGCAGGTTGCGCTGGTCGATCCGGTCCAGGCCCCAGGATGGCGGGTTGGCCTGCGTGCCGGAGATGGACACGGTGTGGTTCTGCTCGACGTACGCCACCGCCGGGTCGGCCGCGATCCGCGCCGCCGCGCTCGCGCCGACCTTGACCTCGAAGCCGCGCAGCGCCGCACCGTAGGTGCGGGCCACCGTGCCGCCGTGGCGGCCGGAGAGCCGCTTCGCGGTGTCACCGACCCGGTCGCGGGCCACGGCGCTGTCCTTGAGAACGACGATGTAGCTGTCCGGCACGGCGGTGACTCCGCCAGCGGCCCTGACCTCACCCGCGGGTTCGGCGGCCAGGGCTGGCGTGCCGACGGCCAGCACGGTCGCCGTGGCCACCCCGACCAGTACGGACCTTCGTGGAAGACCCATCTCCTACCTCCCTCTGACCGGTGGTGGAACGTGACCACCGGTCCCAACATCAATCGACAATTGCCGATCTAGCTGAGGGTAGGTCAGCGACCAGGTAGTTGGACATGCCGGAACGTCCATATCTCCGTGCGATGACCCCTACGGGCCTGGGGTCCGGGGCGAACAGGGGACCGGCCCGGATTCGCACCGGCGTGATTCGGGAAAGACTCTCGAACATGGAGAGTCAACTCACCATCCTGCTTCCGGTCGCCGCCGTCTGGTTGGCCGCCGGCGTCGTGGCCGACGGGCTCCCCCGGCTGCGCACCACCTGCCTGCTGCGCCGGCGTACCGGATGGTTGCTGGTGTTGGCTCTGACCGGTGCGGCGCTCACCGCGGCCGTGCTCGGCGCCGGCCTGCTCAGTGCCGGCACCGCGCCGGTCGACAGTGCCGCCGCCGGGCTCACCCTGGCCGCCGGTCCGGCGCTCGTGGCGACGGTCTGCTCCCTCCGGCGGATCCGGCGGCTGCGGGCCGGGGCGGGGGCGTTCGTCAGCGCCCCCGGCACGCCGGCGCCGCACGGGCTGCGCGCCGCTGCGGCCCACCCGCTCATCGGCCTGCCAATACAGGTGACCGCCCTGGCCACGGCGCCGGCGGTGATCGGGGCGATCGGCACCGATCTCGGCGCCGACCCCGGTGTCACCGGGCCGGCGATCACCGTGGGCGCGCTCGCGGTGCTCGCCATCGGGGTCCGGCACGCCCTGCGGCACAGCCGGTTCGCCGAGCGGGCCCAGCCCAACGCTCCGCGATCAGCGCGGGCGGCCGGCCCCCTGCACGTATAGCAGTTCCAGGATCGCCCTGGTCGCCTCGAACCAGCGGTCCAGCCAGCCGGGCGGCGGCACGCTGCCCCTCGGCGGCAACTCCAACAGCAGGCCGCGCAGCAGCGGGTGGTCGGCCAACGAGCCGCTGGGCTCCATCGGCCAGCCGGTGGGCGGAAACGACGGCTCCACCAGCGGGTTCGGGTCCAGTGAGGGCAGCGAGAGCGGAATGTCGGCCGAGTCGGAGGCCGACCCGTCCCGCCCGTTCATCTCCTGGTCTGTCGAAACCACCTCGGTCAGTACGCTGTCCCGACGCGCTCCGCGGTACTTTCCACCGAACCGCTCCGGTTTGCCCGGACCGTTGGTGAGATTGTCTGACCCGATCGTCGTCATCCGTCTCGCCTACCTCGCTCGGTTGCCGGTCGGGGCGACGGGTCGTCGACCCGCGCCGTACCGCTCGGTTCAACGAGACGGGCCGGCTGTGGCGACGGGAATCCCGGCGGAACCTCGCCCCGCCCACCCCCGCCCGACCCTCTCCCCGGGACACGGCAAGGTCCCCGTCCGGATCCGGATCCGGACGGGGACCTCAGTTGACCACTCGGTCAGACCGCGCCGAACGCACCACCTCGGGTGCCGCCGACGAAGGCATGCCAGTCACTCGGTGCGAAGACCAGGGCTGGGCCCGCCTTGTCCTTCGAGTCCCGCACTCCGACCGCCCCCGTCACGTACGCCACCTCCACGCAGTTGTCACAGTTCGGCCCGCTCTTCGAGCTCTTGAACCATGCTGCCTGCGTCAGGTCCACGGGGAACCCTTTGGTCGCCATTTCCACAACGGCTCCTCTGCCAGTTTTGCGATGTGTGCGACAGACTCCTCTGGACGTATGGCCGCAGCGCGGATGTGATCGAAGATGAAGCTGTACTTCTGCAGTTCGTCGCTCTTCTCGAGGAAAAGCCCACCCGTGGCGTTCTCCGCGTACACAACATCCGGATCACCGGGCTCAGGGAAGCTGAGGATCGTGAAGGTGCCGTCCATGCCGGCGTGCGCGCCCACCTCGAAGGGCAGGATCTGCAACGTCACGTTCGGCAGCTCGGCAACTTCGACCAACCGCTTGAGTTGGCCACGCATCACCTCGTCCCCGCCTACCGGCCGACGTACCACCGCCTCATCGAGTACCACCCACAGATCGACCGGATCGTCCTGGGTCAACAACGACTGACGGCCCAAACGGACACGCACCCTTTGGTGCACCTGATCGGCGGTGAAGTCCGGCCGGGCCGCGCGGATCATCGCCGAGGCGTACTCCTCGGTCTCCAGGAGACCCGGCACGACCTGCTGTTCGTACGCCCGGATCGAACTCGCCGCCGCCTCCAGCCCGACGTACGCGCCGACGAGCACCGTGCTGTACGGATGCCACCAACCTTTCTGTCGGGCCTCACGGGCGATCTGCACCAGCTCGTCGCTCTCGGCGCCGACCACGCCGTAGATCCGCAGCATGTCCCGGACGTCGCGCGGCGTGGCGGTGGTGTGCCCGGTCTCGATCCGGGAGACCTTCGACGCCGAGCACTCCAACTGCTCGGCGACCATCTCGATGGTGATCCCGGCGGACTCACGCTGGCGGCGCAGCTCGGCACCGAGCCTCCGCCGTCTGATGGTGGGACTGCGCCGCTCACTCATCGCGCGAACCGCGAATCGCTGATCCCCGCCGCTGGCTGCTCGACCCCACTCGGGCTACCTCCGGTCGACGCGCCACTGATGACACCCGCCGGTGGCGCGACCGTCGTCCGGCGGGCGTTCGCGACGAGGGGTGGTGCTGGTCCTCGGCCGGCCGCGACGGGCGAAACCGGCTCCCAGTGTGCGTCCGTACGCGGAAGGCTTCAATAGGCCTTTCGCGGGACTCGCTCACGTATCGGCAAAAGTCGACGTGCAACTTGCATGTAGCACGTCCCTCATGCACTCTGTCCGTATGGCACGGGTTACTCAGCGTCTCCGTCCACTCCCTCGCAGTGGTGACCCCACCGAGCCGGGGGCACCGGGCGCGACGCGGGTCCGGCCGACAACACCGAGACCTGCTCCGGGGGTAAAGACCCCGCTGCTGCAAGCCGGCAAGCTGCGGCGGCGGGCGCGGTCCCCGGAAGCATCCGGGTGGTGGTCGGGTGGCGGCACGCCACCAGCGGGGTACGGCCCGACCACCGCCATCCGCACCACCGGTTCACGAGGCACGACCCCGTCGCCGGCCGAGACGTCCCCCGTTCAGGCACCGCCGGCACAGCCGCCGGCCATTCCTCCCCAGGAGCCCATGTGCTTCCCCGCACCGGTGACGTACTGCTCGTGACTCGCGCGGCGAGTGTCCAGTTCCTCCGACCCATCAAGTTCCGCGTGATCCGGGTACTGGACTGGCCCACCTACGACGGCTGGCTCTGGCTCGACGGCTATGAGTTGAACGCCGCGGGCGACGCGGTCAACCGACGGTCGATCTTCGTCCAACGGGAAGGGCTGGAACAGCTGCAGGCAGCCCCCGAGCCGCGCCCGCACACCGTACGCGCCCGGCGACCGGTCACCCGTACCCCGATCCGGGTTGGCTGACCGGCCCGATCCGCCGCCGGTGGGCGTGCCGTCACCATAGAATTGGTACGCCCACCCCGGCACCGTTCCACCCGCGCGTCCAGGACCCTGACCCTGGGATGGTCATGGTCAATCAGCCCGCCCTGCGGCGGCACCACCGCTCCCTCATCGCCTACGCATTCGGCCTGCTCGCCCTCCTCGGGGCGGTGGCCACGATCCTGGTCCTCGTCCGCGACCCGGCGATGTCGTCCACCCGGCTGACCACACCGGTGCCCGCACCCGAGATCACCGTGGTCGACGCCGACCCGCCGACGGACGACGGTCCCACGGCACACGAGGACCACGACTGGATCGGCGCCGGTGGCCCGGGCGAGCATGCCGCCGGCACCGACCCGACCGGGCCGGTGGTCGGCGGTGGCGCCGGCGGCCAGTCCGACGGCCGTCAGCAACTCACCGAGGCAGCTCCGGCCCGGAACACCGCGCCGGACGTCCGCCGCTCCCTGTTCTGGTCCGGGATCTTCGGTCTCGCCATCTCCATAGCCGGCCTCGGCCTGGTCGGCACCCGCCGACGGAGGTGGTGACCACCGGTCAGGGCGTTCTCGTGACCGTTGGGCTCGGCGCGGTCGGGCTCACTCCGGTCGAAGGCCGGGCCTGGGAGACGATCAACAGCACCTCGTCGTCGGTCGACACCGGCGTGCCCGTTCCCGGCTCGGTGCCCACCACGGTCCCTGGTGGCAGCTCCGACGGGCGGTACTCCACCTGGTAGGAGATGCCGAGCCGGCCCAGCAACCCCTCGGCGGTGGCCTGCGGCAGCCCGGCGAGCGGCGGCACCGGCACCTCGTCCGGCGCGCTGGTGGTCGGCGGGCTGCTCGGTGTCTCGCTTGTCGGTGCCGCCGAACTCGGGGATGCGCTTGTCGGTGCGGCACTTGTGGCGCCTGTGGCACTGGCCGACGGGGCGGACGGGGTGCCACCCGGGTCGTCCCGGTCGTCATCGCGCTGGGCGAGCACCAACCAGAGCGCTCCCCCGAGCAGCCCGACGAGCAGCAGCGCGAGCACACCCCACAGGATCGGCAGCCACCAGCGCCGGCCGCCCTGCTCCTCGACGTACCACTCACCGCCGGACTCCGGTCGGGACGGCCGCACCTCGGCCCGCCCGGACCACGACGGCGAAGTCGACTGCTCCACCGGCATCCGGGCCGTCTGGTCCGCAGGCGTGCCCGGAGTAACCGGAGTGGCCGGCGGCGTGCCCGATCCGGCGGGCGTGGCCGGTTGGGTACCGGTGGGACGGTCGATCGGCATGGTCTGGTCGGGCGACGCGGCGGGATGAGCCGGGACGGCCCGGTCGATCGGCGCCGTCTCGTCCGGTGCGCTGGCAGGCCGGGTCGGTTGCGGTGACTCCGCCCGGTCGGTGGCCGGTGGCAGGGGGCGGGTCCGGTCGTCGTCGTGCTCGCCGGCGGGCGGCTCCTGGCGGTCGTCGCTCATCGCACGTCCTTTCCCGAACCGGACGGGCGTCATGGCCCCTCGACCGTCAACCTAGTCTCCCAACCGGCCACCGGTGGGGATCAGCGTGCCGAGCCGCGCCACCCGCACACAAGCAGAGCGCACCGATCCCGCCGGGCCGTCGGGCAGCCGGGCCGCCGGGCCCGCTAGGCAGATCGGCTCGCCGGCCCGAGATCAGGGAGTGGGCCTCGCCGTCGGTTGTTCGGGGGCGCCCGACCCGCACCAGATGCTGACCTCGTCGTTCCAGCGGGCCGGGCCATCCTCCGCCGGCTCCTGCCGGGCGACCTTTCCGTTGCGGCCGCTGATGTAACGCGGGTAGAGGCCCTCGTCGATCAAATCGTCGGCGGCTTTGGCGCAGTCCTTCCCGACCACGTCCGGCACCTCGGCCGCTGGCGCCGGCCCCGCCACCTGAAGTTGCACGGTCGTACCCCGGGCGACCTCGGTGCCCACGGTCGGTGAGGTGCTCTCGACCGTACGACCGGACCCGCCGCCGAACACCAGCCGCCAGCCCAGCCGCTGCTCGCGCAGCACGTCCCGGGCCTGCTCGAAATCGGTGCCGACCACCGGTGGCACGGTCAGCCCGGACCCCTTGGTCGCCGCGGCGGAGGTGCGGACGGCCGACGGCGTGGCCCGGCCGGTGCTCGGCCGGGGCGCGGTTGCCCGGCTGGTCGGCGGAGCGGTCGTGGTCGCGGCGGCCAGCGGATCCCCGGAAGGCGGGTCACCGTCGCCGGCCAGCAGCCAGCCGCCGGTCGCGCCGATCGCGGCGAGCAGCACAACGGCCAACCCACCACCCAGCAGCACGCTGGCCCGGCTCGTGCCGCCGCCCGCGGCATCCTGCGAGCCCGTGTTCGTGTCCGTCATACCGCCCACCGCCTCATCACCGGCGACCGTACCGCCCGCCGCCCAATCCGCCGCACCGACGGTCCGTCCATACCGGCGGGTCGTTGCGACTCGCCGCGCCGACGACGGGACGTTACGCTGCCCGGCATGGCCAGACAGGGCTGGGGAGTGTCGATCGCGACCGCGATCGGAATCGCTGCCGGCGCGGGCGCCGCGCAACTGGGCTTCGGCTACGGGCTCGGTGTCATCACCTGGACGCCCACCGACCTCGGGGCCACGGACACGGCCTGGGCCGACGGCCTCGCCTGGGCCACCTGGCTCGCCGCCAGTTCGACGGTCCTCGGCGCGGTGTGCGCGCAGCGGCTACACCAGCGCGGCGCATCCACGACGCCCAAGCAGCCGGTGACCGACCGGGAGGCGACCGAGGTTTCCGACCCCGAGCGTCCTCCTGCCACCGACACCACCGGCCCGGAGACGGCCGACAGGCGATCACCCCAGCCGACCGAGGTGCCGGCCGACGACCGAGCCGGCCCGGAGACGACCGCGCAGCCGTCCGAGGTGCCGTCCGATGATCGGGGCGGCCTGCTGCGCCGGGTGGCCCTGGCGCTCGGCGCCGGGGTCGGCGGGCTGGTCACCGTGCTACTGATCGCCGTTCCCGCGCGGGTCGCGACAGGTGCCGACACCGGCGCACCGCAACGGACCGCCGCCGTGCAGGCGACGCTGGGCATCCTGATCGGTGTGCTCGTCGCGGTCTGGGCACTCCGCTCCCGCGCCGCCGCGGTCAACGTGACCGCGACCGCCGCCTGGCTGTGGCTGCTCGCGGTGGTCTCGGTGATCGACGGGGTACGTGTCGGACAAGGGCTGACCGGTGCCCAGCTCGGTACCTGGCAGCTCGACCCGGACCAGCCGCGGTACTGGATCGCCGACCAGCTCTACTGGCCCGGCGCGCTGATGGCACTCGTGCCCGCGCTGCTGATCGGCGTGCTGGCCGCCCGGCGCAGCGCCCGGTCGACCGGCCACCGCGTCGGGGCCGCGGCCTCCGGCGCTGCCGGTCCGGTGCTCGTCGCGCTCGCCTACCTGACCACCCTGCCGCACTGGTCGACGCTGGGCCCCGCGCAGCTGTCCACCCAGCTGATCGCCCCGTACGCGGTGCTCGCCGGCATCGGCGGGTCGGTGCTGGCCGCTGTCCTCGCCGACCGCGCCGAGTGGAGTCGGGGTGCGGCTGCCTCGGTCCCGAGGCCGGACGCGCACCCGGCTCCTCAGGTCGACTCGACCCGGGCCACCGTCGACGGGCCGACCCCTCGGACCGATCCGGCTCCGAACGCCGAGCCCGATTCCGAGCCGTCGACTTCCCGCTCGTCCACCGCCACCATGGGCCGACGCGGCAGGACCGACGCCGCACCCCGAACAACCACGGCAGGCACCGCACCAGGTGCGGGCGCCCCGCCAGGTGCGGATGCAACGCCGTGGGTGCCCGCACCGCGCACCGAACCATCCATCTCCGCCCCCGCAGAGGATCCGACACCAAGCGCCCGCCGCACCCGCGCAACCCGCCGATCCACCCGCCCCACCTCCGACTAACCCCCCGTACCGTCCCCCGTCCACCGCCCGCCTCGTTGATCATGGGGTTTTGCCATCCGCCCGGCGTGTCGCGGCAATAACCTCATGATCAACGCGATCTGGGTGGGGGTGGGTGGGTTAGGGGACTGGCCAGGTGTGGACGGGTTCGTTTGTGTGCTGGAGTTCCGCGTAGCGCTGGACCATGTGGTGCAGCGCGGCCGACCGGTCCATGCCGAGGCGCCGCTGGGCCGCCCACACCGCCTCGGTCTGCCAGACGGCGCCGTTGCGGCCGGTACGGCAGCGTTGCTCGATGATGCCGAGCAGCCGGTCCCGCTGGGCCGGTGCGACACCGAACCCGTCCAGGCCGGCCGCGGCGGTGGGCAGCAACCGCTCCAGCACCAGCTTGCTGACGGGCACGTCGCCGAGCCCGGGCCAGTGCAGCACGGCATCGAGGCCCCGTCGGGCGGTGGCCTGGAAGTTCTCCTCGGCGGAGCTGAAGGTGAGTTGGCTCCAGATCGGGCGGTCCGCCTCGGCCAGACCCCGCGCCAGCCCGAAGTAGAAGGCCGCGTTGGCGAGCATGTCCACCACCGTCGGACCGGCCGGCAGCACGCGGTTCTCCACCCGCAGGTGCGGTCGGCCGTTCATGATGTCGTAGACCGGGCGGTTCCACCGGTAGACAGTGCCGTTGTGTAGCCTCAACTCCCCGAGCTGCGGCACACCGCCGGCGTGCAGCACCTCCACCGGATCCTCGTCCTCGCAGATCGGCAGCAGCGGCGGGAAGTACCGGACGTTCTCCTCGAAGAGATCGAAGATCGAGGTGATCCACCGCTCACCGAACCACACCCGGGGCCGTACGCCCTGGGCCTTGAGCTCGTCCGGGCGGGTGTCGGTGGCCTGCTGGAACAGGGCGATCCGCGTCTCGGCCCACAGTTGACGCCCGTACAGGAAGGGGCTGTTCGCGCCGACCGCCACCTGCACGCCGGCGATGGCCTGGGAGGCGTTCCAGTAGTCGGCGAAGCTGTCCGGTGCCACCTGGAGGTGGAACTGGAGGCTGGTGCAGGCGGCCTCGGGGGCGATCGAGTCGGTGTGCGTCCGGAGCTGCTCGACGCCGCGGATGTCCAGCTCGATGTCCTCGCCGCGGGCGCCCACGATCTGGTCGTTGAGCACCCGGTAGCGCTCGTTGGTGGAGAGGTTGTCCTCCACCAGGTGCCCCTCGGTGAGGGTGGGCAGGATGCCGACCAGGACGATCTTCGCGTCGGACTTGGCCGCGCGCTCGTCGGCTCTGGAGAGGCTGCCGCGCAGGTCGTGCTCGTAGTCGGCGAAGCCGGTGCCCTCGATCAGTCGGGGTTCGGCGTTGAGTTCCAGGTTGAACTGCCCCAGCTCGGTCTGGAACAGCGGGTCGGCGATGTCGGCGAGGATCTCCTCGTTGCGCATCGCCGGCTCGGCCGCCGAGTCGACAAGGTTGAGCTCGATCTCCAGGCCGGTCATCGGCCGGTCGGCGTCGAAACCGAAGTCGTCAAGCATGAGGGCGAAGACATCGAGGCACCGTCGCACCTTCTGCCGGTAGCGGACGCGATCATCCCGGGTGAAGGCGCCCTGCACGACGTCCTTGCCCATGTGTCCTCCCGACAGCCGGCGCGGTCGGGATTCTGCCCTCCCGGCAAGCGCATTGTGAACCCTTCACGGTAAGAGCGCCCAGCTGACCGGGCCAGAGGCCGGAGCGGACGCACCCGTGGCGCCATCTGTACCCCGTCGTCGGCCGTCTGGACCCGAGGGCGGTGCGAACAAGTCGTGACAATCACCACGACTTCGGCGTTGGCGGTGGAGACGACGCCGGGCCCGCGCCGACGTGCGGCGCGGGCCCGGCGTACCGGCGATCCGGGGCAGATCAGGCCTGACGGACGGCCTCGCCCTCGATCTCAATCTTGATCTTGCGGCTGACCAGCACGCCCCCGGTCTCCAGGGTGACGTTCCAGGTCAGACCGAACTCCTCACGGTCAATCTCGGTGCTCGCGGAGAAACCGAAGATGTCCTGACCGAACGGGCTGCGGCCGACACCCTCGAACTCCACCTCAAGCTCGACCGGACGGGTGACACCCCTGATGCTCAGCTCACCGGCGAGCACGAACTCGCTGCCACGACGGGACTTGACCCCGGTGCTGCGGAACTCGAGCGTCGGAAACTTCTCCACGTCCAGGAACTCGGGGCTGCGCAGGTGCGCGTCCCGGTCGGTCTGGGTGGTGTCGATGCTGGCCGCCTGGATGGTGGCGGAGACCGACGTCTGCATCGGGTCCTCGGCGATGGTGATGGTGGCGGTCGCCTCCTTGAACTCACCGCGGACCTTGCTCACCATCATGTGCCGCGCGACGAAGCCGACCCGCTTGTGCGCCACGTCCAACGCGTAGGTGCCAGCCGCCGGGATGGTAAGGCCGTCCCAGTCGCGGGTAACCACATCGGTGCTGCTGGTCATGCTGCTGTCCTCCAGGGGAATGTTTAGTAGCCCAACGACTGCCGGAGCAAATATAACCGCAACAATATTCCCCGTGTCAAGTACTGTTAGGATGAACGAGTGACCAACGTCTTCGACGATCCCCGGATCACCGCCGTCGGCCTGCTCTTCGAGGCATACGCCGGACTGTCAGCCCGGTTCACCGCCCAACTCGAGGAGCATGGCCTCTCCTCGGTCGAGTTCGAGGTCATCACCCGGCTGGCCCGCTCGCCGGGCAACCAACTACGAATGACCGACCTCGCCGCCCAGACCTCGTTGTCGACAAGCGGCGTGACGCGCGTGGTCGACCGGATGGAACGCGACGGGCTGCTCACCCGGCGGGCCTGCCCGAACGACCGGCGCAGCTCGTACGCGGTCGTCACCGCCGCCGGGATGCAGCGACTGAACGAGACGCTGCCCGGGCATCTACAGATGATCGAGCAATGGTTCACCGGCCAACTCGATCCGGAGGCACTGGCGGCCCTACTCGACGGGCTACGCCGGGTCCGCGACGCCGCAAATCCGTGCGCCACCGCCGGCAGCGACGACGTCAGCCCAGAGCAGCAGACCGCCACCACCCACCCCTGAGCACCAGGGCGGTGACGGTGACCAATAGCGGCAGAAAAAGCGGCAGAACTGGGCCACCCAAGCCGAAGAATGCCACCTAACCCGACTTTCCGCCTCCATGGCGGTGGCAGGCTTCCCACACCGGGGATCAACCGGGGGGTGACGGCGCGGGCGATCAGCGAGGGGTAGCACCAAAGGGGGCTCTTCGTCCGCGCCACTCTCCCCACCCCGACGCCCGTCGGCCGCGCTCGCGAGCGGCAGACCCTAGGGTGCCTCCGGGCCACTCCGGACGGCGGTCAGCGCGTAGAGCAGGCCCGACTCCTGCGGCAGCAGCCGAATGCCGCTCTCCTCGCAGACCCGCCCCAGCCGGTCCAGGACGGCCGGGTTCGCGGTGCTGGCGGCCAGTCCCACCAGCGCCTCCACCACATCTCGGTGATCCTGGCCCTTGGCGTCGACGGCGGCGGCGAACCACTCGGCGGCCAGCTCCCGGTCACCCCGGTGCAGCGCCAGATTGCCCTCGATCAGCGCACAGAGCCCAGCCTCCGGCCCACCCGAGGACAGCGCCGCGTCCTCCGAGCGCTGTCGCGGCACCACGCCCCGCCGAGCCGACGCTCGCGGCGATTCGGCCGCCATCGCGTCGACAGTCCCCGCGCGCAGCTCGGTGAGCACCTCTGTCGCTTCCGCACCACGCCCGTCCTGAGCCAGCGCCAACCCGAGTTTCCCCAGCACCCGGCGGCGGCGTCGCGGATCACCCAGCTCGGACAACGCCGCGATCGCCCGCCGGCCCTGGTCGACGGCGTCCGCGTACCAGCCCTCCAGGCGGGCGACCTCGGCTCGGTTGGCCCAGGCCAGCACCCGAAGTCGCTGCTCGCCACTCTCGGCGGCGAGTCGGTCCACCGCGGCGAGCCTGCGCCGGGCCGCGGCCAGGTCACCCGTCCGGATCTCGTGCCAGGCGAGGCTGTTCTGGGCCACCGCCAGATCCCGGGTGCGTCCGTTACGGGCGGCCAACCGCAGCGCCGTCTCGGCCTGCTCGCGAGCCTCGTCCTGCCCACCGACGGAGATCAGCAGGGTGCCGAGCATGTTTCGCGCCTCCAACTCCCCGGTGACGTCGCCGGCCTGCCGGAAGATCTCCAACGCCGCGCGTGCCGTCGACAGCTCCTCGGCGCCCGCGCCGTGCTCGGCCGCCAGCCGGGCAACCCCGAGCGCGGCCCAGCCCCGCAGGATCGGATCGGCGTCCGCGGTCCGCGGGTCCGCCAGCAACCGCCGCAGCCACTGCCGCCCGGCGACGTCGCGACCACGGAACCGCCACCAGCGGGTCAGGCACGCCGCCAGCCGCAGCGCGGTCAACGGGTCGTCGGTGGCCGCGTGGACCAGCGACGAGCTGATGTCACTGCTGATCTCGTCCAGCCGGTGCACCGCGTCGGGCAGCCGGGGGCCGACCAGGTCGCTGGCGGTCCGGGCCACCAGGCGCGCGATCACCTCGGCGTGCCGACGTCGGATGCCTGTCAACTCACCCGCGCCGGCCGCCTGCTCGACGGCGTAGTCACGGACCGCGTCGAGCAGCCGGAACCGGAAGGGCCCGGTGCCGCGTACGCTCAGCAGCCCGAGCTCGACGAACCGGTCCAGCAGTGCGAGGGGGTCGATCGCCACCGTGCCGTCCCGGTCGGCGTCGTCGCCGAGCATCTCCTCGGCCAACTCCACCGACCAGCGGTCGCCGAACACGGCCAGCCGGCGCAGCGCTGCCTGCTCGTCCGGGGCCAACAGTCGGTAGCTTGTCGCCACCGCTTCGCGCAGGGTGACCGAACCTGCCGTGGAAGCCGTGTCGGCTTCGCCGGTGGCGCGGGTGAGCGCATCCGGGGCGTCCCAGCCGGGGTGGACCGCCGGCTCGGCGGGAGTGGCGAGGTCGAGCACCCGGTCGCCGTACCGGTCGAGCAGTTCGGTGAGGTCGAGGAGTCGGCCCCGGGCGGCCATCAGCTCGATGGCCAGCGGCAGCCCGCCCAGCCGGCGGACCAGCGCGGCAAGCGCTGGCAACTCGTCGCGGGTGGGCGGCTCCCGACGGACCTGGGCGAGCCGGGAGATGAACAACGCGACAGCTGGCCACGTGTCGAGCGGGGCCGATCCGGAGCGTTCGGCGCCCGGTGGCGGCACGTCGAGCGGCGCGACCGGCCACACTCTCTCGCCGGGCAGCCCGACCGGGTGCCGCCCGGTGACCAGCACCCGCAGTGAGGGCAGTGCGGCGAGCAGCCGGTGCAGAGTCGTGGCCACCGGGCCAGGCGCACGCTCCACCGCGTCCATCACCAGCAGTGCCGGCTGCCCGGCGAGCCGGGCCACGAGTTCCGGGAGCCGCGCCGCGCCGAGTACGCCCATCGAGGCGGCGAGCACGTCCGGCCCGTCCGAGCCTTCACCGACGAGCATCCCGGCCACACCGGCCGGGTGGGCGACGGCCACCACATGCGCCACCGCCGTCGCCAGAGCGGTCTTGCCGACCCCGGCCAACCCGACCAGGCTCACCAGCCGAGGCCCGCGCTCGGCGGTCAGCATCTCGGCCAGCTCGGTGAGGTCACGATCCCGGCCGACAAGCGTGATCGGCGGCGGAAGTGCGGCCGGCAGGTCGATGGATGCCGCCTCCGCCGTCGTCCTGCCACCGATCCCGAGCGCCGCCGGGGTGACGTCCGCCCTGGGTGACTCGGCGCCGGCGGGGCCACGGGCCGCGGCCAGGAACGCCGCCCGGGTGGTGCCGGTCAGCGCCAACGCCGCGGCGAGCAGCTCGACAGTGGTGCGCTGCGGCCGGACCGACCGACCGCGCTCCAGGTCACGCACCGTCCGCACACCCACCCCGGCCCGCGACGCCAGCTCGGCCTGGGTCAGGCCGGCGGCGCGTCGATGCCCGCGGAGCAGCTCCGGCAGAGAGGTACGCCCCGCCGGGCTCCGTGACCGATCATGATCCGGAGTCATGGCCACGAAGAGTACGGATGGACTACGACCGTCGGCAGCCGAACGTCGGGCTACCGACGCCCGTTCGCCGATAATCCGACATCTCTACGGACAGCCAGGTCGGGGCCGATTGGCTGGCCTAGGGACGCTCAGAGGCCCAGATCACGAGCGATGATCATGCGTTGCACCTCGCTGGTGCCCTCGCCGATCTCCAGGATCTTGGAGTCCCGCCAGAATCGGGCCACCGGGTACTCGTTCATGAAGCCGTACCCGCCGTGGATCTGGGTGGCTTCCCGGGCATTGTCCACCGCGATGGTGCTGGCGTGCAGCTTGGCGATGGCGGCCTGCCGCTTGAACGGCTCGCCGGCCAGCATCCGGGCGGCGGCGTCGTAGTAGGCCAGCCGGGCGGTGTGCGCCTTCAGCTCCATGTCGGCGATCTTGAACTGGATGGCCTGGTTGGCGCCGATCGGCTGGCCGAAGGCGTGCCGCTCCTTCGCGTACTTGATGGACTCGTCGACGCAGCCCTGAGCGAGGCCGACCGCGAGCGCCGCGATGGCGATCCGGCCCTCGTCGAGGATCCGCAGGAACTGGGCGAAGCCTCGACCCCGTTCGCCGAGCAGGTTGGCCGCCGGCACCCGGCAGTCGTCGAAGGTCAGCTCGTGGGTGTCCGACGCGGTCCACCCCACCTTGGAGTAGCCCGGTGCCACGGTGAACCCTGGCGTGCCGGTCGGCACGATGATCGTCGACAGCTCCTTGGAGCCGTCCGGGTTCGTGCCGGTCACCGCCGTGACGGTCACCATGGCCGTGATGTCGGTGCCCGAGTTGGTGATGAACGCCTTCGACCCGTTGATCACCCACTCGTCGCCGTCCAGCACCGCCCGCGTCTGGGTGCCGGCGGCGTCCGAGCCGGTGCCCGGCTCGGTGAGCCCGAACCCGGCCAGCGCCTCGCCGCTGAGCAACCGGGGCAGCCACGTCGCCTTCTGCTCGGTGGTGCCGAACCGGTAGATCGGCATCGCGCCCAGCGAGACGGCCGCCTCCAGCGTGATGGCCACGCTGGAGTCGACCCGCGCCAACTCCTCCAGGGCCAGGCAGAGCGCGAAGTAGTCGCCGCCCATGCCGCCGTGCTCCTCGCCGAAGGGCAGGCCGAACAGGCCCATCTTGCCCATCTGGCGGATCACCTCGTACGGGAAGGTGTGCTGCTCGTAGTGCTCGGCGATGACCGGGGCGACCACCTCGCGCGCGAAGTCCCGCACGCTCTCCCGCAGCGCCGTTTGGTCGTCGGTGAGCCGGAAATCCATCTCATCCTCCTGTGGGGACGGTGCCGTCGGGCGCTCGTGACGCCGGGGACGGGTGGCTGTACGGGTCCGGCCGTCGGGTCAGACCGGGGTGACGCCGTGCCGACGACGAGAGAAGTGCCGATCCTTGGTACGCGCCGCGGCGAAGCGACGGACCAGCTCGGTGCGCAGGTCGTGCGGCTCGACGATGGCGTCCACCACCAGCTCGCTGGCGAGCCGGACGACGTCGATGTCCTGCTCGTACTCGGCACGCCTGGCGGCCACGAAGGCGGCCCGTTCGGCCTCGTCCTCGATTGCCGCGATCTTGTTGGCGTAGACGGCGTTCACGGCCGCTTCGGCCCCCATCACCGCGATCTTCGCGCTGGGCAGGGCGATGGTGGCGTCCGGCTCGAACCCGGGGCCGGCCATCGCGTAGAGGCCGGCGCCGTACGCCTTGCGGACCACCACGCAGATCTTCGGCACCGTCGCCTCGGAGATCGCGGTGATCATCTTGGCGCCGTGCCGGATGATGCCCTGCTTCTCCACCGCGCTGCCGACCATGAAGCCGGGGACGTCGCTCAGGAACAGCAGCGGCACGTTGAAGGCGTCGCAGAGCTGCACGAACCGGGTCGCCTTGTCGGCGGAGTCGACGAAGAGCACGCCGCCCTTGAACATCGAGTTGTTGCCGAGCACGCCGACGACCTGACCGTCCAGACGACCGAAGCCGATGGTCAGCTCCTTGGCCCAGAGGGCCTGGATCTCGAAGAACGAACCCTCGTCGAGCAGGCCCTTGACGTACCGCCGCATGTCGAACGCCTGCCGCTCGCTGGCCGGCACCAGCGCGGCCAGGTCGGCCTTCGCGGGCGCGGCGACCGCCGGGGCGGTCGGCGGCGCCTGGGTCCAGTTCGCCGGCAGGTACGACAGGTAGGTCTTCACCACGTCGAGCGCGTCGGCCTCGGTCTTGCAGAGGAAGTGCCCGACGCCGGACTCGGCGGTGTGCACCTTGGCCCCGCCCATCGCCTCCAGGGTGGTCTTCTCGCCGGTGACCATCTCGACCATCCGGTCCGAGCCGAGATACATGCTCGCGTTGCCGTCGACCAGGGCCACCACGTCGCAGAACGCCGGAATGTACGCCCCTCCGGCGGCGCTCGGGCCGAACAGCGCGCACACCTGCGGGATCGAGCCGGAGGCGCGGACCTGGTTCCAGAAGATCTTGCCGGCGCCGCGGCGGCCGGGGAAGAGGTCGACCTGGTCGGTGATGCGCGCGCCGGCCGAGTCGACCAGGTAGACCATCGGCACACCGGCGCCGTACGCCCGCTCGATGATCCGGATGATCTTCTCGACGGTACGGGCACCCCAACTGCCGGCCTTGACCGTGGAGTCGTTGGCCATCAGGCAGACCTGTCGGCCGTCGATGGTGGCGGTGCCGGTGACCACGCCGTCGGCGGGCAGCCCCTCGGCGAGCGCGTTGGCGTAGAGGCCGTCCTCGACGAACGAACCCTCGTCGACGAGCAGTGCGACCCGCTCGCGCGCGAAGAGCTTGCCCTTGGCCGCGTTGGCGGCATGGTATTTGTCCGCGCCGCCGGACCGGGCCCGCTTGCGCAGCTGCTCCAGTGCCTCACCGTCGAGCGTCACGCCGACTCCTCCGCCATACTGACCTGAACGATCGTTAGGCTAGCGCATCGGTGCGACCGCTCGCGACCCATGAGCGAATCAGACGGGCGAGGCCCAGCACAAGACATTGAATAACGTGAATACTTGTCGCTAGGCTCCTGGCACCCCCTCCTCCCGGATTGGAGTCAGCGATGACCTCACGACTCAGTCGGCTCGCGGTCGCGTTCCTCGCGACGGCACTCACCACCGTCGGCATCACGGTCGCCAACCCCGCGCCCGCGTCCGCCGCCATGACCATCTGCTACAACACCAGCCAGGCGGGCAGCTACGCCGGCACCGCCAACCAGGCCGCCTCGATCTGGAACAACGCCACAGTCAACCTGACCCTCTCCGCCAACTGCGGCTCCAACCTGCGGATCTACCAGATCACCGGCGGAGGCTCGTACGCCGTGCGGACCAGCCTCGGCAACGGCCGGGTCTACATCGACACCCAGCAGGCGGCGCAGTACAGCCCGCTGCGGATCATGACCCACGAGATCGGGCACATCCTCGGGCTGCCGGACAACTACAACGGGAACTGCGCGATCCTGATGTCCGGTGGCAGCGCCGGCACCGGCTGCACCAACCCGTACCCGAGCAGCGCCGAGGCGAACCGGGTGAGCAACCTCTTCGCCGGCACGTTCAGCGCTACCGACCGTAGTGCGGACATCTTCCGGGACAGCTGGCCGAGCGTGCTCACCCCGGTGAGCTGATCGACCTGGCACAAGGAAGGGGCCGGCGACTGCGCCGGCCCCTTCGTCGCGTCCTCAGCTCGGCAACGGCGTCAGCCGGGTGCGCGGGCCGGCCCGCAGCACGCCGGACGGCAGCTTCTTGCCGAGCAACTCCTCGGCCAACTCCGCCACCTCGACCAGAGCCGCCAGGTCGATGCCGGTGTCGATGCCCATGTCGTGCAGCATGTGCACGGCCTCCTCGGTGGCCAGGTTGCCGCTCGCCCCCGGTGCGTACGGGCAACCGCCCAGACCACCGACGCTGGCGTCGAACTCGGTGACTCCCAACTCCAGCGCGGTCAACAGGTTGGCCAGCGCCGTACCCCTGGTGTTGTGGAAGTGCAGCAGCACCGGCACCTGCGCGTCGCGGTCGCGTACCGCGGTCAGCAGCTCGCGGACCCGACGCGGCGTGCCCATGCCGGTGGTGTCGCCGAACGCGACCCGGTCCGCGCCGTCACGGACCACCCGGTCCACGATCCCGGCCACCCGCTTCGGGTCGATGTCCCCCTCGTACGGGCAGCCGAAGCTGGTCGCCACGATCACCTCGACCCGCGCGGACGCGCCGTGCAGCAGATCGATCAGCTCGGCGATGTCGTCAAGTGACTGGTCCGTGGATCGGTTGACGTTGCGCCGGTTGTGCGTGTCGCTGGCCGAGACCACCACCTCGATCTCGGTGAAACCGGCCGCGAGGGCACGCTGGGCACCCCGGGTGTTCGGCACCAGTGCCGAGTAGCGCACCCCGTCGACCTTCGCGGCCCGCTGCCACACCTCGTCGGCGTCGGCCATCTGCGGAATCGCCCTGGGGTGCACGAACGACACCGCCTCGATCCGGCGTACGCCGGTGCCGGCGAGGGCGTCGAGCAGGCGCACCTTGGCCTCGGCGGGGATCGGGTCCTCGTTCTGCAACCCGTCCCGTGGCCCAACCTCGCGAATAGAGACGAAATCTGGCAATTCCGCCATGGGGTCACCTCACTATCTGCCCTGGTGGAACAACGGTAACGACACCCGGCCCGCATAGCCGCCAGCGCCGGAGGCGGTACGGACACGGTGTGCGACGGCCGCCCGCCGGGGTGGCCCGTCCAGCCAGCGCCGGACCACCCTTCGGCGAATGAATCAGGCCAGAAGGATGCCATCACCGGCGGCGGCATGGAACTGCGGGCGGTCGGGTGGCTACGTTGGTGCCGGCGGGACGGCGGGGCCAGCCATCGGCTCGACCCCACCGTCCGGACGCCTCCGGTGGTCAGCGCTGCGACGGTCCTTCCAAGAGCTCCGCAGCGCATCGGAGTGCGGTCGAGAGGGCGCCGGCGCACGCGGCGGCGCCCTCTCGACCCACGAGCAGAGCCAGCACCACGGCGCCATCGGTGCCGAGCGATGCCTTCCGCAGAATGCGGACCGCCCGCGACCCCACACTCGGCCAGTTTGCGCCAATACCGTTCATCCCTCTTCCTCCGGCAATCAGCCCGCAATTACGGCGCGGTTAACATCGATGGAAGTTCCACGACTGTTTCCACGATCAACAACCAATCCGGATCGAGGGCTGGACGTTTCCATCTCTCCCTGGCAACGACCCGACCCGATGAACATGACGATCCTGTGACCGGGTAGCCGCAGGGCTACCCGGCCAACCCGACAGATGGCCGGGCTGCGACCACGACCCGGCCAAATTGGTCTGGTGTAAGGGCTGAACACAGGCTCATCCTGACAACCCGGCCAGCCACCCGGCCAGAATCTGACTTGCGACACAGCCTCAGATACCCGTTTGCTTGATCTGAGGCGGTACAAATGTTGATCCCGGCGTCATGTGAGCTCTTGGAAGGACCCGCGTGGCGCGGTTTGCGGGGATGCCATGACCACCGGATTGAAAGGAGCGATGTGAACGCCGAGGAACATGTGCCACTCCCAGCAGAACGCACCCAAAGACACCGACTGGTGCCGCGGTCGACGCTCGAAGCGCAATATCGCCAGCGATATCACAACCCCGCCGTGTCGACGTACGCGCTGGCGGTCCGCGAGATCGTGGAGACCTGCCCCGAGATCGGGCCGATCGACACCTGGCAGAAGCTGGCAGACCGGATCTACACGCCCCAGTCCGATCCCGACCGAGCCAGTCGGAGCAGGAAACAGTCCCTTCTGCGCAAGAAGCTGTCGCGACACTTCACCGCCGAGAGCAAGGGGCCGCCCTGGCAGACGGTGATGCTGGTGGTGAAGCACGCGCTGCCCCCGGAGCTCCGCCGGCAGTGGCTGGCCGACCTCGCCGAGTTGTACGAGCTGGCCCGCGGCGAGAGGCCGCCGGATGGCGTTCGCGACGAACGCGCCGAGGACAGAACCGAGGTGCGGGACGGCCGCGATCTCGTACAGTGCCTGCGCCAGAGGATCGCCGACCTGGAACGAGAGTGTCTCGACCTGCGGGTGGAGGTCAGCGAGTTGCGGGCCGCCCAAGCGACTCGGCCCCTCGGGCCCACGTCAGACGATCTGCCCCGACAGCGCGAGCCGTTGAGCGGCTCGTCGACCCCGACGCCCAACACCAGGCACTTCCCGCCCAGCCAGGCCAGGGGCGGCGGTCCGGCGCAGAGCCACTACCCGGCACCGCGGCTGGACACGGGTTCGCCCGGACTGTCCGGGCAGAACAGGGGAGAGCTGGCCCGCCTGGTCGACCAGCCCTGGCACACCCGACAGCCACAACTCGACACTCCCAACAGTCTGCGCCAACAGCCGTAGCCCGTCCCCCGGCCAGCATCGGTGTTCAAGAGGTTTGTGTCCGGATTCCGGACGCGAACCTCTTGGTCACCGAGGACGGGGCAGTGCGGGGTGGGGTCAGCGCATCCGGGGGACGATGCCGGTGTCGTAGGAGCCGGAGCGGAACTCTTCGTTCGTCAGCAGCTCGGCAAAGAAGGGGACGTTGTTCTTCGGGCCCTCGATCTGGAAGGCGGCCACCGCCTCCTGCGCACGATCGAGCACCTCGTCCCGGGTCGCGCCGCTGATGATCAGCTTGGCCAGCAGACTGTCGTAGAACGGCGTGACCGTGTTGCCCTCGGTGTAGCCGGAGTCCACCCGCACACCCGTGCCCGTCGGCTCCACCCAGGTCCTGATCACACCGGGGCCGGGCAGGAAACGCTTCGGATCCTCAGCGTTGATCCGCATCTCGATGGCATGGCCACGCGGCGTCAGCGCGTCCGGGTCGAAGCTCGGGGCCAACCCGGACGCCACTCGCAGCTGCTCCTCGACCAGGTCGATGCCGTAGACGTACTCGGTCACCGGGTGCTCCACCTGCAGCCGCGTGTTCATCTCCAGGAAGAAGAACTCTTCGGAGCCGGAGCCGGAGCCGGAGCCGGAGGCGTCGCCCTCGGAGTCCCGCTGACGCGGGACCAACAGGCACTCCACGGTGCCCGCGTTGCGATAGCCGACCGCCTCACCCGCGCGCACCGCCGCCGCCAGGAGCCGGGACCGCAGCTCCGGCGAGACCGCCGGCGACGGGGACTCCTCGACCAGCTTCTGGTTGCGCCGCTGCACCGAGCACTCCCGCTCGCCGAGCGCCACCACCCGGCCATCGGCCAGGCCGAGGATCTGCACCTCGACGTGCCGCACCCGGGGAAAGAACCGCTCGATCAGCACCGAGCCGTCGCCGAACATCCGCTCGGCGAACGCCCGTACCTTGTCGTACTCGGTGCGCAGCGCGGCCTCGTCGACGGCCACGGCCATGCCCATGCCGCCACCGCCGGCCGCGGCCTTGACCATCACCGGGTAGCCGATCTCGGCGGCGGCCGTCATCGCGGCGTCCAGGTCGGCGGCCGGATCGGTGGTGCCGGGCGCGACCGGGACACCGGCCGCCGCCATCAGATTCCGGGCATTGATCTTGTCGCCCATCGCGGTGATCGCGTCCGCGCCGGGCCCGACCCAGACCAGGCCGCTCGACTCGACGGTACGGGCGAACTCGGCGTTCTCCGACAGGAAGCCGTACCCGGGGTGGATGGCCTGCGCACCTGTCGACTTCGCGGCGGCGAGGATCGCCTCGGTGTTGCGGTAGCTCTGCGCCGGGGCCGGTGGGCCGATGAGGACCGCCTCGTCCGCCTCGGCGACGAACGGCAGGTCGGCGTCGGCCTCCGAATACACCGCGATCGCGCGGATGCCGAGCCGCTTGGCGGTACGGATGATCCGGCGGGCGATCTCACCCCGATTGGCGACCAACAGTGACTCGATCATTTTTCCTCCCGGCGTCCGGATGTTGGGACGATGTCAGGGAATCATGACCGGCCTGCTTCTGACGAGTCGGCTCAGGCGAGCAGCGCGGCCAGGGTCGCACCGCGCAACAGCTCGGCACGACGTCGCCGGTCCACCTCACCACCGAGGAACGGGGTCGAGTTCATCAGGCCGAACGCGGCGTGCGCGAGCACCCGCGCCTCGCCGTCGGGCATGCCCGGGTGCAGCGCGGTGAGCACTGTCACCCATTCCTCGACGTAGAGCCGTTGCAGACGGCGAATGCGCCGCCGCGGCTCCTCCGGAAGGCGGTCCAACTCGTGCAGGTGCAACGCGATCACCGCCGGGTTGGCCAGCGCGAACTCGACGTGAAAGTCGATAAGCGACTCCAGCACTCCACGCGGGTCGTCCGGGCGCCCGGCGGCGCGTTCCCGCCCGCCGGCCAGCAACCCCTCACTCACCGGAATGAGCGCGGCGGCCAGCATGGCCTCCTTGCCGGCGAAGTGGTGGTAGAGCGCCGGACCGGTAACACCGGCGGCCCCGCCGATGTCGTCCATCGACACACCGTGATAGCCGCGGGCGGCGAACAGACCGACCGCGATCTCCAGAATCTCGTCCTTGCGGGACCTGCGCCGGCCCGCACCCCGTGTCTGCTGCTCCACCGTCACCGGGCAAGCCTAGACCGCGAACCGTGTGCGGTGGGTGCCGGTGAGTGTCGCTCGCACCGGGGTCGGGCCGCCCCTGACCTGGTCGGGGGCGGCCCGCTCCGGCTCAGTCGTCCTCGTCCAGGTCGTGCTCCGCACGCAGCGCGGCGGCCTCCGCGGGCCGATCGAGCAGATCCAGCGCACGAGCCAGCAGCCAGGCCGTCTGGCGGACCGGCTGCGCGTCGGCCGGCAGCCCACCGAGCACCCGGCGCAGGAGCACCTCCGCCTCGGCCGGCCGGTCCAGGCGCAGCAGCAGCTCACCGGTGAGACGCTCGGCCATGGCGGCCTCACTGAACGCCCCGATCGACCGCAACCGGTCGGGCACCCCGGCGAGCCGGTCCAACGCCTCGTCCAGTCGACCCTCGTTGGTGAGCACCCGTGCGCCGACCTCGGCCGCCATCGCCAGCTCGTACGTCACCGACGGCTCGGTCTGCCCGGCCAGCTTTGCCGCCACCCCGTCCACCACCTCGACGGCCCGCAGCGCCGTGTCCCGGTCGTCGGCCCAGAGCCAGGCGTACGCCTCCCGCCGGCGGGCGCGCAGCTCGTCCAGCGGCAGGTCGCCGAGCCGGTACGCCTCAGCCGCAGCGGCGAACCGCTCGCCCGCCAGCGCGTCCCGGTCGGCGTCGAAGAGGATCCCACCGGCCTCCTCCAGCACCTGCGCCCGGTGGGGAAGGTTGTCCGGGCCGTCCAGATTGACGGCCAACTGCCCCAGCAGGGCCAACGCCGGGTCAACCGCACCGAGCCTGGCGTAGACACTGGCCAACAGGTGCCGGCAGCGGTCGGCCTCGGCCTGGGCGCCCATCCGGTCCAGGCCGAGCACGGCCTCCTCGGCGACCTCGGCGGCCTCGGCCAGCCGGCCCACCATCTGGTACGCGTTCGCCAGCTCCCACCGCAGGAACGCGTCCCCCTCGGCACCCTGCTCCACGCACAGCGTCACCGCCTCGACGAAGTCGTCCACCGCGTCCACGGCCCGGCCGGCCGACTGCAGGGCCCGAGCGCGGGCGACTCGGACCGGCAGCTCCGCGTCCGCCGGTGCCGCCTCCAACGCCTCGTCGCAGGCGGCCACGGCGTCCGCCGGATCGTCCGCCATCCGCGCATGGGCCAGGCAGGCGGTCACGACCACCTCGCCGACGCCCAGCTCACGGCCGAGCTGGCGAGCCTCGTCGACGGCGGCGCGGGCCTCGTCGAGGCGGTCCGACTGCTCCAGCAGGTGCGCCCGGTACGTCGCGATCCGGGCCAGCAGATGCCGGTCGCCGCCCGCGTCGGCCGGTGCCCGGTCGAGCGCGGCGAGCGCGTCCGCCCAGCGCTCCCGTTGCAGCAGCGCCGTCGCCATCCGGACGTGTCCGCCCGCCCGCTCCCGGGCGTCGCCGGACCGGTCCAGGGCCTCGGCCGCCTCACGCGCCAGCGTCAGCCCCTCCTCGGTGCCCTCGTCGGACCGGGCCAACAGCACGCCGAGCCGCCCGGCGACCACCTGGGCGGGCACGTCCTCGCCCACCTCCCGGTACAGCTTGAGCGCCGCCCGGTTCAGCTCGACCGCGCTGTCGAAGTCTTCCTCGTCGGCACGCTCGCCCGCCCGCAGCGCCAACCGGTGCGCGGACGTACGTGCGGGCAGCTCGGCGGAGCCGAACCGTTCGTCGAAGGCGACAAGCGCCGCCCGGAAGGTGGCCTGGTCGTGTCGACCCCAGCTCTGGTCCGCGAGGTCCAGCAGGTCGTCGGGGCCGGCGTCGGCGGGCAGGTCAACGGTGGGTCGTTCACCCCTGCCGGGCCGCACCCGCTCGGCCCGGTCGGCGGTCCGACCGGTCGGGCGGCGGCGCACGCTCGCCGACAGCGGCAGATGCTCCCCGCTCGGCCGCACGGCCAGCCGGCGGGCGATCCACTCCGACTGGCGGGCGGTGCCGTTGCGGGCGTCGAAGCGGGCGGCCAGGCCGGCCGCGGTCTCGGCCAACTCGTCCGCCAGCGCCGCCGCGGACACCTCGGCGGCCGGCCGGCCCTCGGCGGCCCGCCGGTACACGGTCGACTCGCCGGCCTGGCGCAGCGCCGCGGCGGCGGCCGCCGCGAAGTGCATGGCGGCGGCCGGCGACGGCGGCTTGTCCAACCAGTCCAGGTGTCGCTCGACCAGCTCGACCGCCCGCGCCTCGTTGCCGGTCAACGTGCAGAACTCGACGTGGTCGCCGATGTCCCACAGGTCGGCGAGGTTGCCGCGCAGCCGGCGGTACGCCTCCCGGTGCGCGTCCCGCGCCGCCTCGCCCCGCCCGGTGCGCAGGTACGGCAGGAGCAGCGCGGTGAGGATCGCCTGCGGCTGCTCGTTGCAGTTGAGCCGGCCGGCGAGCACCGGCTCGGCCAGCTCCACCGCCTCGGCGTCCCGCCCGGTGTCGGCGAGGTAGCCCACCTGACCCGTCGGATCACAGCCGGCGCAGTCGGAGAGTTCGTCGCGCGGCGTGGTCTGCCAGAGCCGGTACCAGTGCGCCGCGGCTTCGGCGTCGCCCACGTGGTCGGCGACCCGGAACCGGTGCTTGTGCACGGCCTGCAGGCTGTGCCCGCCGGCTCGGTAGCGGCGTTCCATGTCGTCCAGCACGGCGTACGTGCGGTCGAGCGGCACCTCCGGGAAGTTCAGCAGGCCGTTGACCATGTACTTGAAGTGCCACAGCAACTGGTGCAGGTGGCTCTGGTGGTAGGGCTGCGGGTCACCGTCGAACTCGGACAGACACCAGGAGAAGGTCACGAAGGACTTCGCCGGCTCGCCGCCGTAGATGTAGCCGGTGGTGGCCTGCATCCTGGTGACGAACGCGAGTTGCCGGTCGTCGGCGGCGTCCACCCGGCGCAGCAGTTGCTCCAGCGCGGCGATCTGCCCCGCCCCGTACGGCATGTCGGCGATCCCGCGCAGCATCCGCCACAGATCCTCGTCGCTCATGCTCACTCCCGTCCCGGAACAGCCCGGCCGAGCAGGCCGAGGAAGGAATCATTCAGCAGCGCGGCGTCGGCCGCGCGGATCGGATGGTGGCCGAGCAGCAGCGCCTGCCCGTACAGGGCCTCGACGGCGAGACCGACCAGCTCCGGGTCGCTCAGCGTGGCCACCCGTCGTACCAGCGGGTTGCGGTGGTTGAGCACCAACTGCGGGCGGTCCGGCGGGGCGGTGGCGGCGAGCGCGTCGAGCACGCCGCCCCACAGTTCGTCGGCCCGGTCCCGACTGGCCGCGAGCTGGTCGTTGAACGCGGCCGACCGGCTCACCAGGTAGAGCGCGGGCAGCGAGACCGGCTCGTACGCCCGGATGACCACCTCGCAGCCGGACCGTTCGACGGCCCGTTGCGCCGCGGTGAGGAACTGTCGCAGCGCCAGCTCCACCTGCGGGTCGAGTGCGTCGAAGCGGGTGGTGAGGTCGCTCGGCTCCAGCCGCTCGATCAGCACCGAGCGGTCCACCACCGGCAGCCGTTCGATCAGCTCGGTGTCGTACGTGTAGCCGGCGTTGACCACCGCCAGGTCCTGCGCGGCGGCCACGGCGGCGAGCTGACGGAACTCGTCGAGGCTCGCCGCGTAACGGACCACGCCGTAGCGCTCGCGGAACTCGGCGAGGGTGAGCGTGCCGACGTTGCTGTCCATGGGCCACCACCTGTCGACCAACCGGAGCATCTCGTCGTCGTGCAACGCCAGGGCCTTCACGCCGAGGTGGTGCACCTGGAGGAACTGCGCCAGCCGGTGCGGGTCGTGCCGCGCCAGCCGGACCAGCCAACCGCGCACCTGGTCGCCGAGCGCCTCCCGGGTCGCCGTCAGCAGCGTGTCCTCGTAGAGGGCCTCCCGGCTGGCGGTCGGGCGCAGTTCGGTCGCGTCCACCACGCAGTGCGCGAAGAACGCCCACTCGGGCAGCAGCCCGTCGGCGTTCTCGGTGAGCAGCATCCGCTTGAGGTAGACGCGGTGCCCGGCCCGGGCCGCCGGATTCACCGGGGTGGGCAGGATGACGGCGACGCCGGTCAGGCCGGCCTCCGGCACGGCCAACGGCAGCACGTCGAACGGGTCGACGCCCAGCGTCTCCCGCGCGTACCGGATCAGGGCCGCGCGGTCCAGCGGGGCATCCGGCGTGGTCGGCCACGGCGGTGCCCCGGTGGTGGTGACGACGTCGCCGACGCGGACGGTGACCGGCAGCAGCGCCCCGAAGAGTCGGGCCAGGTCGGTGACGGTCGGGGTGGTGAACCACTGGTCGGCGTCGCGGCGGGGCACCAGCGTGACGGTGGTGCCCGGCTCGGCGCGGGCGGCCTCCGGCGGGGCCAGCGTCACCGCGTAGCGGCCGTCCGCGTACCCGGTCCAGCGCACCGTCGGATTGTCGCCGTGCCGGGTGAGCACCTGGATCTCGTCGGCCACCAGGAAGCAGGAGAGCAGGCCGATGCCGAACTGGCCGAGGAACTCGTGCCGGGAGAAGCCCAGCTCGTCGCGCTTGGAGCTGCGGCCGATGGTGGCCAACAACTCGTGCACCTGTGCCTCGGTCAGGCCGATGCCGGTGTCGTGCACCCGCAGCGTGCCGTCCCCGGTGCGGTCCGGGGGTTCGATGCGGACCAGCGCCGGCGCGTCCGGCTCGACCGCACGCCGGGCGGTGATCGCGTCCACCGCGTTCTGGAGCAGCTCGCGGACGTAGACCCGCGGGCTGCCGTACAGGTGATGACTGAGCAGGTCGACCACGCCACGCAGGTCGACCTGGAAAGTGTGATCCACGCCTGGTTTCTCCCCGGTCCGATGCCGGCGCCCACCGTACCGATGATCACCGACAGGCGCGTCCCTCTTTCGTCTCGACGGCTTGACCCTCGACCCGGTCGAACCGGCACGGTCACCGGATGACCTCCTCAGCTCTCGGCCGGGACTTCCGGCTGCTCTGGTCCGCCGCCGTCTCGTCGCGGCTCGGGGACGCGCTGCGTACGCCGGCGTTGGCCCTGCTGGCCGCGGCGGTGACCCGCGACCCCCGGATCATCGCGGCGGTCACCGTGGCCGGTCAGCTACCGCCGCTGCTCCTCGGCCTGCTCGGCGGCGTGTACGCGGACCGCTGGGACCGCCGTCGGACGATGGCCCTGGTCGACGGGGTACGCGCCATCGTGGTGGCGGCGCTGGCCGTGGCTGTCGCCCTCGACCGGGTCGGCGTCGCGCTGCTGCTGCTGGCGGCGTTCCTCCTCGCCGCGCTGGGCACCCTCTTCGACTCCGCGTCGTTCGCCCTGCTTCCCGCGCTGGTGCCCCCGGACGCGCTGCCCCGGGCGAACGGTCGACTCCAGGCGGGGTCCGCGGTGGCCGGCGGCTTCCTCGGCGCACCCGCCGCCGGTGTCCTCTTCGCCCTCGCCCCGGCCCTGCCGTTCGCCCTCGACGCCGTCACCTTCGCCGCCGCCGCCCTGCTCGTGCTGGCCCTGGCACCGGTTCCGGTGCCGGTCGCGAGCGCGCCCGCGCGGCGCAAATCGGTGCGCAGCGAGATCGTCGAGGGGATGCGGTGGCTACGCGGGCACCGGACACTGTGGCGGGTCACCCTGCTGGCCGCCGCGAGCAACCTGGCGATCAGCGGGATCATGGCGGTGCTGGTGCTCTACGCGCTGGACGTGCTGCGGGTGCCGCCCGCCGGGTACGGGCTGTTCGCCGCCGCCGCCATCGTCGGCGGTGTGACGGGGGCTCTCGGGGCGGGTCGGCTCGCCGCCCGGTTCGGCACGGTGCCGACGCTGCGTGCGGTGCTCGCCGCGCAGACCGTTGCGTTGACCGGGTTCGCGCTGGCTCGGCATCCGGTGCCGGGCGGCCTCGCGTTGGCCGTCTTCGCCGCCGGGACCGTGGTGTGGAACAGCCTGTCGGCGTCGTACGGGCAGCGGCACGTGCCGGCCGGGCTGCTCGGCCGGGTGGGTGCGGCCCAGCGGATGGTCGGCCTGCTCACCGCACCGGTCGGGGCGGTGCTCGCCGGTCTGGCCGCAGCGGCGTACGGCACGGTGCCGGTGGCGGGCGCGGCGGCCGGCACGTTCGCGCTCGTCACGGTGGCCGCGTGGCGGACCCTGCGGCCGGCCGCGACCGGCGTGCCGAACCTCACCGGCGTCGGCTAACCCGGCGTCGGCCAGCCCGGCGTCGGTCTAACCCGGTGTCGGTGCCCGGTGCGACAGCCCGGACAGGCGCAGCGCGACCTTCCGGCGTGCTGGCGGCAGTGTGCCGAGCACCCGGAGCAGCACGTCACGGGCCGGTCGACGGGCCGGGGAGACGGTGGCCAGCCGGGTCAGCCCGGCGGCGAAGCTCAACACGTCCTCGGCCATCGGCCGCTGCCGGGCGCTGTAGTCGTCGAGCAGCGATTCGGGGCCTCCGTCGAGCACGTCCGCCACCGCGGTGCCGAGGGCGACCGCGTCGCAGATGCCGAGGTTCATGCCCTGGCCGCCGGCCGGGCTGTGCACGTGCCCGGCGTCCCCGGCCAGCAGCACCGGCCCGGCTCGAAAGGTGTCGGCGATCCGGTGGTGCACCCGGAACCGGGAGCCCCAGAGCACCTCGGTCACCCGGTCGGGTCGTCGCGCCGGGCCACGCTCGTCGAGCAACCTCTGCAGGTACGCGGCATCCGGATCCGCCGGAGCCGTCGCCACCGCGGCTACCAGCCGGACCACTCCGCCCGGCAGGGGCGCCCAGATCAGCGGACCGGAACGGGCGAGGAAGAGCGCCACCTCGTCACCGGGCAGGGCGCTGTCCACCCGTACGTCGGCGAGCACGAAGGACTCCTCGTCACTGGGGCCGGTGAAGCCGATGCCGGCCGCCTGCCGGACGGTGCTGCGCAGGCCGTCCGCACCGACCACGTAGCGGGCGCGCAGCGTCTCCCCGTCGACCTGCGCGAGCACCCCGTCGCCGGTCGGGGTCAGGCCGGTCAACCGCGACGGCCGGCGGATCTGGACACCGTGGGCGGCCAACTGTGCGGTGAGGACCGTCTCGGTGACCGACTGCGAGACCAGCAGCGCGTAGGGGAAGCGGGATGGCAACTGGTGGAACGGCACCGTCAGCAACACCCGGTCCCGATCGCGGACGGTGAAACGCGGCGACCGCACCCCCTGGGCGACAAGCGGCGCCGCCGCGCCGATCCGGTCCAGCACCTCCAGGGTGTACGCGTGCACGACTGCCGCACGGGAGGTCGTGGGCGGCTCGGCCAGTTGGTCCAGCACGGTCACCTCGATCCCGCGTCGGGCCAGCGTCAGCGCGGTGGCGAGACCGGTGGGGCCAGCGCCCACCACCAGGACGTCGGTGCTCACGGGCAGCATGGCCACCTCCGGAAGACGATTACCAAAGCCTGTTGCCAACGACTGTTGGCAAACACTTGTTGGCAACGCTAGAGCGCTGCCGATTGTGTGTCAACAGTTGTTGGCATACGGTCGTGGACGTGACAGCGTCCACCCAGCCGACCCACCCCCGCCGCTCCGACGCCACCCGTGCGGCGATCCTGCGGGCGGCCCGGGAACGCTTCGCGGCGGACGGATACGAGCGCGCCACGATCCGGGCCATCGCCGCCGACGCCCAGATCGACCCGTCGATGGTGATGCGCTACTACGGCAGCAAGGAGGGGCTCTTCGCGGCGGCGGCCGAGTTCGACCTGCGCCTGCCCGATCTGGCGCCGGTGCCGCCCGCCCGCCTCGGCGAGGTGCTGATCCGGCACTTCCTCGCCCGCTGGGAGGGCGACGAGACGCTCGTGGCGCTCCTGCGGGCCGCCAGCACCAACCCGGGTGCCGCAGAGCGCATGCGGGGCATCTTCGCCGACCAGCTCAGCGCCGCCGTGGCCACGTTCGGCACCGACCCGCCGCTGACCGCCCGACGCGCCGGTCTGGTGGCCAGCCAGATCCTCGGCCTCGCGTTCACCAGATACATCGTCCGCCTGCCGCCCATGGTGGACGCGCCGGCCGAGGACCTGGTCTCCTGGATCGCACCGACCCTTCAGCGCTATCTGACCGGGGTGCCGGAAAACTGACCCAACCTTTTACCCCTCCTCGTGCGTCTGGCAGGTGACGCGTGACGCGACGCTGGATGGGAGGGCGGATGCTACCGACGGGACCCGACGGACGCGACGGCTACCTCGCCTTCGTGGAGAGCCACCAACACCGGCTGCTCCGCGCCGCCTACCTGATCTGTGGCAACCAACACCAGGCCGAGGATCTCCTCCAGGACGCCCTGCTCAAGCTGGCGCTGCGCTGGGCGTCGGTTCGCAACGGCGACCCCGCCGCGTACGTGCGGGCCATCCTCTACCGGGATGCGGTGTCGTGGTGGCGTCGCCGACGGCGGGAATGGCTGAGCGCCACACCGCCGGACCGGGCGACCCACGACCGCGACGGCGCGCTGCGGCTCACGCTGCACGACGCACTGGGCCTGCTGCCGCCCCGGCAGCGGGCCGTCCTGGTGTTGCGCTACTACGAGGACCTGACCGAGGTCGCCACCGCCGAGGCGCTCGGGGTGACCGTCGGCACCGTGAAGAGCCAGTGTCACGCGGCGCTACGCCGCCTCCGCGAGGCCGCCCCAGATCTCGCCCGGAACGCCCGAGCGGGTCAGGGCACGGCCGATCTGGCCACCGGCGTGGAGGTGAACCCGTGAACGAGCAGGATCTGCGCCAGTTACTGACCGCCAGCGTCGAGGACGTCCTACCCAGCCAGCCGGCGTCGGCCGGGTGGGACCGGGCTCGGCGTAAGCGGCGTGCTCGGCGGGCGGTCGGCGGGGTCGTCCTGGCCGTGGCACTGGTCGGCGGTGGCACGGTGGTGGCTCTGCGATCGTCCGCCGAACCGCCGCCGAACCACTCGGTGGCACCGACCCCGACCGTCGTCCCCACGCACCCTGGGCCCGTGCAGCACCCGCCCGCCGAGCTGACCTTCCCGCCCGATCCGCTGGCCCGACTCAGCGGCCCGGCGACCGTGCCGCTCTCCGAGCGACCGGTCCAGCGGGCGCTGGCGCTGTTCCAGCCGACGGACGAGGAGAATCGCGCGGACGGCCCGGTTCGGGTGCTCGGCAACGACGGCGTGGTGCGCAGTCTCGACGTGGTGACGCTGGCACCCACCCGGGATGCGGGCTACAACGAGGCACCCGCCGTGAAGCCGGGTGTGCTGTCGCCGGACGGCAGGTCGGCGGCGTTCGCGCAGACCGAGGAACTGGTCATGGTCGACCTCACCACCGCGGAGGTACGCCGGATTCCGCTCGCCGGCTATCTGGAGCGGGTGGTCTGGGCGAACGACCGGGTGCTGGTCGGTAGCGAGGACCGCACGTACGCGGTGGACCGGGCCACCGGGACGGCGAGCACGATCGACGTGTCGACCTGGGCCGTGGTCGCACCTGATCCGGCAGCCGGCCGCGAGGCACCGCTTGTCGAGCTGATCGGCGAACGGAGCAGCCTGGAGCTGCGCACCCGGACCGCCCGCGAGGCCACGATCCGTTCCGAAGAACGGGTCACCGGCGATGCGCTGCCCGCGCCCTACCAGGTCAACGAGTTCTACGGCCGGGGCTGGTTGCACGGCGGGCGACTGGCCAGCGCGGCGTGGATCACCAACCGCGAGATCGACGGCGCCGAGGGGGCGGCCGTGCTGGACGCGCGGACCGGAGCGGTGGTGCACGTGCTCGACCTGGGCCGGGAGCGCAGCAAGGGCTGCTGCGAGGTGCTGGGCTGGGACAACAAGGGTTCGGTGCTCCTGCGACTGGAACCGGCCGCCCTGGCCCGCTGGAACCCGGAGACCGGCGAGATCACCGGCATCATCCGCGACCTGCGTGGAGTGCTGGCGGTCGCCAGTTGAAACGACCGTCCCCGCGCGACAGGGCATCGCGCGGGGACGGTCCAAGCCAGCACCGCCGCTCAGGCGGCCAGGCCAGCACCGCCGCTCAGGCGGCCAGGCCGCCGGGCTGGTCGCCCTTGACGACAGGTGCCCGGACCAGGTTGCCCCACTCGGTCCACGAGCCGTCGTAGTTACGCACCTGCGGGTAGCCCAGCAGGTGCCGCAGCACGAACCAGGTGTGGCTGGACCGCTCGCCGATCCGGCAGTACGCGATCACGTCGTCGTCGGGGCTCAGCCCGAGCTGGTCAGCGTAGATCGCCTTCAACTCGTCGGCGGACTTGAACGTGCCGTCGTCGTTGGCGGCGGACTTCCACGGCTTGCTGACCGCCCCTGGGATGTGGCCGCCCCGCAGCGCACCCTCCTGCGGGTAGTCCGGCATGTGCAGCGTCTCGCCGGTGTACTCACCCGGCGACCGGACGTCGACGAGCGGCCGGCCGGCGGCGATGTGCGCCATGACCTGCTCACGGTAGGCCCGCAGCGGCGCGTCGTCGCGTCTCGGCACCGGGTAGTCGGCGCGGGGGCGAGCCGGCTTGTCGCGGGTCACCTCGCGCCCCTCGGCGATCCACTTCTGCCGGCCGCCGTCGAGCAGCCGCACGTCGGCGTGGCCGAAGAGCGAGAACACCCAGAGCGCGTACGCGGCCCACCAGTTGAAGTTGTCGCCGTAGAAGACGACGGTGTCGCCCCGGCCGATGCCCTTCGCGGCGCACAACTCGGCGAAGCTCTCGGCATCCAGATAGTCGCGGGTCACCTGGTCGTTCAGCTCCAGGTGCCAGTCGACCTTCACCGCACCGGGGATGTGACCCGATTCGTAGAGCAGCACGTCCTCGTCGGACTCGACAACCACGAGGCCCTCGTCGCCCAGGTGCTCGGCCAGCCACTCGGTGGTGACCAGCCGTTGCGGGTCCGCGTACGACTGAAGGCGGGGATCAGGATCGTTCGGCACAGACATGATTCCCAAACTACGCCGTAACCCGGCCCGGTGACCGGCCGTCGGGGTGCGACGCAGCGCACGTGAGACGCGCTCAGGCGCGGCGGTGGGCGATCCGACCGGCGACCACGGTCACCAGGCAGACACCGTCGGCGTCATGGACCGCGAGGTCGGCGCGCGCGCCCACCCGCAGCGTGGGCGACACGGCAGCGGGCAACACGAGCAGGTCACCCCGGTCGACGGCGGCCCGCAGCGCCGGGTCGGCCAGGTGCTCCACCAGCACCGCCGTCACCCCGTTGCGCAGCAGCGCGTGCACCCGCTCGCGTGGGGTGGGCGCGGCCGGCAGCGCAGCGTCGTGCAGCTGGCCCGGCCCCAGCGTGCCGGGCCAGCGACGGACACGGACACCCGCGTACGCCGCCTCCAGGTCGGCCAGCGGACCGACGGCCTCGACGCGGTCGCCACCCACCAGCACGGCGTGCTCCGGCTGCGACCCACCATCGGCGGTGAGTCGCAGCAGCGGCGCGGTGTGCAGGGTTAGCACGGTCAGTCGACGATCGGCCCGAGCAGCGGGCGCTTCGCCGTCACGGTGTCACCGGACGACCGGCCGGTCAGCCGCCGCTTCACCCAGGGTGCGAGGTGCCGACCGGCCCACCGCACGTCGGCGGCACGGGCAGCCAACCAGGGCGACGGCGCCGGGTGCGGTGGGACCATCAGCCACTCCTCGTCGCAACCGACCCCGAGCGCGTTCAGCACCTGCCCCGCGACCCGCCGGTGCCCGGCCGGGGAGAGGTGCAACCGGTCGGTGCTCCAGAGCATCGGATTGAGGAAGGTGTCGTCGGCGTACAGGTCGACCATGATGGCGCCGTGCCGCTCGGCGGTCTCGCCGACGGCCTGGTTGAGCAACCGCACCCGGGGGGCGACGAGGCGCTGACCGGGCAGTCGGGCCATCACGTCGGCGAACCGGAAGAGCAGCACGTCCGCGCCGCCCGAACGCAGTTGCCGGACCACCTCGTCGAAGCGGGCCACCAGCGTGTCCGGATCGAAGCTGCGGCGCAGCACGTCGTTGCCGCCGGCCGCGAAGCTGATCAGGTCGGGCTTCATCGCCACCGCCGACGGCACCTGCTCGGCAACGACGCTGGGAAAGAGCCGGCCCCGGATGGCCAGGTTCGCGTACCGGAAGTCGGGGCCCGCCTCGGCGGCGAGCCGGGTCGCCACCAGGTCCGCCCAGCCCCGGAAGGTGCCGTCCGGGTACGCGTCATCCATGCCTTCGGTGAAACTGTCCCCGACCGCGACAAAACTGCGCCAGCGCACCCGCGCCCCCTCACACCACTCGTTGCCTGCGGCGACCAGTCTTTCACCGAGGGCGCGGTGGACAGTGCCCCGATCGGGCGACGTGGCGGAGGTCATGGGCGACGAACCGGTCCCCTCGACCCAACTCATCCGACGACGGTGGCGGACTGTCGTGGCTCGCATCCAGGCCCCACAATGGGGGGCCGATCACCGGTCCGAGCAGCGGGGAGGGGCCTAGTTGAGCCAGGACAGTGAGCCGACCCCGCCGGGGCCGGCCCCGGCGGTGACCACATCGCCGCGCACCGCACGGGCCCGCCAGCTCCGACTCGTCGGGCTCGTCGTGGCGCTGGCCGTGCTGGCCGCCGCCCTGGTCCCGATCGTCCTCGCGACCGGCCCGCCGACCCGCGACGAGTTGCTGGAGCGGGCCGGCCTCAAGGGCAAGCAGCAGCTCGTCATCGGGGTGAAGGACGACCAGCCGGGCATTTCGCAGCGCCTCTCGAACAACGTCTGGAAGGGCTTCGACGTCGACATCGCCTACCTGATCGCGGGCTACCTCGGCTTCGACCACTCCCAGGTGCGCTTCGTGCCGATCGAGAGCGAGGACCGGGCCCGTCGACAGGCCCGGGACAACGACGGGTTCGTCATCGTCGACATGGTCATCGCCTCGTACAGCATCAACGACAAGCGCCGCGAGGAGGGCGCCGTCTTCTCCGCCGCGTACCTGCACACCGAGCAGTCGGTGGTGACGTTGAAGAGCTTCAAGGAGCAGGTGAGCAGCCTGGAGGATCTCCGTGGGTTGACGGTCTGCTCGCTCACCACGTCGACGTCCATCCAACGCCTCGCCGAGGCCGGCGCCAGGCCGGTGGGCCGGAACCGGATCAGCGAGTGCGTCCAGGAGCTGTACGACGGCAAGGTGCAGGCCGTCACCACCGATGCGGCGATCCTCGCCGGCTTCGTCACCGGCGACCAGCCGGGCGACGACGGTCAACGCTTCCCGGTGACCCTCAGGAACGTCAAACCGTTGCAGCACTGGGACATCGGCTCGTCACCGCAGGAGAAGTGGGGTGTCAACACCGGCCCCAACCAGGCCCTGCTCGACCTGGTCGACCTCGCGCTCTACGCCTCGGCCACGGACGAGGAGAACTCGACCTGGGAGAACGCGTACAACGCCAACCTCCGTTGGCAGCAGGGGTACAACCTCCCGCAGCCGGTCGCGGAGCAGCAACAACCCGAGGCGAGGAAGGTGGAGGTGCGACAGTGGCCGTGGGAGAGGACCGCGCTGCCGCCTCCGGCGTACCCCGGATCGTCACCAGCTTCGGCGAGGCCGGCCGCCCGCGCCGGATGGCGGGGGCGCGGCAGGCGCAACAGTGGCTGCTGACCCTCCTTCCCGCTTTTCCCGTCCTCCTCCTGGTGCTGCGGCTGTGGCAGCTCAGCCAACAGGACATGTCCACGATGCTGCTGCTGGTGCAGTACGTCAGCCCGCTCGGCCTGCTCAGCGCCCTGCTGATCGCCCTGGTGTGGGCATTCCCCGTCGTCGTGCTCACCTTCGGGGTACTCGGTCGACTACTCCGGCTCAGCGCTCCTGACCGGTTCGACCTGGAACGGTCCCTGCTGGCCTCCGGGACGGCACGTACCCCCGGTTGGGTGATCACGGCGGCGGTCGCGCTGGGGGCACTCACCTGGCAGCTCCGCTTCCTGCCGTCGCTGCTGATGCTCGCCCTCTGGCTGCTCGCGCTGCGTACGCGCTACCTGCACCCGGACCAGCCGACCCGGGTCCTGCTGGTCAGCGTGGCCCTGCCGTTGGCGGCGGCGGTCCTGGCGTACAGCGTGCTCGGCCCGGCGATCTGGACGGCCTACCAGGATCGCGAGTTGGCCACGGCCGCGCTGCTGGCGGTGCCACCCGCCGCGACCCTGCTGCTGACCGGCCCGATCCCCGGCTGGATCGCTCCGGCGCTGACCCACGGCCTGGCGTTCACGGTCGCCGCAGTGCTTCCGGTGGTGATGGGAGCGGTCTTCCTCCGGGTGCCGCTGCTGCCCACCGCCGCGGTCCAGGTGGTGCCGAGGGAACCGGCCGCGACGATCCCGCGGGCCCCGGCCGCCACGATCCCGCCGGACGGCGGAACGGTGCCCCCGGCCGACGGGGCCGTCCCGCCACCGGTGGCCCACGCTGGCCGGGAGGTGGTGCTCGGTGAACTCATCGCGGTCACCGACACGTCGACGATCATGCTGGACCGTTCCGCCACCGTGCGGTTCGTGCCGAACGGGTGGGTCGAGTCGCAGGTCCTCTGCCCACAGCCGGCTGCGGTGCCGTACAGCCTGGTGTCGGTGCGGGGTTGGCCGGTCGAGGAGACCGCGTTGGACTGGATGATGCCCCGGCGGCCGGTGGCCGATCCGGACGTCCGCTGCGAGGGCCGACTTCCCGGCACGCCGTGACGCCCGGCGAAGCCGCTGACGAATTGGTTCGCTCGACCGGTCGGCGCGGCTCTACGCTGCGCGCATGCTGCTGCGCATGTCGACCCTGTTGCTGCGAACCCTGCGCGAGGACCCGGCCGACGCGGAGGTGCCGAGCCACCGGCTCCTGCTGCGCGCCGGTTACATCCGTCGCGCCGCGCCGGGCGGCTACACGTGGCTGCCGCTGGGCAAGCTGGTGCTGGACCGGATCACCGACGTGGTGCGTGGCGAGCTGTTCGCGATCGGCGACCAGGAGGTGCACTTCCCGGCGCTGCTGCCGGCCGAGCCCTACCGGACCAGCGGCCGGTGGACGGAGTACGGCGACGACATCTTCACCCTCGCCGACCGGCGGGGCGCCGAGCACCTGCTGGCGCCCACCCACGAGGAGATGGCGGCGCTGCTGGTCAAGGACGTGTTCACCTCGTACCGGGACTTCCCGGTGACGCTGTTCCAGGTGCAGACGAAGTTCCGCGACGAGGCGCGGCCCCGGGCCGGGTTGCTGCGCGGCCGGGAGTTCCTGATGAAGGACGCGTACTCCTTCGACCTGGACGACGCGGGGCTGCGGGACGCGTACGCCCGGCACCGGGCCGCGTACCAGCGGATCTTCGACCGGTTGGGCCTGGACTACGCGGTGGTGCACGCGATGTCCGGTGCGATGGGCGGCTCCGCGTCGGAGGAGTTCCTGGCGGCGACACCCGTCGGCGAGGACACCTTCGTGGGCTGCACCGCCTGCGACTACGCGGCCAACACCGAGGCCGTGGTCACCCGGGCGCCGACCGCCGGTGACCCGAGCGCGCAGCCGGCCGCCGAGGCGCACGACACTCCGGAGACCCCGACGATCGCCAGCCTCGTCGAGCTGGCGAACGCCCGCCGGTTGGGTGGTCGGGACGGCTGGACCGCCGCCGACACCCTGAAGAACGTGGTGCTGTCCGTCCGGCAACCGGGTGCCGACCGGGCCGAGCCCCTGGTGATCGGGCTGCCCGGGGACCGGGAGGTCGACCTGAAGCGGGTCACCGCGGCGCTGGCGCCGACCCAGGTGGCCGTCTTCGACGAGTGGGCCGAGCATCCGGAGCTGGTCCGGGGTTACCTCGGGCCGCAGGTGCTCGACAAGCTGGGCATCCGCTACCTGGTCGATCCCCGGGTGGTGCCCGGTTCCGCCTGGCTGACCGGGGCGAACGAGCCGGGCCGGCACGCGACAGACGTGGTCTGCGGGCGGGACTTCACACCCGACGGCACGATCGAGGCGGCCGAGGTGCGCGCCGGTGACAGTTGCCCCGACTGCGGCGACGGCGAGCTGACGATCCGGCGCGGCATCGAGATCGGCCACATCTTCCAACTCGGTCGCCGGTACACCGACGCGTTCTCGGTCGACGTGCTCGGGCCGGCCGGCAAGCCGGTCCGGCCGACCATGGGCTGCTACGGCATCGGGGTGTCCCGGGCGGTCGCGGCGGTCGCCGAACAACACCACGACGAACGGGGACTGGTCTGGCCGGCGGCGATCGCGCCGTGCGACGTACACCTGGTGGTCGCGGGCAAGGGCCCGCAGCTCGACGCGGCGCTGGAACTCGGCGGGCGCCTCGACGCCGCCGGCCTGCGGGTGCTCGTCGACGACCGGACGCACGTCTCGGCCGGGGTCAAGTTCACCGACGCCGAGCTGATCGGCATCCCCCGGGCCGTCGTGGTCGGCCGCCGGCTCACCGAGGGGTACGTCGAGCTGCGCGAGCGGGCCGGCGACGGGCGCACGGAGGTGCCGCTGGACGGGTTGGTGGACCTGCTCGTCCGCGAGGTACGCCAGGCGCATGGGAGCCTGGTGTAGCTGCCGCGTCACGGGGTAGTGCAGTTGGATCGAGTGGAAACGTCTTCGGAGGCTCTCATGACCGGTTACCGGGTCAGTGACGTGATGACCAAGCAGGTGGTCTACCTGCCGGCCGAGACCACCCTGGACGAGGCGGCCAGGGTGATGAAGGAGGCGGACATCGGCGACGTGGTGGTCACCGACGGCGCCAGCCTCGCCGGCATGCTCACCGACCGGGACATCGTGGTGCGGGCCGTCGCGGAGAACAGCTCCCCCGCGGCCACCACCATCGGCTCGATCGTCACCCGCGAGGTGGTCATGATCGAGCAGCACTGCACGGCGGGTGAGGCGGCGGCGCTCATGCGGGATCGGGGCATCCGCCGCGTGCTGGTCTGTGACACCGACCGCAAGCTGGTCGGGATCGTCTCGCTCGGCGACCTGGCCATGCAGCTCGATCCCACAAGCGCACTCAGCGAGATCAGCGAGCAGTCGCCGACGGTGTGACGAACGGGCCGGGCCGGGCGGCGGTGTGCGCTGCCGACCGGTGCGCGGGTGGCCGGCGGTAGCCTCGACGCATGGCTGACATGCCGGCCCGACTGGCCGAGATCGTCGACGAGTTCGCTGCCGCGCCGCGCGACCTGGTGCTGGAGATGCTCCTGGAGTACGCGGACGTCATCCCGGTGTTGCCGGAGGGCACCGTCGAGCGCGAGGGCATGGAGCAGGTGCCCGAGTGTCAGACGTCGTTCTTCCTGCGCGCCAAGGTGACCCCGGAGGGCACCGTGGCGACGATCTTCGATTGCCCGCCGGAGGCGCCGACCACCCGGGCGTTCGCCGGGATCCTCGCCGAGGGGTTGGCCCTGGCGAGCCCGGAGGAGGTGCTGGCCGTGCCGGACGACCTCTACCAGCGGATGGGGTTGGCGCAGGCGATCAGCCCGCTGCGGATCCGCGGCGGCACGGCGATCCTGGGCCGACTCAAGCGGCAGGTGCGGGAACAACTGGCCTGACCGCGAGGTTGGCACCGATCATGGAGATCGAGATCTACGCGGACGTCGTCTGCCCGTGGTGCTACATCGGCAAGCGCCGGCTGGATGAGGCCCTGGCCAGCTATCCGGGCGAGGTGACGGTCCGCTACCGGCCGTTCCAGCTCGACCCGTCGCCGGTGCCCGAACCCCTCCCGGTGGTGCAGGCGCTGGCCGGCAAGTTCGGCGGCCCGGAACGCGCCCGGCAGGTATTCGCCCACGTGACCCAGGTCGCGGCGGGTGACGGCCTTCACCTGGATTACGACCGCGCGGTGACCGCCAACACCTTCGACGCGCACCGGCTGGTCTCCTGGGCCACCGACCAGGGTAGGGCGGCCGAGATGGTGGAGGCGCTCTACCAGGCGCACTTCCACCACGGGATCGACGTCGGGTCGCGGGAGGCGCTGGCCACCCTGGCCGGCGAGATCGGCCTGGACGCGGCCGACGCACGCCGGTTCCTCGACTCCGACGAGCGGGTCACCGACGTCGCCGGCGAGTTGGCTGCCGCGCAGGGCCTGGGCATCAGCAGCGTGCCGACCTTCGTCCTGGCCGGAAAGTACGCCGTCTCCGGTGCGCAGGAGGTGCAGACGCTGCTCGCCGCGCTCACCGAGGTCGAGCAACGCGAGGCCGCGGCCCACTGAGTCACCGGGGCGATCGGCATCGATGATCATGATGTTTCACGTGCAACAACATCGATGTCGATCGCTGTTCAGGCTGGCCTGGCCAGCCCTTCCACCACCTGCGCGCCGGGCAGTGTGCCCAACGCCGGCCCCGGCAGCGCGATCTTGCTGTGCCGTACGCCGGAGCCGATGATGACGTGCGGGGTGGCGATGACCCGGGCGTCCACCAGGATCGGCCACTGTGCGGGCAGCCCGATCGGGGTGATGCCGCCGTACTCCATCCCGGTCAACTGGACCGCGTCGGTCATCGGGGCGAAGCTCGCCTTGCGGACGTCGAGCGCCCGGCGGGCCACCCCGTTCACGTCCGCTCTGGTGGTGGCCAGGACGATGCAGGCCGCGTAGCGGACCACACCCTCACGCTTGCCCGCCACCACGACACAGTTGGCCGACACGTCCAGCCCCACCTCGTACGCCGTACAGAAGGCCGCGGTGTCGGCGAGTTCCGCGTCGATCGGCGCGACCAGCACGTCGTTGACGTCCACCGGCGCGTCCGCGGGCCACTGCGCGATGGCCTCCGCCACCGGCGCGGCGAGCAGGTCGAGGCGGGCGCGGGCGGGTTCGGTCTTCAGCGTTCCCATCACGGGTGCGATCCTCGCATCCGGCACGCCGAACCGCCCGGCGGCTCCCGGGTCGTCCCGCGACACCGTCGGCCGGGGCCGGACCGATCCGGTGCTCAACTGCCGGCGAGAAAGGCGTTGTCGCGCATGAAGGAGCGGTCGCGGGCCGCCGCCAACTCCTCCTCGCGCCGGGCCCTGGCTCGTTGCAACTCCAGGTCCTCCATGGCATGCCGGACACCCAGCCGGATCACGCCGTAGAGGAAGACGAAACCGAAGACGTAGAGGATCACCGTGGTGACGACAGCGAACATGCCGTCACCGTAAGACGAACGTGAACCGCTGTTGCTCTCATCTCCGCCCGGTTCCCCCGTACGTGTCTGCCCCGTTCACCCCGAGCGGATCAGGTCCAGCACGGTCAGCAGCGCGAAGAACGCGATCACGATCTCGTTGACGATCCAGGCGTGCCCCTCGGCCCATTCCCGCATCCGGGTCAGGGTCCGCGCCGCCCGGGCCCCGAGCAACAGCAACGCCAGCAGCGGCAGGGCGAGCAGAAGCACGGTGAGCAGCACGAACGGCACCAGGTGCCACCACGGCAGGTTGTGCCGGGCCACGCTCGCCCCGACGGCGGCCATGGTCAGGTCGTCGGTGGGCGTCAGCACGAAGAGCAACGCACCGAGTCGCAGTGCCGCACGCGGGTCGGCGTGCTCGATGCTGCCCAGCCACCTCGGCGGCCCGGACCGGTGCCGCCGCACCCAGACCAGCACGGCCAGGCCGACCAGCAGGACGAGAACCACCAGATCGATGGCGGGACCGCGATCGACAGTGCCGGCGACGGCACTCGCGTCGGCGGCCAGCCCGCCCACCCAACGGGTCAGCAGCCAGCTCACCGTCACTCCGGCCGTGACCACCAGCCCAGCCCCGGCGAGGAAACCCAGCGACGCCGCCCGGGGCCGGTCCGACGAGGCGAGGAAGACCGCCACAACCAGTTGGGTCCCGGCGACCATCACCACGGCGAGCGGCAGGACGGTCAGGAAGTTCATCGCCCGCCATCCTCCCGGCACCACCGGGCGGACGCGGCCGAATCCTCCGATCACCCGCCCGGCCGCGCACTCCCACCCACCACGACGCGGCCGGCCAACAGCGCGCCGAGCAGCGCCAGGCCCGCCGTCACCGCCAGCGTCGCCGTGTAACTGCCCGGGCCCGGCGCGCTCCCCGCGGCCAGCAGGGCACCGGTCAGCGCGAGCACAGTCGCCGCGAAGAGGGAGTCGCCCAGTTGCAACGAGGAGCTGTTGCGGCCCTGCTCGCCGGGAGCGGACAACTCCAGGGTGAGCACCGACAGCGACGGGTAGAGCAACCCCATCCCGAGGCCGGCCACCGCCCAACCGACAACCGCGACGGCCACCGGAAGCTCGGGCCGGACGGCCAGCGCCACCGTGGCGGTGCCGACCGTGATGCAGCTCAGCCCGGCACGCGGCAGGGTGGCCCGGGACGCCGGCACCGGGATCCGGCCCTGCAACCAGGAGCCTGCCGACCACGCCAGCGCGCCGACCGTGAGAACCAGCCCGGCTGCGGTGGGTGAGAGACCCCGCTCCCGGGAGAGCAGCAACGGAATGACCACCTCGGCGCCGACGAAGGCCGCCGACGCCAGCCCGCGCAGCCCCACCACTGTGGGCAGCCCCCGGGCCGCCCGCAGGAACCCGGCTGGCAGCAGGCGTGGGGCACACACCAACAGGCCGGCCACGGCGAGCGCGACGAGCGTCAGGGCGGTGGCACCGCGCTGCTGTCCCCCGATGTGCAGCAGAGCGGCGCTCACCGCGGCCCCGCACGCCCAACCGATCCGGCCCGCCGCGCCGGCCGGCGGCCGGGCCTCCGCGCTCCGCCCCAGCGACCGCAGGCCGGGGTGGATCAGCAACACCGCCGGCACCGCCACCGCCGGCACCGCGAGGAAGACCCAACGCCACCCCAGGTGCTCCACGATCAGGCCGGCCACCGCCGGACCCACGAGCGACGGTACGACCCACGCCGCCGCGAACGCGGCGAAGATCCGCCGGTGCAGGTCCTGCGGGTACGCCTGCCCGACGATCACGTAGAGCGCCACCGACAGCAGCCCGGAGCCGAACCCCTGCACCACCCGCCCGACGACAAGCACACTCATCACGGGAGCGGTCCCGGCGATCAGCAACCCCACCACGAACCAGGCGACCCCGTGCCACATCGGCCCCCGCGGGCCCCGGGCGTCACACCAGATGCCGGACACCACCATGGCCAGCACACCTGTGGCGAACGGGCCACCGAACGCGATCCCGTACAGCGCGAGCCCGTCCAGGTGGTGGGCCACTGTCGGCATCGCCGTACCGACCGCCAACGCCTCGAACGCCAGCAACGAGATCAACGCGACGCTGCCCACGGTCATCGCCCGCAACCGAGGTGCGAACAGTCCCGGTGCGGTCGGAGCGGTGGTGGCGACTGTGCTCGGCATGAACCGAGCATGCGACTTGAACCTGGATTCAGGTCAATCGCCGGCGACCCGGCTCTCGTCAGGCGTCCTGGAGCGCCTGCCCCACCCCGCGCACCAGTCCCGACAGGTGTTGGTCTGCCAGCAGGTGGCCGGCGGTGACCACCAGGGCGATCGGCCACTCGATGACCTGGAGTGCGGCGAGCACACCGAGCCCCGCGTAGTAGGCGACCTTGTCCGGTGGCGGCACCGCCACATCGCCCAGCATCGGTAACGCCACCCTCCGGGTGTACATCCGAACGTTCTCGTGCGAACCGTTGAGATGTCGCGTCAGCGTGCTCATGCCGGCCTCCCCATGTCCGGTGAAGGTCGTCGGATTCCACGGCCCACCCCGTCCATGCGCCGCCAGCGGCGGAAACTTCCGCCACCGCAGGGGCATAACGGACGACAGGTCGGGAAGCCAGGCCGCCGGACGTGAGCGCGGTGGGAGGACGACATGGCCAAGGTCAGGACCAGCAGCAACAGGGAGTCGGGCCAGCGTCCGTCCAGCCGTACGCCTCGATGACGGCGGCGGGTCGCGCAGCCAGCCGCATCCTGCCGTCCTTCGGCGTGCCGCACCTGGTCGGCGAGGCGTCCCGGACCGTCGGTTCGGCCGCGACCCGGCTGGCCCGCACGGCCGGGCTGACGCGGCGTCGGGTCTGGTCGCGACCGGGCCGACACCACATCGAGGTGCACGGCGTCTGCCAGGACGGCGGAAACAAACTGGCACGCCAGGTGGAGGGCGCGCTGGAGCGTCTGCCAGGGGTCGCCTGGGCTCGGGTCAACGCCCCGTCCGGGCGGGTGGTGGTTGCCGTCCAGGCCCCCGAGCCGGCGCTGCGCGACCTGATCGCCACGATCAGCCGGATCGAGCAGACCTGCGACCACGAACCCGACCCGGAGATCCCGCCGCCGCACCCACCGGAGGAGGGGCCGCGAACCCCCCGTACCCTCGGCGCACTCGCCTCGGACGCGTTGGGCCTGACCATCTCGGCGGCCACCCGGATCCTGCCGTTCGCACCGCTGCCCGGTGAGGTTGCCGGCCTGCTCTCCGCGGTCGACCTCCAACCGAAGCTGCACGAGTTCATCGGCAAACGGCTGCGCTCCGATCCCCGCGCCGACCTCCTCTTCCCACTGGCCGAAGCCGTGGTGCAGGGCCTGACCGGCCGCTGGACCGGAATCGCCCTGGACGGCGCCCAACGGTTGGTGCAGTGGGGTGAGGCGCGGGCCCAGCTCGCGGCCTGGGAGCGGGCCGAGCCACGACTGACCGGCGACCCGGACCGAGCCACCGCCCGCTGGCCGGTCGTCGAGCGTCCCCGGCCGAAGCCGGACGGCCCGGTCGAGCGGTACGTCAACCGCATGCTCGCGGCGGGAGCGGCCACGGGTGTGGCGGCGATGCCGTTCGCCGGGCCGAAACGAGCCGCCGCGCTGGGCCTGTCCACCCTGCCGAAGGCTCCCGGCAGCGGACGCGAGGGGTACGCCGCCCAGCTCGGCCGGATGCTGGCCCGGCGCGGGGTGATCGCCATGGACCGCAGCGTGCTGCGGGAGCTGGACCGGATCGACACGCTCGTGCTGGACGCCGCCGTGCTCGGCTCGGACCGGGGCGTACTCGCCGATCTGGCACCGGCGCCCGGCGCCGACGTCGGCCAGGTGGCGGAGCGGGCCTTCGCGCTGTTCGACCCGGACGACCCGGCCTCCTCGCACACGGCGGACGGTTGGCGGCTCGGACCGCTGGACCAGATGCCCGGCAGCGACCCGAGTGCCATCCCGGACGGCGACCGGCTGCGATCCGCCGGCGGCCAGCTACTCGGCCTCGCCCACGGCGACCGACTCGCCGCGCTGTTGCGGGTCGAACCGGAACCGGCGCCCGGCGTCGACGGCCTCCCGGCCGCCGCCCGGCACGCTGGCCTGCGGCTGGTGGTGGCCGGTGGCGACGAGCAGCGGTACGGCTTCGCCGATGCGATGCTGCCCGGCGGAGACCAGTTGACCGATTCGGTACGCGCGTTGCAGCGCGACGGCGCGGTGGTGATGCTGGTCTCGGCGGACCGCAGAGCGCTCGGCGCGTCCGACTGCGGTCTGGGGCTCGCCGCGCCGGAGGCGCTGCCACCCTGGGGTGCACACCTGCTGGTGGGTGTCGACCTGCGGGTGGTGGCCCTGGTGGTCGAGGCGACCGGGGTGGCCCGGCGGACGGCCCAGCAGAACATCCGGCTGGCCATGGCCGGCACCGGTCTCGGGGCGTTGGGGGCGTTCACCGCTCCGCCGACCCAACTGCCGCACAAGGCGCTCGTCGCGGTCAACGGCGCCGCCGGGTTGGCCTTCGCGAACGGGGTCTGGCAGGCCGGCCGGTTACACGACACGTCGGACACCCCGGCACCCGTGACGACCGCCTGGCACCTCATGCCGGTCAACACCGTGCTGGGCCACCTGCGCACCACCGCGGACGGGCTGGCCAGCGCGGAGGCGCAACGCCGGCACGACAGCTCGGCTCGCGACGGCCAGGCCGCACCCGGACGTGGCGGTCTGCTGCGCGCCTTCGTGGACGAGTTGTCCAACCCGCTGACCCCGGTACTGGCCGCCGGGGCGGTGCTCTCCGCGTCGTTCGGCTCGCTTGTCGACGCCGCACTCGTGGGCAGCGTGGTCGGTGGGTCCGCCCTGATCGGCGCGGTGCACGAGCGCAACACGGAACGGTCGTTGGCGGAGCTGCTGTCCCGCTCGGCGGTGACCGCACGGGTCCGCCGGGACGGCGCCGAACGGGTTCTCGCCGCCGAGGACCTGGTCCTCGGTGACGTCATCGCCCTGGAGCCGGGTGACTCGGTACCCGCCGACTGCCGCGTACTCGACGCGGTGGGCCTGGAGGCGGACGAATCGTCGCTGACCGGTGAGTCGCTGCCGGTCGCCAAGTCCAACCGCCCGGTGGTGGCCGCCGCCATCGCCGACCGACACTCCATGCTCTACGAGGGAACCACCGTCGCCGCCGGGCACGGCACCGCCGTGGTGGTGGCGACCGGCTCGGACACCGAAGCCGGCCGCAGCCTGGCGCTGGTACGACAGGCCCCACCAACAAGTGGGGTGGAGGCCCGGCTCGGCTCGTTGACGAGCGCCGCCATCCCGTTGGCTGCCGGTTCGGCGGTGGCGGTGGCCGGCGCGGGCCTGCTTCGGGGCGTACCCCTTGCCGAAACGGCGGCGACCGCCGCGAACCTCGCCGTGGCGTCGGTGCCGGAGGGGCTGCCGTTCCTGGTCTCCGCGGCGCAACTGGCCGCCGCCCGACGGCTGGCCGAGCACGGCGCGTTGGTGCGCAACCCGCGCACCATCGAGGCGCTGGGTCGGGTGGACGTGCTCTGCTTCGACAAGACCGGCACCCTCACCGAGGGCCAACTGCTGCTCGCCGGGGTCGGCGACGGCGTCGGCGATCGGTACGCCCCGGCGGACCGGCTGGACGACCGACTCCAGTTGACGCTGGCCGCGGCCCTGCGCGCCACCCCCGCCGCGGCGACTCCGGAGGAGTTGGCGTTGCAGACCGACCGGGCGGTGCGACGGGGCGCCGGAGTGGCCGGTGTGGTGGAGCAGACCGGTGCCCCCGGCTGGCGGGCTGCCGGTGGGCTGCCGTTCGAACCGTCCCGCGGCTATCACGCGAGCATCGGAGAGACCGACGGTCACCTGTTGCTGAGTGTCAAGGGTGCTCCGGAGACCGTGCTGCCACGCTGTTCGACCCGGCGCACCGACGGCAGACAGGAGCCGCTCGACGACGCCGGCCGCGCGGAGCTGGAGCGGATGCTCGCCGACCGGGCCGGGGCGGGAAACCGGATCCTGGCCGTCGCCGAGTGCCAGGTGGACGACCCGAAGGTGACCGACGCCGACGTCCGAGGGCTGACCTTCGTCGGTTTCCTGGCCCTCGCGGACGGGGTGCGGGAGAGCGCCGCCCCGGCGGTACGACGGATCCGACAGGCCGGCGTGCACACCATCATGATCACCGGTGATCATCCGGCCACCGCCGAGGCCATCGCGGCCACCATCAGCGAGCACGACGAGCAGCGGGTGGTCACCGCCGGCGAACTCGACCAACTCGACGACGACGCGCTCGCCGAACGGTTGGCCCACACCGACGTGGTGGCCCGCTGCACCCCCGCGCACAAGGTGCGGATCATCCAGGCGTTGCAGAAGTGCGGGCGAACCGTCGCGATGACCGGTGACGGCGCCAACGACGCCCCGGCGATCCGGCTGGCCGACGTCGGCATCGCCCTCGGCCAACGGGGCACCCCGGCGGCACGGGCCGCAGCCGACCTGGTGGTGACCGACGACCGGCTGGAGACGATCATCGCCACCCTGGTCGAAGGCCGGGCGATGTGGTCCTCGGTGCGACACGCGCTCAGCATCCTGGTCGGCGGCAACCTCGGCGAGATCGCCTTCAGTGTGCTGACCGCCGCGGCGACCGGCCGCTCCGCACTCACCGGCCGACAACTGCTGCTGGTCAACCTCCTCACCGACCTGGCACCGGCGCTTGCCATCGCGGTCCGCCCACCCGCGTCGGACCGCACCGACACGCTCCTGCGGGAGGGCCCCGACGCGGCGCTCGGCGAGAGCCTCACCAGGGAGATCGGGCTACGGGCGGCAGCGACCACGCTGGGCGCGACCGCGGGCTGGACGTTGGCCCGCTACACCGGACGCCGCCAACGCGCCGGCACCGTCGCCCTGGTCTCCCTGGTCGGCACCCAACTCGGCCAGACCATCCTGGCCGGCGGCACCAGCCCGGCCGTGCTCGCCTCCACGGCGGCGTCACTGGGCGTGCTCGTCGTGGTGGTGCAGACGCCGGGGGTGAGCCAGTTCTTCGGCTGCACCCCGCTCGGGCCGGTCGGCTGGACCATCGGGGCCGGCTCCGCGCTCGGCGCGACCTTCGCCAACGGCGCACTCACCAAACTGATGGAACACGTACCCCAGGCCCGACCCGACACCACGCCCACCGACAGCTGAACCGGCTTGTTCAGCTCTCCCGCACCAGGCGATACAGGTCCCGGCGCAGCACCGGCCAGTCGTCGGCGACCGCGTACCGAACGGCGTTCAGCGCCTCGACCGCCGCTACTCCCTTGCCGGTCGCCGCGTACAGGGCGTGGACGGCACTGGAGCAGCCCGGCACGTCGGCGCCACCCGCCCTGAGGTGGCCGATCCTCAACCGGGTCTCCTCGTCCAGGGTCAGGCCCCGCTCCACGGCCTCCACCGCCTGCCTCGCCAGATCGTCGTCGCCGAAGGTGAACCGCGTCGTCACCGCCCGCACGGCAAGCGCCAACGCCGCCCGCCGCACCCGCTCCGGCGCGGCCCGCAGTCGCGCATCGAGATCGGGTTCGTCGTGACCAAAGTTCGAAGGCGGCCGCGGGTCCGCCGGGATCGCCTCAAGCCGCACCGTCACCCACGGCCCGGCCTGCGGATCCGCCCCCTCGTCGCTCATCCACTCCGCCGGCAGCCGCACGCCGGTCCGCCGCTCGACGAACGCCATGGCCGCGGGCCTCACATACCCGGTGCCCCGCGCGGCGCGTACGTCGTCCAGGTCGTCGGCGAACACGGACGGGTCAGCACCGTGCCGCCGGTCCGGGTCGTTGATGTCCATCCAGGCGAGCACCCTGCCGTACACCGCGTACGAGACGCCGCCGTTGCCGTTGATGGTCCACTCGACCGTGTGCACCCGCACCCCGTCGCTGAGCCAGCGCAGCACCTCAGGCCGGCTCAGCGCGCAGCCGTTGTCCTGGAACACCACCACATCGGGGCCGATCTGGGCCAGGTCGGCGAGCTCACCCGGACGGTCGTCACCCGGCTCGACACGCCTGGCCCGCAGGCTTTCGATCACTCCGTCGACGGTGGCCTCGGCACTCGCCGGCTGAACCACCGCCCAGCCCAGCCCCTCGGCGAGCCAGTCCCGATCGGCCAGGAAATCGTCGTAGTAGCGCACCGCGTCCGACACCATCCGGCCACCGTACGACGATCACGTTCTATCGACGGTCCCGCCCGAGGGGCCGCGGCGGCTTCAGGCCCGTACAGCCCCTTGCGTCCGCCCCCGCTTGCCCTCATGATCCGGTCACCGGGACATCGAGGAGGAACACATGGGCGCCTGGGGTGACGGCCCGTTCGACAACGACAGCGCCGCCGACTGGTGCGGTGAACTCCACGATGCCGAACCGTCGGCGCGGGCGGCAACGGTCCGCGCTGCCCTGACAACTGCGGCACTCAACACCGACTACCTCGACCACGACGATGCCGCCTCGGCCATCGCCGCGGCAGCGATCGTGGCGTCCCAGCTGCCCGGCGGCGACCCGATAACCTCGTCGTACGCGCCGGACTTCCTGCTCGCTGGCGAATCCCTCGACCTGGACGACCTGGCACAGCTGGCAGTCCAGGCACTCGACCGGGTCCTCGGCGACGACTCGGAGTGGCGGAGCCTGTGGGGCGAAGCGGGAGACAGCGAGTTCCCGCAGATCAACAAGCTCCGCGCGGTGCTGACCGGTCCGCCCGAACTACCCGGCCAGATCGCGCTGGTCTAGGCCGCTGCCCGCCGTGCGGTACGGCGGGCCGCTCCTGCGCCTCACGGCACTGGTACGTGACGCTACGACTTCTTCTTCCCGGCGGTCGCACCGCTGCCACCGCTCTTGGTGCTCTTGGTGCTCTTCGTCGACGTGGTGGAGCCCTTGGCCGTCGGCTTGGCGGTGGTCGTCTTCGCCTTCGCCTTCTGCTGGTCCTGGTAGGCCTTCGCCTGCGCCTTGGCGTACGCGTCCCAACGAGCCGCCTCGTCCTTACGACGCTGCTCGGCCTCACGTTTCTCCGCCGCGCGCTTCTGCTCGGCCGCCCGGAACTCACGGTCGTCCTTGGCCTTGGACGCCTTGAGAACCTTGTCAGCCTTCTTGCTCTCCGCCTTCGCCTTCACCTTCTGCTGGTCCTGATGGGCCTTCGCCTGCGCCTTGGCGTACGCGTCCCAACGAGCCGCCTCGTCCTTACGACGCTGCTCGGCCTCACGTTTCTCCGCCGCGCGCTTCTGCTCGG
>NZ_JBICUF010000004.1:546720-556923 GCF_043198035.1 Micromonospora sp. NPDC048898
TCGGCCGCCCGGAACTCACGGTCGTCCTTGGCCTTGGACGCCTTGAGAACCTTGTCAGCCTTCTTACTCTCCGCCTTCGCCTTCACCTTCTGCTGCGCGCGAAGCTCCTTGTCGGCGGCGAACTCGCGCGCATCCTTGGCCCGCGCCGCCTCGACCGCTCTTCCGGCCGCCTGCTGCGACTCCCACTGCGCCGACTTGGCCTTCGCGTACGAGTCCCACCGGGCAACCTCGTCCTTGCGGCGCTGGGCGGCCTTGTCCTCGTTGATCGCCTGCTCGAACAGTTGACGTCTCGCCTTGCCGAACTCGGGTGAGATGAGGGGGACTGAGCCATCCTCGTACGACGGGTCGCCGCCCTGGTAGAACTGGTACCTTTCGATCTGTTCGGCCCGCGTGCTCGGGTCCTTCAAGGATTCCTGGAGGTACTTGAGGCTTTCCCGCTCCCGTTGGTCCTGCACCCCCTGAAGCGCGGCGAAGGCCTCCGGATCCTGCTGCTCCAACCACTGCAAAGCGACGAGTTCCAGTCCCATCCCGGTCGCGCCGGACCCGCCGCGCAGGCCGCCAAGGCGCTTCGCCAGGGCGGCGGCCCCGCCGGGTTTGGCGGCGGTGGTCGCGGGGGTGCCCGCACTGTCAGGAGTGCGCTGCGCACCGGCGCCGCCCGACCCCTTCGGGCCGTCGGTCCTGGGCCGGGTCTTGGCCGGCGGGTCGTCCGGTGGGTCGCCACTGCCCTTCTTGCCCTGGACGGGACTTACCGGTGCGTTGTGCGTGGCGTGAGCCTTGTCCCGAGTTCGGGCGATATCGTCGCGCGCACGCTGCTCAGCCTTGCGTACCTTCGCCTCAAGCTCATCAGCCTTCCGCGCGACGATGGTGGCCTCGGTCGTGGCCTTCTTGAGCGGCCCCCGAACCTGCTCGGACTGTTTGCGTGCCTTCTCGACGCGCCGCTCTTCCTTCGCCACCGCCCGCGGGTCGTCCTTGGCCCGAGCCGCCGCCAGGCGCTGCTCGGCTTGGCGTACCGCCCGGTCGGCCCGGTCGGCGACCCGCTGTGCGCCGTCGGCGGCGCGGCTCGCCGTGGTGGCCGCCTTCCTACCGTCGTGAGCCTTCTGCTTGACCTCCACGCCAGCCGCGGCGACGTACGCCTGGTTGTACCGCTGCGCCACCCGATCGGCCTGCTGGGCCCTCGCCGCGGACCGGGTCGCCTCCTTCCGCGCTGCCTTGGCGTCCCGACCGTCCGTCCTGCTCTGCTGGCGGGCCTCGGAGGATCCCGCCGTCCGAGCCTGCTCCGTTGATCGGCGCGCCTGTTCCTCGGCCCTGGCCGCCCGGACCGCAGCCTGCTCAGCGGTTGCCCGGGCCCGGGCAGCGTCCTGGATAGCGGTCGTCGCCCTTGCCGCGTCCTGCTGGGCCTTCTTGGCCGCCCGCAGGGTCGACGCATCCACCCGACCCAGGCGACGACGCTCGTCGGCCCGAGCCTGGCGGAGCCGCTCGGCGTGCCGGGCGGCGGTGATCGCCAGCGTCACGGCCAGCACCCCGCTGCGGACCGGTACCGCGCTGGACTGTCCCCCCTGCACGGCCGGCCCGGGCTTGGGGACGGCAGTCCCGGCCTTGGGCAGCTGACTGGCAGCCTTACCGAGATTGTCGGCGGCCTTGCTCAGGTCGTTTCCGGCCCGTACGCCGTCCTTCGGGATGACCTGATTCTGCTTTCCGCGACGGGCTTTCCGCTCGTCTTCCTCCCGCTGGGCGGGAGTCCGCCGATCGACCGAGTTGTCCTCGTAGTACCTCGGCGGATCGAGCTGATCCTCCCAGTGGTGCGCCGGTGGCCTCGGCCGGTACCGGTCCACCTGACCTTCGCGGGCATCCAACTCCGGTCGGTCGAACGGGAGGCCTTCCCACTTCCCGGTCGCCGGGTTGTAGACGACCCTCGCTCCCCACCGATCGGGTTCCGGCTCGCTGCTGGCCACGTACCGCAGGTCGTCGGGCTGCCCGGCTCGCGGGGGCGACTGGACCGCCCCGCCGACCAGTCCGGCGGCCAGGGCGACGGAGAGCAGGACGGACATGGTCAGTCGGCTGGTCCTTGTCGTCTCAGCCACCGAAAGCTCCGTCACCAGCACCCGGGCCGCCGGCCCGGACCAATCGGGGCCCGTCGAGGTCAGGGCGCACTCCGGGCCAGCCGGGTCGTGCCTGCCACACCGAGCGGGGGTACGCGGGCCGCACGCGGTCGTGACACCGCTGGATCGGGGCGCGGTCCTTCAGGATCCGTTCCTTCAGGTGCGGTGGGCGGACGTGCACCACCTGGTTCCTGTCGTCCTCCACCCGCGGTTGGTGGTTCTCTCCTGCCGCAGTTTCGGTGACCCGGCAGATGGCCCGAACGGTTCGTCCCTGGTCGACCGGCTTGCAGGCGTGTCCGGAGCTACGGCCGGACGCGAGACGGCTCGGCACCCATCCCTTGGTCCGGTCCACTGATTCGGCACGACGCTTGTTCCTGTCGACCGGCTCGGCACGACTCTTGTTCCGGTCCACCGATTCGGTGCGGCGCTTGTTCTGGTCCACCGGCGCGAAACGACGCTTGTTCCGGTCCACCGATTCGGTGCGGCCCTTGTTCTGGTCCACCGGCGCGAAACGACGCTTCTTCTGGTCGACCGCGATGGCGGGCGTGCCGTTGTCGGTGGCGCTCTTGGCAGCGGCGCCACTGTCGACGGGCTGGCGCGGCGAATCCTGCCGGACAGGTGCGGTGGTGGACGGCTGCTCGGCGATCGGCGTTCCGGTGACCGGAACGTCGACCGCGACGGCAGTGGGAGATCCCGCGGTGGCGGTCGCGGAACCCGCTCGATCATTCGTGCCGACCCAGGCGACGGCGCCGCTCACGAGTGCCACCGCCAGGATGAGTCCGGCCCAGCCCCAGGTCCGTGGTTGCCACCGCCACCTGGCCGGCGCGTTCGCCGGTGGCGACGCGGCCGGGCGCCTGGCTGGTGATTTACGTCGTCGGGTCACGGATCCTCCTCGTTCGCAGCTCGCGACGGCGAAATTCGCTCATTTCGCAGCGAGCAACCTTTGGAAGAAGCCAACGCGGTCGCCGATTTCCCAACAAGGTGAACAGCCGCTCGGGACAATCCCGACCAGGTTCGCGACCAGTCCCGTACGCGCTGCCCAGCACCCCTGGGACAGGCCGGGACTGTCCCGTACGGGACAGCGCCCAACCGGTTGGGCGGGGTACGCGAAGGGTGAGCAGGGGGCTTGGCACTCTCCAGGTCGAACGCCTGGAGTTTCCAGCGTGCGGCACAGACGTGACTGTCGCGTGGCTCAACCAGAATCAGGGGAGATGACCGATTGGCCATCTCCCCTGATCAACTGCTGTGCGCCCGAACGGATGACCTCTGGAATGCCTGCTCTCCCAAAGTGTGGCCGCCGGCACCGCGATGGAGGGAGCCACGGAACGTCGATCCGCTCTTCGAGCAGCTCCGCACGGCAGCTGCGACCGAGATCAACCAAGGAAAGTGCTGGTGGAGCCCAGGGGACTCGAACCCCTGACCCCTGCCTTGCAAAGGCGGCTCGATGCGGTGGATGCTCACCGATCGATGTCGGCGGCTGGCGTTGGAGTCAAGGGACTTGGTGTCCTGCACCAGCGGTTGTTGGCTGTTGTCGTGCGTCTCGCTGACTTCTCGCTGACGAAGGACGTTGATGAGGCGGGACTTGCGAGCGGCGGCAACCTCCACCGCTGCCGACCCTTCAGGCGTGGGCTGACGCACCGGGCGCGAGTAGGCGCTCGACCGCATCCGATGCTATCGCGATCACCGGTTTCCCAAAACGGCCGACCGAACGCCGGGGTGGGCACGATGCTGGAACCGAACGGCAGTCGATCGGCTGACACGTGCGGAGGTGGCAACGCATGCCCGACGATCCCCGATACCAGCAAGCCCTCGACACCGCGGAGCGCCTCCTCGGCCAACCGTTGACCCTGCCGCTGGCCGACGGGGAACCCGCGGTCGGTCAGGACTTCCGGCGGCTGGCGACCGAGCACACCTTCGGCGACTCGTGGCCGCGACCGGGCCTGGACCTGCGGAGCCGCTGCCTGATCTCGGTGGCCGTCGCGGCGGCGCTGGGCACCCACGAGCCGCTGCGGGGGCAGTTGCGCATCGCGCTGACGTCCGGCGTGACCAAGGAGGAGATCGTCGAGCTCTTCATCCACCTGGAGGCGTACGCCGGGGCGGCCCGGGCGTTCGACAGCTACCAGGTGGCCGCGGCGGTCTTCGGCGAGCACCGCTGACGACGCTGGCGCGGCACCGCGAGCGGACGGACCCCGCCGAGGCGGATCGGGTGTTCACCAACCAGGCAGGCGACCCGATGCTCCGCAGCAACTTCCGGCGTCAGGTCTGGCGACCGTCGCTGGTACGGGCCGGGCTGCTCGGCGAGGTCACGGAGACCGGACCGGACCGATTCCGGGCCGCCTGGCGCGATCGGGAGAGCGTTGAGTGGTCAGCGGAGTTCACCACGCAGCGGGAGGCGGCGGCGCACGTCGCAGCGAAGGCGGCGGGTGGGCTGCGCTTCCACGACCTGCGGCACGGCTACGCCACGTACCTGATCTCAAGCGGGGTGCCGGTCAACGTTGTACAGGCGGTCATGGGCCACGAACAGGCATCCACGACGCTCAATCGCTACACACACACCGGCCGACTTCCACCGGGTCATCCGAGGCGTTTTCGCGGACCCCGCTGACGATTCGCTGACGAAAAAGATGACCGCCGATTCGACAACTCGGAATCAGGAGAGGAAGACGCCCGGTGACCTGCACCGGAGCTTGGTGGAGCCCAGGGGACTCGAACCCCTAACCCCTGCCTTGCAAAGGCAGTGCTCTGCCAGTTGAGCTAGGGCCCCGTGGACGGCCGTGACGCCGATCACTCGGCGTCGGGCCGGACCTCAGCGCAGGTCGGGCGCGGTGGTCGCCTCGTGCCAGAGGGCACGCTCGTCGTTCGAGGCCTTGATCTTGTTGAACACGACGGCGGCCACGCCGACGACGCCAGCCAGAATCAGCAGCTTCTTGAACATTGGGGCGACCCCTCGTGCTCGACTAACGTCGGACGACCGTGCGGTGGGGCTAGATGGAATCGAACCATCGACCTCAGAGTTATCAGCTCTGCGCTCTAACCGACTGAGCTATAGCCCCGCGTTGCGACGAGCAAGATTAACCCATCCGCTCGGCGCACCCCAAATCGGGGTCCAGACCGACGAGCCGGGCCGTCGACGCCTGCAAAAACTACCTGAGTACGGGACGCCGGAGCGACCGCTTTCCGCGGTGCCCCGGCGCCCCGGTCGTCAGTCCCGCTCGGCGAGCGTCAGCTCGATCCCGCCGACCAGGTCGGCGCAGACGTTGTAGACGAACGCCCCCAGCGTGGCCAGCGCGGTGAACAGCACCACGTTGACCAGACCGATCAGCGCCGAGCTGAGGATCACGCCCTTGGCGGTGATCTGGAAGCTGCTGGTGCTCTGCCCACCACCGGCGTTGACCAGGTCGCCCAGGCTGTCGTTGACGCTCTTGAACACGCCCATCGCGTCCAGTGCCAGGTAGAGCACCGAAGTGGCGACCACCACGACGATGAAGAGCACCACCGAGACGGCGAACGCGAACTTCATCACCGACCACGGGTCGATCCGCTTCAGGTTCAGCCGCGCCCGGCGCGGCCCGCGGGACGCCGCCGAACTGACCGACGTACGCGCCGCACGCACCGCGTCACCGACACGGGCAGCCCCGACGGCGGACGGGTTGCCGATCCCCGGCGGCAGGCCACCCCCGCTGGCCGGGCGGCCGGCAGCGGAGGTACGCGTCGCATCCGACGGCGGCTGCGTCATGCCGGGCATGATCCGCGGCTGAGTGCCGGTGGTCCCGCTCGACGCCGCCTGGCCCGGCCGCACGTTGATCGGCTGGGTGGTCGCCGGACGGGCCGACGGCGCCGCCGAACCCGGAGGTGTGGCGACGGCGGACGTCGGCGCCTCGGCACCGGACGTCTCCGTCTTGTCACCCGAACCAGCGTCATCACTGCCGGGCTCCGGCGGGGGTGTCATGCCCGGGGCCCTCGTGAACTTCGGGGCAGGCGCGTCGGCGGGGACCGTTGCCCGGCCTACGGCCGCGCGGCCAGTCGCTGGTGTGCCGCCCTTGGCGGCCTCCTCGTCGACCGGGTTGGCCGAGGTCCCCGTGTTCCCCGACTTCGCCTGTGTCTCCGTCATTCAACTAGTCCTGTTCGTCAGGCTCGTCGGCATTGCGAGCAATCGCCACGATAGTCACGCCGTCCGGGAGGTCCATCAGCTTGACCCCCATTGTGTTCCGGTCACGCGTACGGCGTACAGGCTTCACCGGAGTCCGAATGACACCACCGTTGCTGGTGATCGCGAACAACTCGTCGTCCGGATCGATCACCACCGCGCCAACCAGACCACCGCGCCGTTCGGTGATCTTCGCAGTCAACACGCCCTTACCTCCCCGGCCCTGCACCGGGTATTCCTCGATCGGGGTCCGCTTCGCGTATCCCCCGTTCGTGGCCACCAGAACGTCCAACCCCTCCCGCACGACCTCCATGGCGAGCAGGACGTCGTCGTCCGTGAAGCGCATGCCGATCACACCCGAGGTGGCCCGACCCATCGGCCGCAACGCCTCGTCCGAGGCGTTGAACCGGATCGCCTGCGCCTTCTTCGAGACCAGCAGCAGGTCGTTCTCCGGCGCAACCAGCGCAGCACCGACCAGCTCGTCCTCATCGCGCAGGTTGATCGCGATGATGCCGCCGGAACGGTTGGAGTCGAACTCCTCGAGCCGCGTCTTCTTCACCAGGCCGTTCTTCGTGGCCAGTACCAGATAGGGGGCTACCTGGTAGTTCGGGATCTCAATGATCTGCGCTATCTGCTCATCGGGTAGGAAGGCGAGCAGGTTGGCCACGTGTTGGCCCTTGGCTACCCTACTGGCCTCCGGCAACTCGTACGCCTTGGCCCGGTACACACGGCCCTTGTTCGTCAGGAACAGGATCCAGTCGTGCGTCGAGCAGACGAAGAAGTGGCTGACGATGTCGTCCTGCCGCAGCGTGGCGCCACTGACGCCCTTACCCCCGCGTCGCTGCGAGCGGTAGAGGTCGACCTTGGTCCGCTTGGCGTACCCGGTCCGGGTGATCGTCACGACCACATCCTCGCGGGCGATGAGGTCCTCCATCGAGACCTCGCCGTCGAACGGAATGATCTGCGTCCGGCGGTCATCGCCCCACTTGGCGACGATCTCACCAAGCTCCTCCGAGACGATCCTCCGCTGCCGCTCCGGCTTGGCCAGGATGTCCTTGAGGTCGGCGATCTCGATCTCGAGCTTGGCCAGATCGTCCACGATCCGCTGCCGCTCCAACGCGGCCAGGCGGCGCAGCTGCATGTCCAGGATCGCGGTCGCCTGAATCTCGTCGATATCCAGCAACCGGATCAGGCCCTGCCGAGCGTCGTCCACGGTCGGCGAACGCCGGATCAGCGCGATCACCTCGTCCAACGCGTCCAGCGCCTTGCCCAGACCGCGCAGGATGTGCGCCCGCTCCTCGGCCTTGCGCAGCCGGAAGGCGGTCCGCCGACGGATCACGTCAATCTGGTGCTCGACGTAGTAGCGGATGAACTGCGCCAGGTTGAGCGTGCGCGGCACCCCGTCGACCAGGGCCAACATGTTGGCGCCGAAGGTCTCCTGGAGCTGGGTGTGCTTGTAGAGGTTGTTCAGCACGACCTTCGCGACCGCGTCGCGCTTGAGCACCAGCACGATCCGCATGCCGGTACGCCCGGAGGACTCGTCGCGGATGTCCGCGATCCCGGCGAGCTTGCCCTCCTTGATCAGCTCGGCGATCCGCTCGGCGAGGTTGTCCGGGTTGACCTGGTAGGGCAGCTCGCTGACGACCAGGCAGGGCCGACCTCGCTTGTCCTCCTCGACCTCCACCACGGCACGCATCCGGATCGAGCCACGACCCGTGCGGTACGCGTCCTGGATCGCGGTCTGGCCGACGATCAGCCCGTGGGTCGGGAAGTCCGGGCCCTTGACGATGCCGAGCAGCGCCTCAAGTGTGGTCTCCTCGTCCTCCTCCGGGTGCTCCAGGCACCACTGCACCGCCGCGCCGATCTCCCGCAGGTTGTGCGGCGGGATCTTGGTGGCCATGCCGACCGCGATGCCCTCGGAGCCGTTCACCAGCAGGTTCGGGATCCGCGACGGCAGGATCGTGGGCTCCTTGGCCCGGCCGTCGTAGTTGTCCTGCAGGTCGACGGTGTCCTCGTCGATGTCCCGCAGCATCTCCATGGCCAGCGGGTCGAGCTTGCACTCGGTGTTGTGGCTGACGAACCCGTCCGAGACGAACGAGTGGTCATCGGTGTCGACCCGGACGCTGTAGACGGACTGCACGCCGGCGTCCGTGATCTGCGCCACCTCGGCGTAGTAGAACCGACCGTCGACCAACGGCTCGACCACGTCGAGCACCTCGGTGTTGGTGATCCGGGCGGCGATCTCGTCGCGGTCCCGCTCCCAACGCTCCACCCGGTCCACGTTGTGCCGACGCAGCCAGTCCCGCTCGGTCCAGCGCTGTGCACCGTGCTCGCGGATGAAGTCGCCGACCAGCGGCACGTGGTCGCTGGAGAGCGCGGTGCTGCTCGCCGGCACCTGGGCCAGCTCCGCCTCCAGCTTGGCCTGCTTGCGACCGAGGAAGCCGACGTGCGCGGCGAAGATCCGGGCGTCACGGCGGTTGGTCACCACGACCTTGATCTCGCCGTCGTCGTAGCGGGTCTGCCGGCTGATCACACCGAACTCCAGCAGCAACTGCTGGACCTCCCGGGCCAACCGCTCACTGCGGGTCGAGTACGAGATCTGGATGGTGTTGCGCGGCAGCAGCGAGGACGAGCCGTCGCCCTCGAAGAGCGCCTGGAGGAACGCGCGCTTGATCGCGGCCGACCCCTGCCAGACGAACTCGGGAACGAACTTCGCGGCGCTACGGGCACCGACCAGGTCACCGAGGAGGCTCCTGCGCAACGCAGTGAGGTCCTGCACGTCGAGTTCGTGCAGGGTGCTGCCGGAGGCGATGACCCGCTCGCTGACGTAGCGGGGCCCGCCCACCGCAAGGTCGTAGGCCGCGAGGACGCGGACGAAGAAGTCCCGGTCCACGTTGTTGAAGCCGGCACGGCCTGGCGAGACCCAGCCCTCGCTGACGAACGCACCCGCGAGGACGGCCGCCTCGACGTGCTCCAGCATCGGGTAGCCGATCTCGTCCGGCACCGCGCGCTGGAGGACGACCCGGTCACCCGGGGAGATCTCAGCCAGCAGCTTCCACAGCAGGGTCGGCACACCGGCGACGTCCACCAGGCAGAGCACCGGGTGGTTGTGGGTGCCGGTCAGCTCGTACCCCTCGCGGGTGCGCAGCCGCAGCGTAGGGTGCTCACCGGAGTGGAAGAACTTGGAGGCGCGGACCAGGTCGCCGTTGCGGTCGCGGACCTTGAGGTCGATGTCGATCTCGCTGGACGGGGCCGCGTCCGGCACGACGTCGCCGATCCGCACACTGCCGTCGGCGGTGCGAATCCGGACATCTCCGACAATACAGTAACGCATCGCCGCAGCCGGATCGTTACCCGGCGAGCCGAAGTTGCCGTTGCCGTCGACCAGCGGGTAGCGCAGCGACCAGGGCTGCGCCATGCGGACCAGCGCGTCGTAGATGGCCGAGTCGCCGTGCGGGTGGAACTGGCCCATCACGTCGCCGACGACCCGGGAGCACTTCACGTAGCCGCGGTCCGGACGGTAGCCGGAGTCGAACATCGCGTAGAGGATCTTGCGGTGGACCGGCTTGAGCCCGTCCCGTACGTCCGGCAGCGCACGCCCGACGATGACGCTCATCGCGTAGTCGAGGTAGGAGCGCTGCATCTCCACCTCGAGCCCGACCGGTTCGATCCGGTCGTGTGCGACCACGGCGGCGATCGCCTCGGCGGGGACCTCGGGCTCGTTAGGTGTGGACTCGGGAGAATCGGTCACTGTATACCCTTATCAGACTCAGAGTCGTTTTCGTGCTGTGGATAACCGCTGTGGATACCGGCCAAGCTGTGGATAACTCTGTGGACCGGTGGAGCGGGCGGGGGGGGGCCGGCCCCGCCCCCCCCCGGGGTACGCTTGGCACGCACCCCGCGGCCCGTGGGGGTGGGGGGGGGGTAGACCGCCGGGGGGGGCGCGGCACCCCCCAC